>JAJYKK010000063.1 GCA_021788645.1 Pseudomonadota bacterium
GCTCGACTATTCCAGTTTCGTGGGGCGCATCGGCGTCGGACGCGTGGCCCGGGGACGGATCCGGCCGGGGCAGGAGATCGTGACCCTGCGGGGGGCGGAGAAGGGCAAGAAGGCACGCATCAATCAAATCTTCGGCTTCCGCGGCCTGGAGCGCATTCCGCTCGATGAGGCGTGCGCCGGGGACATCGTGCTGATTACCGGTGTCGAGGAGATCGGCATCGGCGTGACGCTCTGCGATCCTGAGGCGCCCGAGGGACTGCCCATGCTGGCGGTCGACGAGCCCACGCTGACCATGAATTTCCAGGTGAACACGTCACCTTTCGCGGGCCAGGAAGGCAAGTTCGTCACCAGCCGGCAGCTGCGCGAGCGGCTCGAGAAGGAACTGCTCACCAACGTCGCGCTGCGGGTCGAGGACACGCAGGATTCCGACATCTTCCGAGTCTCCGGGCGCGGCGAGCTGCATCTGACCATTCTGCTGGAGAATATGCGCCGGGAAGGCTACGAACTGGCGGTGTCCCGCCCCCGCGTCTTGCTCAAGGAGCAAGACGGAGAAAAGCTTGAGCCCTATGAACTCCTCACGGCCGACGTCGAGGAAGCGAACCAGGGGGCCGTGATGGAAGAGCTGGGACGCCGCCGCGGCGAACTGATGGACATGGTGCCGGACGGGCAAGGACGCGTGCGGCTCGATTATCGCATTCCTGCGCGCGGACTCATCGGCTTCCAGTCCGAATTCATGACGCTGACCCGAGGGACGGGGGTGATGAGCCATGTATTCGACGAATACGGGCCGCTGAAGCCCGAAATCCCTGCGCGCCGCAACGGCGTCCTGATTTCCGCGGAGCAGGGCGAAGCGGTCGCCTATGCGCTATGGAAGCTGCAGGAGCGGGGGCGGATGTTCGTCAATCCGGGCGACCGGCTCTATGAAGGCATGGTGATCGGGATCCATAGCCGCGACAACGATCTGGTGGTGAACCCGATCAAGACCAAGCAGCTCACCAACATCCGCGCCTCCGGAACGGACGAGGCCATTGTCTTGACACCGCCCATCCAACTGACGCTTGAATCGGCCATTGAGTTCATCGATGACGATGAACTGGTGGAGATTACCCCGAAGTGCATCCGGATTCGCAAGCGCCACCTGACGGAGAACGAGCGCAAACGCTTCGCGCGGGCCGAACCCCTGCTTGCGTCCGCCTGACGGCGGCCACATCCTGCCCCGCCGTGGGGAGGCGGCCCCAAGGAACCCGGGCGAAGCGCGTTATAATGAGCTTCCCAAGAAGCGAGGAGCCCCCAGATGGTTCTCGTCGTGGCGGCGTTTTTCAGCGTGGCGGCGGCGGTTTTTGGCGCCGGCCTGCTGTGGTTCCTGTCTCGGATGCGGCGCGAACTGCCCGACTTGGTGGGGAAGCCGCTGGAGGCCCAGCATCGTGAGATGCTGTCCGGGCTGCATGAGGCGCTGGCCCGCCAGTCGGAGCGCGCGGGGGGGGCCGTCGCCGACAGTCACGAACGCCTGCGCGCCGGACTCGTGAGCGAGACCGGGCAGATGCGGGCAAGCCTCCATGCGCTGGAGCTCTCCCAGGGCCAGGGATTGAGCGCGGCCCGCGAGTCAATGGCCCAGAAGATCGCGGAACTGTCGGCGACCCTGCAAGCCAAGCAAGACGCGCTGCGCACCGAGATGCTGGCGACCGTCCTGGAAAGCTTGGCCGCCCAAGGGCGGGCGAACCAGGAACTCATCGGGAGCACGCTGCGCAACATGGCGCAGGTGCTCGGCGCCTCCCTGGAGCAGACCACCAAGGCCGTGGACGGCCGTCTGGAGCAGATCGCCGGGCGTGTGAACGAGCGCCTTGACGAAGGATTCAAGAAGACCAACGAGACCTTCGCGAACGTCATGGCGCGGCTTGCGACCATCGACGAGGCGCAGAAGAAGATCGACGGGCTGACGTCGAATGTCGTCAGCCTCCAGGAACTGCTGGGCGACAAGCGTTCTCGCGGCGCGTTTGGGGAAGTGCAGCTCGAATCCCTGGTGCGCAATATCCTGCCGCCACCCGCGTATGCATTCCAGCATACCCTGTCGAACGGCATGCGCGCGGACTGCGCGCTTTTCCTGCCTGAACCGACCGGACTCGTGGCCGTGGACTCGAAGTTTCCGCTCGAGAACTATCACCGGATGTTCGGCCCCGATGCGGGGGACCGGGCGAAGGCCGAGAAGCAGTTCACGCTGGACGTCAAGAAACACGTCGATGACATCGCCCAGAAATACATTATTGCCCACGAAACCTCGGACGGCGCGGTCATGTTCGTGCCCGCCGAGGCGATCTTTGCGGAGATCCACGGGCACCACCCCGAAGTGGTCGATTACGCCATGCAGCGGCGCGTCTGGATCGTCTCGCCGACGACCATGATGGCGGTCCTCAATACGGCGCGGGCGGTGCTCAAGGACGTGGAGACGCGCCGCCAGGTGCATATCATCAAGGAATCGCTGGCGAAGCTGGGACAGGAGTTCGCACGCTTCGATGTGCGCATGAAGAAGCTCGCCGATCACATCCGCATGGCGCACCAGGACGCGGAGGACGTGCAAGTGACGAGCCAGAAGATCACGCGCCGCTTTGCCCAAATAGAGTCTGTGGAGCTGGAGCGGCCGGAGGAAGGGTTCCTGGCTGTTGCGGGCCCCGACGAGTGATCGGGATGCGGGCGTGGGCCTCCTGACCTCCCTGCGCCGCCGCTCGATCCTGCGGCGTGCGCGTCTTTCCCCGCGCGCCTGGGAGGCCGCCACGGATTTTCCGCTGTTTGCGGGTCTGTCCGATCTGGAGCATGTGCGCTTGCGCGAGTGGGTTGTCCTCTTCCTGCACGAAAAACAACTATCGCCTGCGGCGGACATGGACCTCTCGGACGCGCGGCGCCTCGTTATTGCGGCACAAGCGTGCCTGCCGATTCTTGCGCTGGACCTGGGCTATTATGGCGACTTCGTGGAGGTGATCGTCTATCCGGGCGATTTCATCCCGCGACGCGAATACCGCGACGAGGCCGGCGTCGTGCACGAATTGGAGACGCCCCTGGCGGGCGAATCCTGGACACGCGGCCCGCTGATCCTGTCCTGGGACGCCGTCGAGCGTTCGCGTGCAGGGGAGGGCAGCGTGGTCATCCATGAGTTCGCGCACAAGCTGGACCTGCGGAACGGGCGCATCGATGGCGTGCCGCCCCTTCATCCCGGCATGGCGATCGCGCAATGGGCCGACGCGTTCTCTCACGCGTATGAACAGCTCAACGCGGCAATTTCGCGGGGCGAGACACCTGCGATCGACCCCTATGGCGCCCAAAATCCGGCGGAATTCTTTGCCGTGGCGAGCGATGCGTTCTTCAGTCGGCCGCAGGCCCTGCGAGCGGCGTTCCCGGCCGTGTATGGGCAGCTCTCGCTGTTCTACCGCCAGGACCCGGCCCGCCGACGACCCGCGTGAGCGGCCTTCGTGGGCGCGCCTCCTCCCGCCCCGCCCCGGGCGCCGGGAAGAGCGTCGAGGCTAAGCACATCTCGCACATACATGCAAGGTCGGCGTATAATGCCGGCACAGATCGAGCGGTGTCCTACGGTATATCCGTCCATGCATGCGCAACTATCCATCGTTTGGCGAGTCCTAGTTCTGGTAACGACGTCGCCCTAAGGTAACGATTCTATGTCCTTTGCAACACTTGGCCTGTCGGCCGAACTTCAACGTGCGATTGCCGACCGCGGCTATCGCGAACCCACGCCCATCCAGGCGCAGGCGATCCCTGTCGTGCTCGAGGGGCGGGATATGATGGCGGGCGCCCAGACCGGGACCGGGAAGACCGCGAGCTTCGTGCTGCCGATCCTCGAACGTTTGAGTCCTCACGCGAACACCAGCGTATCGCCCGCGCGCCATGCGACACGGGCGCTGATCTTGGCGCCGACGCGGGAACTGGCCGCGCAAATAGAGGAAGAGGTGCGTGCATTCGCGCGCCACAGTGCCTTGCGCTCGACGGTGGTTTTCGGGGGTGTGAGCATCAACACGCAGATCAAGGCGTTGCGGGAGGGGGTCGAGATCCTCGTTGCGACGCCCGGACGGCTTCTCGATCACGTGCAAAGCCGCAACGCCAATCTGTCCGGCGTCGAGGTCCTGGTGCTCGACGAGGCGGATCGGATGCTGGACATGGGATTCATGCCGGACATTCGGCGCATCTTGGCGCTGCTTCCCGCGCAACGGCAGAATCTCCTGTTCTCGGCGACATTCCCGGAAGAAATCAAGAAGCTCGCGGCCACGCTCCTTCGCCTGCCCGCCGTGGTCCAGGTGGCGCGCCCCAATACCGCGTCGGAAACGGTGACCCAGGTCGCCTATGCGGTCGACCAGGACCGCAAGCGGGCATTGCTGGCTGCCCTGGTACGGGAAGGCGACTGGCAACAGGTGCTCGTGTTCACGCGCACCAAGCAAGGGGCCAATCGGCTGGCGCAACAGCTCGCCCGCGAGGGCATCGCCTCCTCGGCCATCCATGGGGACAAGCTGCAGAGTGCGCGCACGCAGGCGCTGGAAGAATTCAAGACGGGCACGATCAGGGTGCTGGTCGCCACGGACATTGCCGCACGAGGACTGGACATCGATCAGTTGCCGTATGTCGTCAACTACGAACTGCCCAACGTGCCGGAGGACTATGTGCATCGGATCGGCCGGACAGGCCGTGCCGGCGCCAGCGGTCATGCCGTGTCCCTCGTCTGTCCCGAGGAGCGCAAGATGCTCGCGGACATCAGCCGTCTCATCAAGCGGGAAATTCCGCTGGACACGTTTCGCGGCATGGGCGCGGATGAGCCGCGGCGGCCCATCGGACACCCCGAGCCGATCGCTCGCCTCAGCGATACCCGGCCTTCGCGCATGCGGCCTCTCGCCGGCGGGGCGGCCCCGCGAGAGCGGCAGGTGGCTGCGCTCTTCCTGCCCCCGCGCCGAACCGAATCCGAGCTGACCTGAGGCGCATCGGCAGGCCGTCGCGCTTGTTCTTGTCATCATCCTCTCGGCGAGGGACTCGGCCGGGGAATGGCCTGTTTCACTGCGCGGCGCCCGGAGCGGCCGCGTGGGAGCCAGGCGACGGCGGCGTTTCCCCTTCCTGATCGTCCTCTTCTTCCTGCTTTTGCAGCTCGCGTGCTCCGCCCGGAAGGAGGCTCTTCCGTCTTTGCAGGTAGGCATCGCGGGTGTAGGCGTACGGGTCGATGGCGGCCTGCTCGATCAGCGTTTCAACGCCCAGAAGCCGCGCACGCGCGTCGACCGCGCGCAGGACGACGGCGCTGTTGCGTTCCGGCACATTGGGATCCATCCAGACCGGGTCAAGGTATGCCCCATCGACGTATAGGCCGAGGGCGTCGCGGAAGTCGCTGGGCCCGAAGAAAGGCAGCACCAGGTAGGGGCCCGGCCCTACGCCCCAACGGCCGAGCGTCAGTCCGAAATCGCCGGCGTGCTTGGGGAGATCCCAGTGGCTTGCGACATCGAAAATGCCCAGCACGCCAAAAGTCGAATTGGCGATGAGCCGCGAAGTGTCTTGTGCCGCCTGCACGAAGTTGAGCTGGAGCAGGTCATTGGCCGTCACCACGACGTCGCCCAGATTGGAGAAGAAATTGCCCACCCCCGTTCGCACCGGGGTGGGGATCACGGCCTTATAGACCTTGGCGGCCGGCTTGACGGCGACCTTGTCCAGCTTGTTGTTGAAGCTATACATGAACCGGTTGTACGGTTCCAGCGGATCGGTTCGGGAGGTTGAGCATCCCGCGAGAAGGAGCAAGGCAAACGCGATGGCCGCTCGGCTGAACGATATGGATGGCATGTCCGGCAGTTATGGAGTTGGGATCCCTACATTATAACAACAGGATGGCGGGGAGGCGATTTCCCGCACCGCGCGGGGCCGGGGGACCGTGGCGGGCGGGCCGCCCGGCGATGATGACCGGCAAGGGCAATCGGCGCATAATGCAACGCGGATTCGCCGGCACGATGGCTTCACGACTCGCGCGGCGGACGGGGTGCGAGCGGCGCACGGTTTGGCCGGTGCGCGCAAGGGGAGCGTGTTGCCTAACGATGCTGACAAGAAATAACGACGCGTCCGGCCCGCGTACGGATCGCGTCATTCTCGCCGGGTTTGTGGCTGTCCTCGCATTATTGGCCGTCGTCGCCGGCGTCGGGTTGTCCCGGATGGTGCGCCTGCACGGCCGCATGGAGAAGATGCTGGCGCGCGACGAGGCGCGGGCGGCCATCCTCTCGAGCATGCGCTTTGTGACCCGCGAGCGCTATGTGGCCTTGTCTCACATCGTCATCCTGCCGGACCCCTTCGAGCGCGACGACGAATTCATCCGTATGCAAAGGCTCGCATCCCACTTCGTGGCGCTGCGCGAGCGCCTGATGGGGCTGGGCTTGCGTGGTGCCGAGCGTGACCAGTGGGAGCGCATCCGTCGGCTCATCCGGAACGACCAGCGTTATTACCGCCAAGTGGCCGGCGCGGCCACGGCCGGGCAGATGAAGGTGGCGGCAGGCGTGTTGCTGCAGGGCCTTCGGCCGCGCGAGCGCGTGCTGCTCGGCCAAATGAGCGCGTTGCTCAGGCTTCAGCGCGCGCAGACCCGGGCCGCGCTGGTGCAGGCCGATGCGGCGTACCGGAGGACCTACATCTATCTGGCGTGGATCGGGGGCTTCGCCTTGCTCGTCGCAGGCGTGATCGCCCTTGTGGTCGTGAGGCATACGGCGCGCGCGGAAAGGGATCTGTTGCGGGAAAAGGAGCGCGCGGAGCACGCGGCCGAGCAGCTTTCGTGGGCCGCGGCCCATGACGCGCTGACCGGGCTCGCCAACCGGCGGGAATTCGAGCACCGGGTGGCCGAGCTTATCGCGAACGCGCGCACCCTCAAGAAGCAGCATGCCTTGCTGTACTTGGACCTTGACCAGTTCAAGGTGGTCAACGACACCTGTGGTCATGCCGCGGGCGACGAGCTCCTGCGCCAACTGTCGGGCCTTCTGGAGGCGAGGCTCCGGACGAGCGACCTGCTGGCCCGGTTGGGCGGCGACGAGTTTGGCGTCCTGCTGGAGGGCTGCACGCTGGAGGCGGCCCGCCAGATTGCCGAGTCGCTTCGTTCCGCCGTGATGGCGCATCGCTTCGTGTGGCACGGGAAGATCTTCGCGGTGCGCGCGAGCGTCGGGGTCGCGCCGATCACCCCGGACAGCGAGCTCTCCACCGTTCTGTCGGCGGCCGATGCCGCCTGCTATATCGCCAAGGACGAGGGCAGGAACCAGGTGTATGTCTACGCGGGCGAGGCCGAAGGCGGCCGGCGACAAGGGGAGATGCGATGGGTGCAGCGAGTCGCGCAGGCTCTCGAAGAAAATCGTTTGTGCCTGTACTACCAGAAAATTGAACCGCTGGTGCCGACCGCCTCGTCCGAGCGGCGCTTCGAGCTCCTGCTGCGCATGAAGGATGGGGCGGGTGCCCTGGTTCCGCCCATGGCGTTCCTGCCGGCTGCCGAGCGCTATAATATGATGCCGGCGATCGACCGATGGGTCGCGCGGGCCGCCTTTGAGCACCTGGCATCGCGCCCGAGCGAGGCGTCGTCGATCTTTTCCATCAATCTGTCCGGGCAATCGCTGGGGGACAAAGGCCTGCTCGAATTCCTGGTGAGCGAGCTGCGCCGCACCGGGATCCGGCCGCAGGCGCTGTGCTTCGAAATTACGGAGACCGCCGCAATCGCGAATCTCAGCCGGGCTACGGCCTTCATCCAGGCGCTGAAGGGCCTGGGGTGCCGCTTCGCGCTGGACGATTTCGGCAGCGGCATGTCGTCATTCGGCTATCTGAAGCATCTCGAGGTCGACTGCATCAAGATCGATGGCTGCTTTGTGCGCGGCATGGCCCGCGATCGTGTCGATTTCGCGACGGTCGAGGCGATCAATCGCATCGCCCGGGTGATGGGCATGAAGACGGTGGCGGAATTCGTCGACGACGAGGCGATTCTCGAGAGCTTGCGGAAGATCGAGGTGGACTATGTGCAAGGCTACGCGATCCATGTCCCCGAGCCTCTCGAAGGATCGGCCGTGGGCTAGCGCTAGGTGGTGATCGGTCCCGGCGTCTATAGTATCGGAAGGGGCGTTTGGAGATCGTCGCCCCCTGGCCGGGTAATCCGCCGGTGCGAGGCGCCTTCGGTCCGGCGACGGCGGGGCCCGACGCTTGTAAGGATAGCTTGACTCAGGAGAGCGAGAATCAGGCCGCGCTTCGCGTGGCGCGCTATCCCTCCCTGCCGCGAGCGGTGGGGTTTCTCGCGTTCGATTCATGAATCGAGCGGTATCACCCGGAACGGGCCGCCTTGTCCTGGCCGGTGACGTGGGCGGCACAAAAACGCTGCTGCAGGTGGGCGAGGTGGTCGAAGGGGGGCGCGGCCTCGTGGGCGTGCGCGAGCAGCGGTTCGAGAATGCCGCCTATGACAGCCTGGCCGCCATCGTGTCGACGTTCTTGGCCGCCGGCGCGCTGCCCGGGCGGATCGCGGCGGCCTGCTTCGCGGTGGCGGGACCGGTGTCCGGCACGCGCGTCAAGCTGACCAATCTGCCGTGGGAGATCGATGCGCCCGCGCTGGCCGAAGGGTGCGGCATCCCGGACGTGCGGCTCGTCAACGATTTCGAGGCGGTCGGGCATGGGGTGGATTGGCTTGGTCCGGATGACCTCGTCAGCCTGCAAGCGGGTCGGGGAGAGGCGCATGGGCACCGCGTCGTGCTCGGCGCAGGGACGGGGCTTGGCGTTTGCTTCCTGATCTCGAACCAATCCGCTTATCAGGTCGTTCCGACGGAGGCCGGGCATGCGGATTTTGGGCCCGTCGGCGAGCCCCAGGTCGGGCTGTTGCGCTTCCTGCAGGCGGAATTCGGCACGGTGTCCTATGAGCGCGTCTTGTCCGGACCGGGGCTCGTCAACATTTATCGTTATTTGCTGTCGCTTGTCCACGAGAAGCCGCGCGCAGGGGCGGATCTCCTAGGGCAGCCCGACCCCGCGATGGCCATTGCCGAAGGCGCCCTCAATCATTCCAGCGTTCAGGCGGCCTGGGCCCTGGATCTGTTCAGCGAGATCTATGGGGCGCAGGCCGGCAACCTGGCCTTGACCCTGATGGCCCGCGGCGGCGTCTACATCGCGGGCGGCATCGCGCCCAAGATGCTGCCCAAGCTCCAGGAGGGCGCGTTCATGCGCGCATTCCGGAACAAGGGACGCTTTAGCGCGCTCATGCACTCGTTTCCGGTGCAGGTCATCCGCAATGAACGCGTCGGTTTGATCGGCGCGGGGCGGGTGGCGGCGCAGGCGATGGCTAACCGCCCGTCTGGGACATGAAGCGCAGGATCTTGCCCGGTGCCTCCCGGAATTCGTGGCGCGCGGGCTTGGAGGCGATGGCGGCCCGGATGGCCGCCGCTATTTCCGCATCGGCGGCCGGTCCGCGCAGCAATGGGCGTAGCGCCAGGCTGTTTTCTTGCCCGAGGCAGGGGTAGAGCGTGCCGTCGACGGCCAGGCGAACCCGGTTGCAGGTGTCGCAAAAATGCTGCGACAAGGGGGTGATGAAGCCGACGCTGAACCGCCCATCGGGTGCCTTCAGATAGCGGGCCGGCCCGCCGCCCGGCAGCACCGTCTCGATCAAGCCGAAATGCGCTTTCAGTCTGCGCTGGACGGGCTGCAGGTTGAGATAGGCCGCCGCTCGACCGCTTTCCCCCATCGGCATGGTCTCGATCAGCCGCAGGATGAATCCATGCTCGACGCAGAAGCCCGCCATCTCGTCGATCTCGTCCTCGTTGACCCCCCGCAGGACCACCATGTTGATCTTGATGGGTGCGAAGCCGGCCGCCTTGGCCGCCATGATGCCTGCCATGATGCGCTCATGAGCGGCACGCCCATTGATTTTTTCGATCCGCTCGCGCTTGAGCGAGTCGAGGCTGATGTTGAGGCGGGAGATGCCCGCACGCCTGAGGGCCGCTGCGTGGCGGGCGAGCTGCGTGGCATTGGTGCTCAAGGAAAGATCTTCGATTCCGGGGATCGCGTTCAGGCGCGCGGCGAGCGCCGGCAAGTTCCGGCGCAGTAGCGGCTCGCCCCCGGTGAGGCGGATCCGATGGATACCCAGGCCGGCGAAGATGCCAACGAGCCGCACAATCTCATCAAAGGTCAGCCAATGCGCGGGCTCCTCGAAGGCCACGAAGTCCTTCGGCAGGCAGTACGTGCAGCGCAAGTCGCAGCGGTCGGTGACGGACAGGCGCACGTATTCGATGCGGCGGCCGAATCCATCGCTCAAGCCTTGGGGAGTGTTGTCCATGATCGCGACAGGGATCCGCACGAGACGCATGGTCGTTAAGCGTTATGTCCGTTAGAATATAGCAGTGCCGGACGGCTGTCAAAGCGGGGGACGCCCTCTGGGGCGGGCCGAGGGCATGGGGCGACGGAGGCGACATGAAGGTGTTCGGTTTCGCCGGATTCTCCGGCAGCGGAAAGACCACATTGATCGAAAAGCTGATTCCGATCTTTGTCGAGGAGGGACTCACGGTGTCGCTGATCAAGCATGCGCACCACGATTTCGACATCGATCGACCGGGAAAGGACTCCTTCCGCCATCGCGCGGCGGGTGGGCATGAGGTATTGATCAGTTCGGATCGGCGCTGGGCGCTCATGCATGAACTGCGGGGGGAAGCCGAGCCCGTGCTCGCCGAGCATCTTGCCCGCCTGTTCCCGTGCGACCTCGTGTTGGTCGAAGGCTTCAAGCGCGAGCCCATTCCGAAGATCGAGGTGTACCGCCGTGCCGCCGACAGGCCGCTGTTGCACCCGCAGGATGAGACCATCGTGGCCGTCGCCACCGATGTTGCCCTGAACACCGCGCTGCCCCAGATGGACATCAATGATGCCGCGGGAATCGCCGGATTCATATTCAAGGAGGCTGGTTTGACATGAATGGCGCCGCCAAAGTCCCCCTGCTTTCCCTGGAGGAAGCCCTTGCGCACCTGGTTGCGCGCGCAGCGCCCGTGCCCGAGGTCGAGCATGTGGCCACGCAGGCGGCGGTGGGACGGGTTCTGGCCCGGCCCGTGAGGTCCGACATCGACGTCCCGGGGCTCGACAACAGCGCAATGGATGGGTACGCCGTGCGTTGTGCCGACCTCCCGCCTGACGGCGATGTGCTTCTCCGGATTAGCCAAAGGGTCGCGGCAGGGACCTTGGGAATGCCGCTGGAGCCGGGCACCGCGGCGCGCATCTTCACGGGGGCGCCCCTTCCGCCCAACGCGGACGCGGTCGTCATGCAAGAGGATTGCACGGAAACGGGGGAGCGCGTGTGGATCCGCCGATTGCCGGCGCGTGGCCTCAATGTCCGAAGGGCGGGCGAGGACATTGCGGCCGGGACCGACATCCTGCCGGCGGGGCGGAAGTTGCGGCCGCAGGAACTGGGGCTTGCGGCATCGGTGGGTCTGGCGCGCCTGCCGGTCAGGCGGCGGGTGCGGGTCGGCATGTTTTTCACCGGCGACGAGATCGTGATGGCGGGGGAGGCGCTTGCCCCGGGACAGATCTACAACTCCAACCGGTACGCGCTTGCCGGGCTGCTGGCCGCGATGGGCTGCGCGATTGAGGACCATGGCATCGTCCCTGATGATCTCGAGGCCACGTGCGAGGCCTTGCGGCGTGCGGCTGGCGAATCGGATCTGGTGCTGACGAGCGGCGGCGTGTCGGTCGGCGAGGAGGATCACGTCAAGCGCGCGCTGGCGCGCGAAGGCCGGTTGGACCTGTGGCGTATTGCGATCAAGCCGGGCAAGCCGCTCGCCTATGGGCAAGTGGGGGGCGCGCATTTCCTGGGGCTTCCGGGCAATCCGGTGTCGGCGTTCGTGACGTTCTGCCTGATTGCGCGGCCGTTTATTCTGCGGCTTCAAGGGGTCCAGGAGGTGGCACCCAAGGGCTGCCAGGTGCGGGCCGGGTTCAGCACGCGCAAGCCCGATGCGCGCAGGGAATTCCTGCGCGCGCGCATCGAGGACGGGCCCGAGGGCAGCATTGCCATGCCTTATGGAAACCAAGGCTCCGGGGTGCTCACCTCGCTTTGCTGGGGCGATGGACTGCTCGAGATACCGCCCGGCCGATCGATCGAACGCGGAGAATGGGTCCGGTTCCTGCCGTTTGCCGAGCTCGCGGGGTGACCTCATGCTCAAGTTGCTTTATTTTGCGCGACTGCGCGAGAATCTGGGGGTGGCGGCGGAGCAGATCGCGCTGCCGGCAGGCGTGGTCGACGTCGCGACGCTCGCGTGGCATCTGCGGGCCAGGGGCGATGCGTGGGCACGGGAGCTGGCGCCGGAGCGCCCGATTCGTGCGGCGGTGAATCAGGCCATGGCGCGAGGGGAGACGCGAATCCGGGATGGGGACGAGATTGCGTTTTTTCCGCCGGTCACGGGAGGATGAATGGCGATACGGGTGCAGACCGAGGACTTCGATGCCGGTTCGGAGTTGCGGCGGCTTCGTGCGGGCGACCGGAACATCGGCGCGGTGGCGAGCTTCGTGGGCCTGGTACGGGATCTGGCCTCGGCGCCTGTCGCCGAGATGGTGCTGGAGCACTATCCCGGCATGACGGAGAAGTCGCTGCAGGCAATCGTCTCGGAGGCGCAGGCGCGCTGGCGGCTCCTCGGCGCGGCGGTCATCCATCGCGTCGGGCGCTTGCGCGCGGGGGAGCAAATCGTGTGGGTGGGCTGCGCGAGTGAGCACCGCAGGGAAGCCTTTGCCGCCTGCGAGTTCATCGTGGACGCCCTGAAGACCAGGGCTCCCTTTTGGAAGAAAGAATACACGCCAGACGGTCCCCGCTGGGTCGACGCGCGGGCGGCCGATGAACAGGCCGCGAGAAGATGGGAGGGTGACGATGATGACCCCGCGCACCGGCCATGACGGCGCGCCCAAGGTGGCCGTGCGCCTGCTCTTCGGCGATGCGACCGCCATCGGCCCCGGCAAGGCCAACCTGCTCGACGCGATCAGCCGGACCGGGTCCATTTCCGCCGCCGCGCGTGCGATGGGGATGTCCTATCGCCGGGCCTGGCTTCTGGTCGATTCCCTCAACCGGAGTTTCCAGGCGCGCCTGGTCGACACTGCTGCGGGCGGCAGCCGTGGCGGCGGGGCGCGGGTCACCGAGCTGGGGATGGAAATCCTGGGGCGCTATCGCCTGATAGAGCGCAAGGCATCCGCCTGCGTTGCGCAGGAAATTGCCGACTTGCAGAAGTTCATGGCGCCGCCTGCCGGTGGCGATCGGGACGCTCGTTGAGCGAGCCGGGTTCGGGTGTTGTTGATAAATCTCGTATAAACAATTGGTTGACTCCATGCGCAAGCGGCTGTGTGGTGTCCTCAAGGCATGAATGCACCGTATGGGTGCCAAGGGCCGGAATTGAGGTGTCGCAAAACCGCGCAGCCGGCGCGTATTTTAGTTGCATTTGCCATATTTCTTGATATGCTAGCGGGGCGGAAGGCTAGCGCTTTCGGGCCTTCGTGCTATTCTTACACAATAAAAGGAGCGTCTTAATGAACAAATCCGAACTCATCGATGCCATTGCGGACAAAGCGGACGTATCGAAAGCTTCAGCCGGCAAAATGCTCGATGCCTTGGTGGACACGGTCGGCGCGACGTTGAAGAAGGGTGACAAGATTACGCTGGTGGGTTTCGGCACGTTCGAGACCCGCAAGCGCGCGGCCCGTACCGGCCGCAACCCGCGCACCGGTGCGACGCTGAAGATCGCAGCGGCGACTGTGCCTGCGTTCCGGGCCGGCGCTGGCCTTAAAGAGGCCGTTGCCAAGAAGAAATAATGGCGGCAGCCGGTCGAGTGCCGGTGCGGTGAGCTTGGGGCGTCGCCATGCGCTGGCGCAGGGCATGGGGGCGCCCGGTTGCCGAGCGTTACGCGCCGCGCAGGGCGATGGCACTGTGTGTTCGTGACCGCCAGGGCATGCTGGGCTGCGTTCGGCGGTCTTGAGTTGCGCTTCACGCTCGCCGCCCCGCCGAGCCGCCTCGGCGGCTTGGTCGAGTAGGGTCTGAATCGTACCGGCCACCCAATTCCGCCGCGCAGGGTCAGGGTTGAAGCGGGCTAGGCAAGCGTGCCTATCCATGGGTGCCTTTTTACCGCAGCATGCCCACGAAAGCCCCGTCCGTAAAGGGTTTTCTCGACTTTTGCCGAGTGCTTGCACCTACCAGTGAGCGGGCGGCGGTGGCGACAAACGTTGCCAGTCCACCCCGGCGGTGAGCCACTGCCGCTGGCACAGCCAAACGCCCGTGCCGTCCCACACCAGCAGTTTGAGCCGAGTGCCACGGCGGTTGCGAAAGGCGTAAGCCGTGCCGTCACAGGGGGATTTGCCCACAGCCTGCTGGAGGCGTCACGACAGACCGTCGATGCCCGCCCGCATGCCGATCGCTTCAACCACAAGCCACACTCGCGTCAGGCGCGGCATCATGGCAACTGCCTCAGCAGTGCCACCAGCCACGGACCGCCATGCCCGGGTATTTCGATGCGCCACCCTCCCGCGCTATACAGATGTATGACACCCTGCCGTCTCAGGCATCGTTACGCTCACCGGTGCCAGCGTCAGGGACCTCGCCAATCGGGCCGCTTCCTTGCGATGCCACCGATAAAACGATCTCTCGCTCAAACTGTGGCCCTCGCAATACGCCACTTGCGTCAGACCGCTTTCGCGCCACGCCTCAAGATGTCTCCGCCAAAAACCCACCCCCTTGCCTGTTCGTCATTCCCGTTGCCGTCGCTCCCATGCGGTACACATCGAGGAGATAACCGAGGGCAGCAAAGCACTCGCAATCTGGCATCGTCATGCCTAGCGGGGGTCAACGCGTTAAGATGCCCCCTGGGGGGCTCCGGGACCGTTGGAGCCGCCTGGGAAGAGCCACCAACCGAGAAATTGTCGAAGCCAAAGAAATCCACACCACCGGCACTGTTGCCAAGCGTCACGTTTTTGTACGGGTCGTGGGCATCGCAGCAGCCATGGGGCGACCTTGACCGGCCGCTCTGAGATGCGCTATATTTTCGCGAACATAACGAGGCTTGGCGTCTTTGCCGCCATAGGCGCAAAGATGCCCTCGAACGCGAGAGGCGGTGCGATTGAACATTTTTCTGCGCATTCTCCTTCTTAGGCGAGCACGAAACCAGCCTTGCGCCAAGAGGGGGGCACACGCACACAGGCGTGCGCTGAGCGGGCGGTTTGGTTTTTGATCTGGCCTTACGAGCATGCTTTATGCAAATCGGCCATCGCT
>JAJYKK010000064.1 GCA_021788645.1 Pseudomonadota bacterium
CGCTGGTCGGACAGGATCACGCCGACTTCATTGTGCTCCAGGAGCGCCAGGCCTTCGTGCCCGCTATGGGCATTCAGGATCCGATAGCCTTCCGGGCGCAGCACCCGCACGAGGGCCGAGATGATGTTCGGCTCATCATCGACGAGCAGCAGCGTCCGCTGTCGACCAGTCTCTGGAATCATGACAACCACTCGCCCAAGCGGGCTCTCATTCGCCGTGTCGAACCCGGAAAACCCGAATCCTCCGGCCGGGCATCGGCATCCCGGAAACACATCGGGTCATGCCCATATGCCGACAATCCGATCTTTTGATGTTATCGGTGTAGACGACCAAGTCTTTAAGGCATTTCTCTCGAACGCCGCGTAGATACTGGTTATCCGGCCAATCGCCCAGCGTCCGGCGCGACTGGCGCACGCTCCGCATTCCCACCGCGCGGGGCCGATTTTCGCCGGCCGGGGCCCGTCGAGCCGCGGCCCAGCCACCAGCGCCCGGATACGGAGCGCTCGCGGATCGCGCCGGCGCCATTTCAAGATCGCTCGCGAGGCCCTATACTTGGATGGTTCCGCAACAGGGAAGTCCCGTTTCCATGGAAGACAAGAAAATTATCCCCATTCGCGCCGAGGTCGTATCCGACGACGTCGCGCTTGGCGGCTGCGCCAGCGCGGAGCCGTTCGCACTCATGGTCTTGGGCGACAGCATGCTGCCCGAGTTCGAGGAGGGAGAGATCATCATCATCGAACCCGAAGGCCTCGCGACGAGCGGCTCTTTCGTGCTCGCCTATCACGACGACGAATACATCTTTCGGCAGCTCGCGCAGCATGAGGAACGCTGGTATCTGCGTCCCCTCAACGACCTGTATCCCACTGTCGAGGTACCCGGGCTCGACGTGGTGAAGGGGGTCGTCACGCAGAAGAAACGGCCCGGCCGGCGCGCCGGCAAGACCTACGAGTGACCCTCTAGCCAGCCGCGCGTCTTGCAAACATCCACGGCCTGACGGGTTTTGCACAGCCCGCGGACGCGGCGCGCACGCCCAGAGGGCTCAGCCCCAGATCGCTCTGCGGCGGGGAACGCCCGTGCGCGCAAGCAGAACATGGGGGAACGACGGGGGCGGGATCGGCGGAGGTCGTCCATCGCGCCATCCCGGAATGCCGGCCCCTCCCCGGCGGCGGCATTTTCATCCCATCCCCTGAGCAGGACGGGAATCCCCGCACCGTTCCCCAAGCGGCCAGGGGAGCCGGAACGCGGCTAGGCCGTAAGCGTCCTTTGCGCCGCGTGCACGGCCACGCCCCGTTCGATCGGGGCCCCAAGGCGCCCGAGCACGTCGTCCAGCGCCGCCAGGGCGCACAGGACATTGCGCGCATTGGACGCATAGCCCATCAACCCGATACGCCAAACCTGCCCCGCCATGGCGCCCAGACCCGCGCCGATCTCGAGGCCGTAGTCCTTCAGCAGGGCGCCGCGCACCGCCGCATCGTCCACGCCTTCCGGCACGCGAATCGCATTCAGCTGAGGCAGCCGCTCCTCTTCGGGCACGACGAAGCGCAGGCCCATGCTTTCGAGGCCCGCGCGCAGCGCAAGATGGTTCCGCCGATGCCGCGACCAGGCATTCTCCAGCCCCTCTTCCTGCAACATGACCAGCGCCTCATGCAAGCCGTAGAGCGCATTGATCGGGGCCGTATGATGATAGGTGCGCCTGCTGGTCCCGCCCCAATAGCCCGTCACCAGGTTGAGATCCAGGAACCAGCTCTGCACCGGGGCCTTGCGTCCCTTGATTCGGTCCCGGGCCCGCGCGCCGAAACTGACCGGTGCCAGGCCCGGGGTGCAAGACAGGCATTTTTGCGTACCGGAATAGACCGCGTCGATGCCCCACCCATCCACCTCAAGGGGTGAGCCGCCCAGGGAGGTCACGGCATCCACGATCGCAAGGCAGTCGTAGCGGTGCGCCACCTCGACCAGCCGCCGGGCGTCGGACACCGCACCGGTCGAGGTCTCGGCCTGGACAAACGCGACGAGCCTTGCGTCCCGGTTCGCCTTGAGGGCATCCTCCAGCTTGTTCGGATCGACCGCGCGTCCCCAATCGTCTTGCACCATCACGGCCACGCCGCCGCAGCGTTCCACGTTCTCCCTCATGCGCCCGCCGAACACCCCGTTCTGACACACGATCACCTTGTCTCCCGGCTCGACGAGGTTGACGAAGCAGGTTTCCATGCCGGCCGACCCGGGCGCGGAAACCGGCATGGTCAGTTCGTTCTCGGTTCGGAAGGCATACCTGAGGAGCGTCTTCAGCTCGTCCATCATCGCCACGAAGGCGGGATCCAGATGGCCGATGGTGGGGCGCGCCATGGCCGCAAGCACGCGCGCGCTGACGTCCGACGGGCCCGGGCCCAGGAGAATCCGTTGCGGGGGATGAAACGATTTTGTCGTCATGTGGTTTCCTTTCGTTATGAAACATCGTTCTCTTGAATGTCTTGCAACAACTCGATCCAATGGCGCACCGGGATCGGGCTCGCGCTTTCCAGGTGGAGCTGGCAGCCGATGTTTCCGGTGGCGATCACCTCGGGCGTTCCCGCGGTCAGCGCGGCGAGCCGCCGCGCCAGGAGCCTTTGCGACAGGGCAGGCTGCAGCAGGCTGTAGGTGCCTGCCGCCCCGCAGCACAGATGGGCGTCGACGACCGGCTCCAGCACATACCCGCAACGGCCCAGGATGCGCTCGACCAGGCCCGTGACGCCTTGGCCGTGGGACAGCGTGCAGGCGGCATGCCAGGCGATGCGCCGGCCTTTGCCGACATGGGCAAACCCCTCCAGCGCCTCGCCGGCCAGAACTTCGCTCAGGTCGCGCGCGAGCGCGCTGATGCGCGCCGCCTTCGCCGCATAGGCGGCATCGCCCTCGAGCGCGCGGCCATACTCCTTCACCATCAGGCCGCACGCGCTCGCGGTCGTCACCAGCGCTTCGACCCCTTCCTCGACCTGCGGCCACCAGGCATCGATATTCCGGCGCATGAGCTCGCGCGCCGTGTCCTGGTGCGCAAGGTGTTCGTGCAACGCCCCGCAGCATCCCGCCCGCCCCGCGCTGACCACGCTGATGCCGAGTCGATCCAGCACCCGGGCGGCAGCGGCATTGGTCGACGGCAGCACGACGGGCTGCACGCAGCCTTCCAGCAAGAGCATCCGCCGCCGGTGCCGGAGCGCCGGGCGGGGGCACGGCGCACGGCTGAGCGGCAGCTTCCGCAGAAGCCGCGAAGGCAGCAAAGGGCGCGCCCAGCGCGCCGCGCTCAGCGCGACGCGCACCCGCGGCGGATAGGGGAGGATCGCAAGCAGCAGGGCCCGCAGCGCGCGTTCCCACAGCGGGCGCCGGGTGCGCCTTTCGATCTCCTGCCGGCCGAGACCGAGCAGACGGCCGTATTGCACGCCGGAAGGACAAGTGGTTTCGCACGCGCGGCAGGTCAAGCAGCGGTCGAGATGCACGCGGGTGCGCGCGCTGGGCCGCCCGCCCTCCAGCATCTCCTTGATCAAATAGATGCGCCCGCGCGGACCATCCAGCTCGGAGCCCAGAATTTGGTAGGTGGGACAGGTCGCATTGCAGAAGCCGCAATGGACACAGCCGCGCAGGATCGCATCGGCCTCGCCGATTTCCGTGCGTTGCAACTGCGCATGATCGATGGCGGTCTGCACGGCGTTATAGCCCGGGATAGGTGCGGCCCGGATTGAACACGTGCCCCGGATCGAAACCATCCTTCAGGCGCCGATGGATGCGCGCGAGCGCCGGCGTCAGCGGTTCGAAGACATCCGCATCGTCTGCGCCCGCCCGCCATCGCGTCACGTGGCCGCCGGCCTGCGCCACGCAGCGGCGAATGGCGCTGGCGGGCACTGGGCTGGCGAGCCAGCGTTGGGCTCCGCCCCAGTCCAGCAGCCAATCGCCGGCGATCGCCAGGGGGGGCGTGTGCGGTTTGACGACGATGCGGTACAGCGGCCCGGCGCACGCGAAAAAGGGCAACCGGTGCTCGCGCAAGGCCTCCCAAAACGCCGCGCCGTCGTGAAGCGGCTCGCCACCCAGCCGGCTGTGAGCCTCCTGGACGGCTGTCTGTGCGCCCGATACGCGGATATAGCAGTGCCCCTCATGAAAGCAGGCCCCATCCACCGGCAACGGCCGCAAGGACAGGCCGCACATGCGCTCGATGGCCTCCGCTGGGCCGCATTCGTACATCAGCGTCAGGCTATGGGTCGGGCGCGGCCACACCCTCACGCTGATCTCCAGCAAGATCCCCAGGGTGCCGTAAGCGCCGACCATCAGGCGCGAGACATCATAACCCGCCACATTCTTCATGACCTGCCCCCCGAAACGCAGGACCTCGCCCCGACCGTTGATCAGCCTGCAGCCCAAGATCGCATCGCGCGCCGCCCCCCGATAGGGGCGGCGCGGTCCCGACAATCCGCAAGCCATGGTGCCGCCCAAGGTCGCCCGTGCGCCGAAGCGCGGGGGTTCGAAGGCAAGCATCTGGCCCGCCTGCGCCAGCGTCTCCTCGATCTCGGCGAGCCGGGTTCCCGCCCGCGCGGTGAGCACAAGCTCGCGCGGGTCGTAGTCGACGATCCCGTGGTGCCCGGACAAGGACAACACCTGCCCAGCGGTCGTGCGCCCCAGGAAATGCTTGCTGTCGCCACCGCAGATCTTGAGCGCCGTGCCCGCCTCGAGGGCCGCAAGCACCTGGCTGCGCAGGGCGGGGCTCAGGTCGGTCGCGCCCATCAGAAGCGGTCCAGATCCGGATGGGGCAGCTCCCCCCGATGGACATGCATCGCCCCGAATTCCGCGCAACGATGCAAGGTGGGTACCGCCTTCCCGGGGTTGAGCAAACCGGCGGGATCCAGCGCTGCCTTGACGGCATGGAACTGGCGCAGTTCGCCGCTTTGGAACTGAATGCACATCGAATCGATCTTCTCCATGCCAACGCCATGTTCGCCGGTGATCGTGCCCCCTGCCGCCACGCACAGCGCCAGGATGTCGCGACCCAATGCCTCACAGCGCGCGAGTTCCCCCGGCCGGTTCGCGTCGAACAGGATCAGCGGATGCAGATTGCCGTCGCCGGCATGGAAGACGTTGGCCACCGGAAGGCCATAGTGCGCCGACAGCGCTGCGATTTCGCGCAATACGCGCGGCAGCTCGCGCCGCGGGATGGTGCCGTCCATGCAATAATAGTCCGGCGCGATGCGGCCCACTGCGGGAAAGGCGGATTTGCGGCCCTTCCAGAAGCGCTGGCGCTCGGCCTCGTCGACCGCCGTGCGCACGAGGCTGGCCCCGCTTTGCAGCAGGACCTCGCGCACCGCCATGATGGCTTGGGAGACTTCCGCATTGCTCCCGTCCACCTCGCACAGCAGGATCGCCTGCGCATCCCTGGGATAGCCGGCCCGCACGAAGTCCTCCGCCGCCTGGACGGCGAGCCTGTCCATCATCTCCAGCGCGGCGGGGACCATCCCGCCGGCGATCAGGGCGCCGACCGCCTCGCCTGCCTTGGCGATGTCGTCGAACGCGGCCAGCGCCACCTGCGCCCGCTCCGGCCGGGGCAGGAGCCTGACCGTGACCTCGACAATAATCGCCAGCATGCCTTCGGAGCCCGTCATCAGGGCCAGCAGGTCATAGCCTGGCGAATCCAGCGTCCCGGTGCCGATCGACACCAGCTCGCCCTCGCCGGTGACGACTTTCAGGCCCAGCACATTGTGGACCGTCAACCCATACTTGAGGCAATGCACGCCACCGGCGTTCTCTGCGACATTGCCGCCGATCGTACAGGCGATCTGCGAGGACGGATCGGGCGCGTAGTACAGCCCATGCGACGCCGCGGCCTCGGAGATCGCGAGATTGCGCACGCCCGGCTCGACGGTCGCAAGGGCATTGGGCGGATCGATGCGCAAAATGCGCGTGAATTTGGCGAGACTGAGCACGATGCCGTCGCCCGACGGCAGCGCGCCGCCCGACAAGCCCGTCCCCGCGCCGCGCGCCACCACCGGAATGCCCATTCGGTGGGCCAGCCGCATGATCGCCTGCACCTGATCGACCGTCTCCGGCAACACGACCGCCAGCGGCATGCGGCGGTAGACCGACAGACCATCGCATTCGAACGGGCGCAGGTCCTCGGGATCGGTCAACACGCAGGCAGGCGGCAATAGGCGCGCCAGCGCCTTGAGCAGCTTCCGCTGCGTCGGCGTGCGTTTCGGGCGAGCGTTGAGGGCATTCGGCATGGCTCGGCGAATAGCTGACGAATTCTGTCGGGAATTGGATTTCAGCAGACTTTGGACCAAAACACAATCTCGGCGCCCGTCGTGCGCGCACTCCCGTCCGGGCGATGGTGCCCAGATGCCCGAATTGGGAGTATATTCTCGCCAGACGACGAGGCGACGGCGCACGCCGACGCCGGAAGGCGCGGCGTGCGCCGCGTTCGCATGAATGCACGCAGGGTGGGGGATGGACACAAGGAAGGTCAGCGAGTTGGACTATCAGGCGCTTTTCGAGGGCGCACCCGACCCCTATCTCATTCTGGATCCGGCGCTCGTCATTGTGGGCGTCAACGACGCTTACCTGCGCGCCACCATGACCCGGCGCGAGGACATCGTGAGCCGTGGCATTTTCGAGGTTTTCCCCGACAATCCGGACGATCCTTCGGCAGAAGGCGTGCGCAACCTGCACGCTTCGCTTCTGCGTGTCTTGAAGAGCGGAACCTCCGACGCCATGCCGGTGCAGAAATACGATATCCGCAAGCCGGAGGCACACGGTGGCGGGTTCGAGGAGCGCTACTGGAGCCCGGTCAATACCCCGATACTGGGGAAGAACCACGACGTTCGATACATCGTCCATCGGGTGGAGGACGTTACGGAGTTCGTGCGGCTGAAGCAGGAGGGGGTGGAGCAGACCCACCTCAACGAAAGCCTGCGGGCGCGTGCGGTCGCCATGGAGACGGAAATCTTCGCGCGCGCGAAGGAAGTCGCCGCGACCAGCGCCGAACTGAAGGCCGCCAACGAGGAACTGGCGCGCCTCTATGAGAAGACGCTGGAACTCGAGACGCTGAAGAGCCAGTTCTTTGCCAACGTCAGCCACGAACTGCGCACGCCGCTCACCCTCATCCTGGGACCGCTGGAAAGCCGCCTGCGGCGCGACTTGCCGCTGCCGGAGCGGGAAGAGACGGAACGCATGCTGCGCAATGCGCGGCTGCTCTACCGGCACGTGACGGATCTGCTGGATGCCGCCAAGCTCGAGGCCGGTCGCATGCAGACCCACTGGTCTGCGGTGGATTTCGCGGATGTGGTGCGGACGATCGCCAGCCAGTTCGAGTCGATGGCTGCGGACCAGGGCATCGGCTATGCGGTCATGGCGCCCAGGCATCTCCCGGGCGCAGCCGATCGGGAGAAGCTGGAGCGCATCCTGTTGAATCTTCTCTCCAACGCGTTCAAATTCACCCCGCCGGACGGGCGCATCGGCGTCAAACTCCAAGCGGCAGGCCACCAGGTCCTGATCGAGGTGACCGACACCGGGCCGGGCGTGCCGGGCAACATGCGCCAGGCGATCTTCGAGCGCTTCCGGCAAATCGAGGCCGGAGTCCATCGCCGGCACGGCGGGACCGGGCTGGGCCTCGCGATCGTCAAGGACTTCGTGCAATTGCACGGCGGCGCCATCACCGTGTCCGACGCCGCGGGCGGCGGCGCCCGCTTCATGGTCACGCTGCCGCGCAACGCCCCCTCGGGCGTCGTGCCCGGCGACGAGGCCCCTGGGATCCCGGCCGTACTCGCGCAAGAGGCCGTGGAGGCACTGGCGGCGCGCCCCCTGTCCGCCATGGCTTCCGCCGATGACCTTCGGGCTGACGCGCCCCTGGTGCTCGTCGTCGAAGACAACCCCGACATGAACGCCTACGTGGCTGGGCTTCTCAGCCCGCGCTATCGCGTGGAAAGGGCGGGCGACGGGCGGGATGGGTTCACGAAGGCCGTGCAGCTGAAGCCCGATCTGATCATCGCCGACCTCATGATGCCGGTCATGAGCGGCGACGAGTTGGTCGGAGCGATACGCCGGCGCAAAGATATGGATGGCACGCCCATCATCCTGCTCACCGCGAGGGACGACCCGGCCTTGCGAGTGAGGATGCACCAGGTCGGCGTGCAAAGCTACATCAACAAGCCCTTCAGCAGCGACGAATTGCTGGCCAAAAGCGCTCGCCTGCTCACCGACAGGCAGCGCACGCGGGACGAACTCCGGGCGAGGGAGATCCGCTACCGTTGTGTGATCGAAACCTCTTCCGACGGGTTCCTGGCCGGGACGCCCGAGGGCCGGATCATGGAGGTCAACGATGCCCTCGTGAAGATCACCGGCTATTCGCGCGAAGAGCTCCAAGGCATGAGCATCGCGGCGCTCGATGCACTGGAGCGTCCGGATGACACGAGAAGCCATCTCGCGAGCATCGTCCGTGAGGGACAGGACCGCTTCGAGACCCGGCTTCACCGCAAAGGCGGCAGCAGCGTTCCGGTGGAGGTTTCGGTCAGCTATCGGCCGGAAAATGGCCTTCTGTTCGGATTCATTCGGGACATCACGCGACGCAAGCAGGCCGAGGAATCGTTGAGGGCCTTCGCGGAGGAGCTCGACGACCTGTACAACAACGCCCCGTGCGGCTACCACTCCCTCGACCCCCATGGCGTCTTTCTGCGCGTCAACGACACGGAGCTGTCGTGGCTCGGCTACACGCGGGACGAAGTCGTCGGAAAGAAGAAATGGTCTGACGTCGTGGCACACGACGATGCCGAGAAATTCGAACGGCTTTTCGCGGCATTCAAGCAGACCGGCCACGCGCATGAGGTCGGCTATCAGATGGTCCGAAAGGACGGAACGACCTTCCCCGCCACGCTGACGGCAACGGTGATTTACGATGCGCAGGGCCACTATCGGGCAAGCCGCGGCATGCTGCTCGACGTCACGGAGCACATGCGCGATGAGGGGCGCATCGCCAATTATGTCCGGCAACTGGAGTCTGCCATGGAAGGGACTCTGCTTGCCGTCTCCAACATGGTGGAGCAGCGCGACCCCTACACGGCGGGCCACGAGCGGCGCGTGGGTCAGATCGCGCGCGACATTGCCCGCGAGATGGGTTTTCCGGACGACAAGTGCAAGGAACTGCAGCGCATCGGCCTGGTTCATGACATCGGCAAGATCAGCGTACCTGCGGAAATTCTTTCGAGGCCGAGACGCCTGACACCGGTCGAATATGAGCTGGTGCAAGGGCATGTTGAGCGCGGCTATGAAATCCTCAAAGACGTGCAACTGCCTTCACCCATCGCGGAGATCATTCGCCAGCACCATGAACGCATGGATGGCAGCGGCTATCCGCGAGGGCTGAAAGGCCACGAGATTCTTCCCGAGGCGCGCATCCTGGCCGTGGCGGACGTCATGGAGTCCATGGCCTCGCACCGGCCCTATCGTCCTGCCCTGGGAATCGACGCGGCGATCGACGAACTTACCGCGCACCGCGGAAAGCTATATGATGCGGATGTCGTCGATGCCCTGCTCCGCCTGGTTCACGAGAAAGGATACCGGCTTCCCAGCTGAGCCGGTCGGCTCCCTTCTTCGGCTTGGCGGGCGAGCCGCCGCATGCGACGTAATGACAATGACAGATTGGAGGGTATCGTGGCAGACAACGGCTTGATCATTGAAGACACGCTCATCGGCTCAGGCGAAATCGCGGAAACGGGGCGCACGGTGTCCGTGCATTACACCGGTTGGCTCACGGATGGCTCGAAATTCGACTCCAGCCGCGATCGAAACGAACCGTTTAGCTTTTCCCTGGGACGCGGCCATGTGATCAAGGGATGGGACGTCGGCGTCGCCAACATGCGCGTGGGCGGGAAGCGCAAGCTCACCATCCCGCCGGAGATGGGGTACGGCGCGCGGGGTGCCGGGGGCGTGATTCCTCCGAATGCAACGCTGGTCTTCGAAGTTGAGCTGCTGGGTGTCGAGTAAGCGGCGGTCCGCGGCTGTCCGACGCGCGAGCCCGTTAGAAGCGCGCGCGAATGCGGGCGGCGCTGTCGAACCGGACGAACGAGTGCCGTGCAGAGGCGACCTTGTTCCTGCACGTCGCGACATTGCAGTACAGCCAAGAATAAGAGTGCGGGCTTATGTGAGATTTTGCCCGGTTTGGTGACACCATTGTTGCTTAGCCGGTCGATGACTCGGTGCGCGACAAGCCCCGCCGTTCAGGGCGGGGAAGGATAGCGCGGGGCATAGCCGTCCTTGGGGTTTAGTGTGGTATCTGCTGCTGCCCGGCGTCCTGCCGCACGATGGATATTGGGGCGCCGCCGCAACGCGACGCAAAATAGCACGGCGACCAGAGCACGCCCTTCCAGTAGCGTCTTTCGATGTCGGGCCGTTCCTTAGCGCAGCAGGCGGCTGGAGACGCCCTTGAGGCTGTTCACGAGGTGGGAGACGGACACCTTGGATGGATACTCCACCAGCAGATGCACATGTGAGGCAGACACCATTCTTGATGGACATAGGCGTTCGCACCGTCGGCCCTGAAATGATAAGACGCAAGCCAATACCGTTGACGGCTAGGCCAGAGCACCCCAGGTTTTTGCGGCCTTGATCGCCTTTCGATCCCGCGAATCGGTATGCGGCACGTTGCGGTCAACGCACCGTGAATTGCTGCCAGGGCCCGATCCCGGAAAGATGATCGTCCGTTTCCTGGACCGTTGCCCTCACGCGGTATCGGCCGGCAGCGAGCGAATGGGGCCGATAGGTAAACTGCCCGGCACCCACCTGGTTGACGACCACGCGATCACGTTGACACTTTCCCCACCGGTGCTCTGCAATCTTGTGCTGCAGACAGACGCGCACTGTTTCAGAGCCGGTCTCAGGCGCAACGCTACCCCTGAAACGCAGGTCATCGCCCGAAGCATCCTGGAGTTGCTCGCTGATTGTCGGTAACGGCAACTGCCGCGCGTAGAGATAACCCACGCCCTCGCGCTTTATGAACAAATGCATTAGTCCCTCGGACACGGCAAGCTTCGGCGATGTGTCCGTATCACGCTTGCCGGTAAAATTCTCCGGCGAACTCCAGCCTTGCCCCGGATGATGGGTGAGAAGGTATACCGACCGCGTTCCGGCGCCATCAACCGTTCCCTCGAAAGCGACCACAGTGCCCGTCTCTCCAGCGGCGATCGCAGTCCTCACGGAAGCGACGTCGGCATCGTCCCAGCGCTTCGTCGCCTGATGAAGCAAGGTGCGCCCCCATCCCTCGGGTCCCCCTGTGGCGAACATGAGGCGCGGAGGAGTCACATTCTCGCCGTTGGACGTAATGTAGGTGACGTGCGCGCCTCCTCGCGCATCGAATGCAATCGCCTCAAGGCCGTATAGCGAATGCAACACGCCCCAGTTCTGAGACGCAGGCGCGGAAGCAACGATTTGCTCGGTTGATGCTGCCAATGTACCGGATCGCAGCGCGAGCTCCCTTAGCGCACTCGGATCGCCTGTGCGTTCATACAATAGGTACAGTCGACCCGATGGGCTGTAGGCGAGGATAGGGCTGCGGGCGAACAGGCTCGTTTGGCACAAATCCGCGGTGACATTCTTCGGGGACGACCACGTACCCTCGCCATCCGCGAGCACGCTCAGAAAAACATTGCCTTCGTTCTTGCTGCACTCGGACGAGGTGCCGGCATAGTTGGCGTTGAAGGCAAGATCCACGGTATCGCCATAGGCGGCCAACGACGGAACCTGCGCATCCTCGATGGTTCCGGCCGCGCTAGCGTTGTCGGAGTTGGCTTGCCCGCCGCCGCCAAGGGAACCCACCGGGGTCGGAATATGCGTCGAGAGGAAGTTTGTCAGGGCATTAACCATGCCGCCGACCGCCGGCGGTGCCTCCGCGCGGCTGCCGGCAGATGCGGAAGAGTCGGCCTTAACTTCAAGCGGCAGCGTCAGCGGCTGCCAGCTTCCCGACTGATCACTGAAAGACAGCAGCTTCGAGCCCGACGCGGTATAGTCGATGGCCGCGATCACCACGTGCCCGGACGACGGAACCACGACAATCCGGGGTGTCGTGACCCCACTCGCGCCCTGGTCATCCACTATTTTGGCGACGAGTGTCCGGTTCCAACGCCCGCTGCGGTTAGTACTAAACCAGATTCGCGAGACGTTTCGCCCTCCGGCCTGCCGGTCGGTAACGTCCACGATATAGGCCCGCCGATGAAAAACCGTGGCCGCATAGCCCTGGGTATCGCTATGACCCGTCCGAATGACGATTTCTGGCTTCGTCCATTCCACCTGCGGCGCACCCGACACGCGCGAAGCCGCCCGGGCGGTATGCAGGACAAGCACCGGGGCCACGACCGCAAGACCCAAGAACATCGCACGCATTAATTTTTCCCCTTTAAGGCAAATGGGACGAAGGTCACGGTCATGGCATACTGACACTCGGCACGATCATGCCATGGCGCATCCTGGATCCTCGCTGGCAGGCTTCGAACGGCTTTTGTGGGCGGCCCCTGCCGACGCGCCGCTCCTTAGCCTTGAACACCGTTCGCGTTGCCTGCCATGAGCCGAGTGGCTCAACGGCCCCGGCAATCCGATAATGGCCATGTGCACGCGAGTGCCCATCTCGTCGCCAAGGTCGCGCCCCGTTCCTGCTCGGTTTGCCCATTTTGCCCGTACCTCTACTCAGACGGCTCATGTCTCCCCGGTGACTGGGAGGGCCAGGTTGGCAGCCGACAACCCGGAATGGCGCATACTCGGACATGGGCGAGTCTAGCCGCCTGGCATCGGATCAACAATGCGAACGAGCACAGAGGCAAATGGCAAGCGGGCTGCGGCTGGGTGTTTTGGTCGCGGGCAGGGCTCGTGCTATGCAGTTTGCAACCTCACCCAACTCATCAAATTGAGAAGGCAGGCGCAGGCCAACGTGCAGATGACTCTTGAGGGGATGGTTGGACAAGGGAGGCGGGGCGCCCCGCTGGGTGAAGGAGAAGATCGACGCCGAGATTAAGGCCAGCCCGGGCCGGACACGGGCGGTGCTTCACGGGGCGAAGGGGCGCTGACACCGCGTTCGGCCTGTCGCCATGGCTGTTCGCATTTTTCCATCACTATCTCGGTGGACGAGGCGGCGGCCATAGGCCAGGCTCAACCGGGGCGACAACTTTGCGCAATTCCTAGCCACGGAAAAGCAAAAGGACTTAGCGCATCACCTAAGTCCTTATATATACTGGTGCTGATGAGAGGAGTCGAACCTCCGACCTACTGATTACGAATCAGTTGCTCTACCAACTGAGCTACATCAGCCCGAAGAGAGGGGAGATTATAACGACTCGCGGCTGCGAGGGCAATCAATCACGCGGGCTGCGTCTGCTGCGGCCGCACCCGGATAATGATATCGACACCTTCGGTAACGACGCCGTCGGGCAAATCGGGCAGCCCGCTCAAGGTGAGGTCGCCGGCCTCAATGTCCGTGAGGCGTCCGCTGACCACGTCGTAGAAGTGGTGATGGGGACGGGTGTTGGGATCATAGAACACCTTGCTCGGGTCCACGATGACTTCCCGGATCAGCTTGCGCTGCAAGAAGAGGTTGAGCGTGTTGTAAACGGTCGCCTTTGATGTTTCGCTGTGACGCAGATTCACGATGGCCATGATCTGATCCGCCGACAAATGCTCCTGCCGCGAGAAGAGCGCGAACGCGATCTCGATGCGCTGGTGGGTCGGATTGATGCCGTGCTTGCGCAGCACGTCAGCCATGTTGTCGCGGGTGTAGGCTTCCATGATCCTCTCAAGCGGGGTCGCTGGGCGATTCTTATATTAATAAAAAAATTGGACGCTGTCTAATATTGAGCGCTGTGAGGGCCATCCGTCGCCCGGGCCCTAGTTGGAAGCCCAACGGTAGGGTGCCATGTCGAATGGCGCCGCGGCTTCGTTGAGCACATCACGCATCAATCGCGCGGCCATCGGCGCCATCGTCACCCCATAACGAAAATGTCCGCCGTTGACATAGAGATTCGCGATTTCCGGATGGCGGGCTATCGTGGGCAGGTTCCCCGGCGAACCCGGCCGCAGGCCCGCCCAATGGGCGATGGGTGTCTCGTGCGCCAGTGCGGGCACGAGTGCCGCGGCCGCCTGGTGAAGCGCGAGCGCGGCTGCCTGCGTCGTCGTCTTGTCGAAACCCGCATCCTCAAGGGTACTACCCACCAGAAGATGCCCATCGCCGCGTGGAATCAGGTACAGCCCATCCTGGTACAGAATATGGGGCAGCAAGCGCGGGGGGAGCTTGAACAGGAGCATCTGGCCGCGAACCGGCCGGATGTCGAGCGCCGGTCCGCATGCCTTCAAGACGTCGGCGGTCCAGGCACCGCTCGCCACGATCACGTGCCGCGCGCGGAAGACGCCTTGCGAGGTCGAAATCCCCTCCACCCGGTCCCCATTGCGGAGGACGCCCAGCATCTGGACGTGCTCGCGGATCCGCACACCTTTGCGGCGCAACGCCGTGGCGAGGGTTTGCATCAGGCGCGGATTGCGCACTTGAGCCACATCGGGCAACCACAGCGCCGGTTGGGGTGTCCCGCCCTGCACGCTTCCGGCGGCCTCAACAGCCATCCCGTGAGCCGCCGCCCAGGTGCGGGCCTCCGCCGGGTCGCAGGGCGGGAAGACCAACATCCCCGTCCGCCGGTATTCGGGGTCGACGCCCCCCATGGACTTCAGGCTGTCGACCCAGTCCGGATACGCGCGCATGGCGGCTAGCGTGAGCCTCGTCACGGCCTCGCTGTAGTCCCAGGGCAGCAGA
>JAJYKK010000065.1 GCA_021788645.1 Pseudomonadota bacterium
GACCCGCTCCCGCATTACGCCCTCATCCCGCATTCCTCCACCTGACGGAATAATCCGCAAAACCATCCCGTTCGCAGCGCGGATTAGCGTGAAATATCGCTGGTGGAATAACGTGAGAGCCAACAGCGTGCATGTGTTCGGCAGTTTTCTCGCAGAAACCGAAACCGTCGGCGACATCGATCTACTGATCGAGGCACCGCTGCCAGAAGATTGTGAACCCGAGGACATGGAGGATTTTGATAACGTCATGGAAGCCGTCAAAATTTCGGACTACCTCAGCTTCCATGACGAATTCGATATCGTCGCGGCGGACGCCGAAAAGCGTCTGATCTATGACCGCAAGAGTCCAACCTGAATCGGCTACCGCACTACGCTTTCGCTCGTCGTTGAGTCCAAAGCCGAATTTCTCAGGGCGCCGTTGGGCGCGATTCCAAAACCGCACTGAGCTCGCCCTACTACGCCACGGCAAGTTGTCCCGATAGGTATCGAACTTCATCATATCTCCACGCAATGTGCTCATGGAGTCCGAGTTGAAACACCTATCGCAAACATCAAACGTGACCGGTATCGACGCCGCGCAATCCCTTCCCGTGCCGGGCACGGAAGCCTACGAGGCGCTGCCGCAGTTCCCGAAGCGCAGCCCGCTTCCTTTTCGGCGCACGATCCGCCGCCACGAACTGCGGCAGATCGTCCCTCTGGCTGAAACGACAATCTACGAAATGGAGCGTCGGGGTGAATTCCCCCGGCGCTTCAACCTAACGCCACGCTGCGTGGTATGGGACTTGGCCGAGGTGGAAGCCTGGATCGAGGAACGCAAGCAAGCCCCTCGTGCCAACGCCACCAAACCCGATGTCCACCTACGAAAAACCCGCCCTGTTCGAGCGGGTTCAGGTCCGGATTGAGACCATCAGTGAGCTCACCCAACCAGAGCCTCAAGCTCAGCGGAAGTAGAACGCGCTAATCTCCTCCCCTCCTTGGCCACGTTGACCTGCAAGGCCACGCACGCCACATCCAGAACGTCCCTGGCCAGGGAATAGCTTCCCTTCGCCTGCAACCACGTCAGCACGTCGGCCAAGTGCCAGATCGACGCACTACCCTCATGCACCGGCGCCGGGAAACTACCCGGATGGGTCAGCATCAGCTTGCGCATGTTTTGCCGCGACACGCCCACGATGTCCGCCACGTCGGTCAAGCCGACCAGATCCGGTGCCACTTCGATCAGCCTGGCCGACGGTACGGCGCTCCGCACGGCGGCCAGCGCGCTGCGCACGGCCGCGTCAGCACTGTCCGCCTCACGGGTGAATTCCAACGCGATCCGCCCCGGCTGCCCGATGCCGACCAGGGCATCGTCACAGCCGGCCTCGCCCAAGCGCTCGACCAGCGCATCCGGATCACGGTCATCGTCGGCGAGTTGGTATTTCAAGGTAAAGGTGTATTCCATCGCGCTACTCCTCGGCATCGTCGTCAGCCTCATGCTGCTTACGGTGCGTTGTGCAGTTATCCACGACGCGTCGCAAGGCGCGCGCGTGATTGCCAGGGTTCTTCGGCGTGCTCCACACGCTGGTGATGCAAAACTCGCCGCAGCGACACTCCGCGTCGTTGTACGGACAATAAATCCGCCCCCAGGCGTGGCTGCCGCCGACTTCCACGCGCCAGCCCTGCCCTTCGGCGTGCCTGAGTGCTTCCTCGACCTCTTTCTTCGGATGAGAGGGACGGGTCATGAACAGTCTCCAGTATGGGAATGATCGGGGAGGTTGTCAAGTGACAACCTCCCCGCCACATCAGGCCATCGCACTCAGCACGGGCACGACCGCGTTCTCCGGCATCAACTTCGGGACGTAGGTCTGCCCATCGACCCAGGCATCAACCATGTTGGCCCACTCCTGCAACATGTGTCGCCGCTGCTCGGCGTACTCAGCCTTGTTGTAGATCGAACGCGAGGAACGGCCGTCCTCGTGCGCTAGGCACTTCTCGATCCAGTCGCGGTTGAAGCCGATTTCGTTCAGCAGCGTCGAGCCGGTGCGGCGCAGGTCGTGGACGGTGAACGACTCCAGCGGCAGACCGGCGGCCTCCGCCCGTTCCGCCACGATCTGCGTAACCCGGTTCAAGGTCGCATTCGACATGCAGCGGTCGGCGTCGTAGCGCGACGGCAACACGAACTTGGAGCCGGCCGCGCAGGTGTGCAGCGCCACGAAGATGTCGATCGCCTGGCGCGACAGATAAACCACGTGCGGGTTGCGACCCTTCATGCGCTGCTTCGGAATCGTCCAGGTCGCGTTCTCGAAGTCGACCTCATCCCAGGTGGCCTGAATCAACTCGCTCTTGCGCACCAGCGTTAGCAGGATCATGCGCAGCGCCAGCCGGATGGTCGGATAGGTGGCCACCGATTCCATCTGCCGCGCCATCAGCCGGATCTCCAGCGGCGACAAGGCACGGTCCTTCGGCACGAAGGTCGCAATCGACGCGGCACCCACGCTTTCGGCTGGGTTGTCCACTTTCTCGCCGTGCAGGACGGCGAAGGCATAGACCTGCTTCACGATGTCGCGGATGTGTACGGCGGTAGCGGGCGCTCCACGTGCCTTCACCTTGTTACACAGGGCGCGCAGGTCATCGGCGGTGATTTCATTGAGCTGCCGGTTCTGGAAGGCCGGAAGGATGTCCCGATCGACGATGCTCTTGCGCATCGCCTTGGTACTGTCGGCCATCCGAGCATCCGCCAGCCACTTGCCTGCTACGTCGCCAAAGGTCTTGGCGGCGGTCAGACGGCGCTTCTCGCGTTGCTTTTCGTGCGCTGGGGACTTACCCAGGGCGACGGCCTTCTTGGCGTCAATCAGCTTTTCGCGGGCCATCGCAAGCGAAATACCGGACGGCCCATACCGTCCAATGGTCAGCGTCTCGCGCCGGCCATTGAGACGGTAATCGTAGCGGAAGGTAACGGTGCCGGTAGTCGATACCGTGACGTACATGCCGTCGCGGTCGGAAGCCTTGTAGGGCTTGGATTTCGGCTTGAGATTGCGTAGTGCGGTGTCGGTAAGCATCGAGGCTTTTCCTCCTGTTCGTGACGGCTTTTACCGTCAGGGGTCAGGAGACCTGCTGATGCCCGGAAAGCCGCATGAAACAAGCTTTCCTTATGAGTGTTTTACCGTCAAAGACCGGTTTGGTCCGAATAGTTAACGGCAGCGTCTTAATCCGGCCCTTGGGATCTACCGTCACCTTTACCGTCAACTTGCTCCGCTTGCTGGCGATAGTCACCGATAGATGTCGCGACGTATTTATTTCTAAATCAACACGTTATGACAGCTTTTCGATAGCTGGCGATAGACCCCGAAGGACCCGAGTTCACTCCCACTCGATGGTCGCGGGCGGTTTCCCTGAAATGTCGTACACGACCCGGTTGATCCCTCTGATTTCGTTGATGATCCGATTCGAGACCTTGCCAAGCAGCGCGTGCGGGAGCTCCGCCCAGTGCGCGGTCATGAAGTCTTGGGTCTGCACGGCGCGCAGGGCCACCACATAGTCGTATGTGCGCCCGTCACCCATGACCCCAACGGACTTCACGGGCAGGAACACCGCGAAGGCCTGGGACGTCTTGTCATACCAGCCGGCCGCGCGGAGTTCCTCGATGAAAATGGCGTCAGCGGCCCGCAGGAGATCCGCATACTCCTTCTTGACCGCCCCAAGGATGCGTACGCCGAGCCCCGGCCCGGGAAAGGGATGGCGGTAGACCATGTCGTGCGGCAAGCCCAGTGCGACGCCGAGTTCGCGCACCTCATCCTTGAACAGCTCGCGCAGGGGTTCCAGGAGCTTGAGGTGCAGCGTCTCGGGAAGCCCACCGACATTGTGGTGAGACTTGATGGTATGTGCCTTCTTGGTCTTCGCGCTGGCCGATTCGATCACATCGGGGTAGATGGTGCCCTGCGCCAGCCACTTTGCGCGCGGCAGCTTGGCAGCCTCGCGCTGGAAGACTTCGACAAACAAGCGTCCGATGATGCGGCGCTTTTCCTCCGGGTCCGGGACGCCCTCCAATTCCTGAAGGAACGTCTCCGAGGCATCCACATGGACAACCCTGACGCCGAGGTTCGCGGCAAACGTGCGCATCACCTGCTCCGCCTCGTTCAGGCGCAACAGTCCATTGTCCACGAACACGCAGGTCAACTGATCGCCGATGGCCTGGTGGATCAGCCCGGCCGCCACCGACGAGTCGACGCCCCCCGACAACCCCAGAATCACCTCTTCGGAACCCACCTCGGCGCGAATGCGGCCAACCGCCTCGGCAATATAATCCGGCATGTTCCATTCGAACCCGAGTCCGCAAACGTCATGCACGAAACGCGCGATGATCGCCTTCCCCTGAAGGGTATGCGTCACCTCGGGATGGAACTGCACACCGTAGAAGCGCCGAAGCTCATCGGCCATGCCGGCGATAGGCGTCGCCGCATTGCTGGCGATAACCCGGAAGCCCGGTGGCAGGGCCGTCACCTTGTCGCCGTGGCTCATCCACACATCGAGCAGCCCGTACCCCTCTTCGCTGACGCGATCCTGGATCTCGCGCAGCAAGGCCGAGTGCCCCTGCGCCCGGACCTCGGCATAGCCGAACTCCCGGTGCCGGGCGTTCTCCACCTGCCCGCCCAATTGCGCCGCCATCGTCTGCATGCCGTAACAGATACCCAGCACCGGCACGCCGAGCTCGAAAACCACGTCTGGGGCTCGCGCCGTATCGCTCTCGGTCACCGATGCCGGCCCCCCGGAGAGAATGATGCCCCGGGGCGCAAATTGCCGGACGAAGTCCGCGCTCACATCATAGGGATGGAGTTCGCAGTAGACGTTGGTCTCCCGCACGCGTCGCGCGATGAGCTGCGTGTACTGCGAACCGAAATCAAGGATGAGGATCTTCTGCGAAATCATAAATACCTTGCTCTAAGCCGCGCAGCGCTCTCGCGCTACTCAATGTGGTAGTTGGGCGCTTCCTTGGTAATTTGAACGTCGTGCACATGCGATTCGCGGATGCCCGAGGCAGTGATCTCGACGAACTCCGCCTTCGTGCGCATCTCCTCGATAGTTCCCGCCCCCACATACCCCATGCTGGAGCGCAAGCCGCCCATCAATTGATGAATCACCGCCATGACGCTGCCCTTATACGGGACCCTCCCCTCCACCCCTTCCGGCACGAGCTTCTCGACACTCTTCTCGGCTTCCTGGAAATAGCGGTCGCTCGAGCCTTGCTGCATGGCGCCGATAGAGCCCATGCCCCGGTAGGATTTGTACGAGCGCCCCTGAAAGAGCTCGATCTCGCCCGGCGCTTCCTCGGTTCCCGCAAACAACCCGCCCAGCATCACGCAATGCGCGCCTGCGGCAATGGCCTTCGCGATATCCCCCGAATAGCGAATGCCGCCGTCGGCGATCAACGGGACGCCGGTATCCTTGAGCGCCTCGCTGACATTCGAAATCGCAGTGATTTGCGGCACGCCGACGCCCGCCACGATGCGCGTCGTACAGATGGACCCGGGACCGATCCCCACCTTGACGGCGTCGGCGCCATGGTCGACGAGGGCCGCGGCCGCATTCGCCGTCGCGATGTTGCCGCCGATGACCTGAACGTCCGGAAAGGTTCTTTTGATCCACTTGACGCGATCGAGCACGCCTTTGGAATGCCCATGCGCGGTATCCACGACGATCACGTCGACGCCCGCTTCTATCAGCGCACCGACGCGCTCTTCCGTCCCCGCGCCCACCCCGACGGCGGCACCGACACGCAGACGGCCAAGCGCATCCTTGCAGGCATAGGGATGCTCCGTGGATTTCTGGATATCCTTGACGGTCACAAGACCGCACAGCTCAAACCGGTCATTGACCACCAGCACGCGCTCGAGCCTGTGCTTGTGCATCAAGGCCAAGGCTTCCTCCCGCGACGCGCCCTCGCGCACCGTCACCAACCGGTCGCGCGCCGTCATGATGTTGCCGACCGGCTGGTCAAGATTCGTTTCGAAGCGCAAATCGCGGTTCGTCACGATACCTACGACTTTGGCGCCCTCCACCACGGGCAATCCGGAGATCTTATGGCGGTGGGTCAATGCGAGGACATCGCGTACCGACATGTCCGCAGAAATCGTGATGGGATCCTTCACCACGCCGCTCTCGAAGCGCTTGACCTGCAATACCTGCGCCGCCTGCGCCGCCGCGGTCATGTTCTTGTGAATGATGCCGATGCCCCCCTCCTGGGCCAACGCGATGGCCAACCGGCCTTCGGTCACGGTATCCATCGCGGCCGCGACCAGGGGCGTATTCAGCATGATCGAGCGGGTCAGCTGCGTCTGGAGGGTTACGTCGCGGGGCAGAACGGCCGAGTAGGCGGGAACGAGCAAAACATCATCGAAAGTCAGCGCTTTTTGAAGGACACGCATGTTCTGAATTCCTTGGCTTCCAAAAACGCATTATACGAAATTCGCCGCACCGGGGAAAGAAACCAGGCCCCGAATGGGGCGGCGGCGGCTCGCGTCCGGGGCCGCAAAGACCATTGACGAATGGAGCCCAAGCCGTTATTTTTGCAAGACGCTCCGGAAGACGCGGGCGGCTCGCCTGTCATCTCTTCTAAGGAACCAGCCGATGCCTGCGGCATGCCTCCCCGAGCGACAGAAACAGCATCCCATCAATAAAGCAAAACGGAGACTACATAATGCAAAAATGGCTCGTTGCACTGGCAGGAACACTTGCCTTCTCGTTATCGGCCTGTCAATCCACGGCCACCCCCCCGCCAGCGGCTCATTACCCCAACATTACCTCCCAGGCGCGCCAGGCCCTCTCGCAAGCCGTAGCCGACGTGAACGCCGCGAAGGCCAAGCATACGCTCTGGACCACCACCGCAGCGGCCCTGCAGAAGGCCAGGCGCGCAGCGGCCAAGGGGGAGAGCGACCTCGTCATCAAGGAATCGGATCTTGCGAGCAAGACGGCGAAGCTTAGCCTCCAGCAGCTGCACTACCCTCTGATCCACTAATGGGAGGAAAGGGGGCGAACCGCCCCCTCACATCATGATGCGTACCGCGTATTTTCTGCTGCCGCTGGTGGTCGCCTTCAGTACGGCCGCCCATGGTCAAATCTACAAGTGGACCGATTCAACCGGCTTGGTGCATTACACCGATCAACCGCCCGCCACTGCCGGGGCAGTGCCCCTCTCCCTGGAGGCGGCATCCGCCCCTTCGAGCGGCACGGCCGCGTCCAGCGGTGGCTGGCAGGCGCAGGAAAAGGCGCTCGACAAGCACCTCGCGGCAAAGAAAGCCGCCCAGGAACGTCAAGCCAAGGAAGCAATCCGAAAACGAACGGCGCGCGCCAACTGTGCTCAGGCACAGGGGAACTTGAGGACGTTGCAGGCCGGCGGGCGTATCGCCACGGTCAACGCGCAGGGCGAGCGCGAGTATATGGACGATCAGGCCCGTGTCGCGGCCATTGCGACGGCGCAGCAATCGGTCGCCCAATGGTGCCACTGACCGAGGTCTAGGCCTCACCCTCACCCTGCTGGGCAAGGCTCCCGCCACCTTTCTTCATGACCTTGCCTTCCTCTGCCCGCTTGCGCCGGATCTCCTTCGGGTCGGCGATGAGCGGGCGATAAATCTCGACGCGGTCCTTCTCGCGCAAGGACGCATCGAGCTTGACCAATCGCCCGAAAATGCCGACCTTGTTGCGGGTCAGGTCGATCTCGGGAAACTTGTCGAGAATGCCTGAAGCCTTGATCGCCTGCTCGACCGTCGCACCGACGGCCGCCTCAACGTGCAAAAGCACTTGACTCTCGGGCATCGCATAGACCACTTCCACTTTCATCGGCTCACTTTCATCGGCTTGTGTGCGGGACGACGCTCTCCGCCGAGGCTTTCCGGGGACTTGCCCCGCAAACCGCCGATCCCGCTTCCCTCCCTCTCGCGTTGCCCATCATATCCCGGTGCCGCCCGAACGGCGGCGCCCATCTTCCCTCTCCATCATACCCGCCCATGCCAATGCCGGCGGCCAAGCCGGCCCCGTCAACGGTAGATGCGATCCGCGCGCTGAACGAACGCATCGACGAAGGTGCTGGCGATGTAATTGAACACAGGCCCCAAAACACCGTCCAGCAAGCGGCTGGCAAACTCGTATTGCAGCGAGAATTCGATTTTGCACGCCTCTTCCCCGAGCGCGGTGAAGCGCCACTGCCCCTCCAATTGGCGGAACGGGCCTTCCCTGAGCCTTATTTCCATGAGCGCCGGGGCCTGCTTGGAATTTTCCGTGGTGAAGCTCTGCTTGATGTGATGATAGTTGATGTGAATGGTCGCGAGCGTGGTGTGCTCGTCACGGAACTTGACGGCCGTTCCCCCGCACCAAGGGAGAAACTCCGGATAATGCTCGACGTCGTCCACCAGGACGAACATCTGCGCCGCCGAATGCCGGACCAAAACGGATTTGTCTACTCGGGCCATGTTGTTTGACTTGCCAGGAGTTTCCGGGCCTACGGGCACGCGCAGGCCGATCTGCCCGCGTCCATCGGAAGTCGCGGCCTCGCGTGTCCGACGAAGAGCACCGTCCCCCTGATGCCAGGCGATGCAGCCGACCGACGGGCGGTCCCGGCACCTCGCACGGCCTTAAGCCGCCCCCAAAATTTTGTTAAAATACACCATTTGCCAAGAAAACTCACCCCCGCATGAGCATCGTCGACAACAAGAAGGCGTTTCACGACTACTTCATTGAGGAGCGCTTCGAGGCCGGCATGGTACTGGCCGGCTGGGAGGTGAAGGCCATCCGCGCGGGACGGGTGCAGCTCAAGGAAGCGTACGTCATCGTCAAGAAGGGCGAGTTGTTTCTCATCGGCGCGCACATTAGCCCGTTGCCCACCGCTTCGACCCACGTTCAGCCGGATCCCGTCCGCACGCGCAAGCTCCTGCTACACGCCGAGGAAATCCGGAAACTGATCGGCAAGACGGAGCGCGCCGGCTACACCCTCATGCCGCTTGACCTGCACTACACGCGCGGGCGCATCAAGTTGGCCATCGGATTGGCGAAGGGCAAGAAGCAATACGACAAGCGCGAGGCGGAGAAGAAACGCGATTGGGAACGGGAAAGGCAGCGCCTTTTGCGGGCTCGCTGAGGCGGCTCTACCGCTTTCGGCCGGAGGCCGTGCAGGCGCGCCAGACAACGAGTTATGGCATAATTGAAGCCCGCTTGGAAGGAGGCCGCAAGGCTATGCACAATAAGCTATTCGCAACGCTGTTGGGTACGTTCTTTTTGCTGTGGGGCGCCGGCGCGCTCGCGGGCACGCCCGTGCCCGCCGTCACGGCCCTCGAGACGGCAGCCTACAACGGCGACGCGCAAGCCCTGATCCGACTCCTGGTGCTCGGCCAGAACCACAATGCGCAAGCCGACACCGCACTGGGAACGCTCTACTATCTCGGGGCAGGTCCAGCACACCGGAACTACGCCGCCGCATTCAAATGGTTTCACCGCGCCGCGCAGCTCAACGATCCGCGAGGGGCCTTCTGCGTCGCCGTGCTGTACGGAAACGGGCAGGGCATCAAACAAAACATGGCCGAAGCGGCCAAGTGGTTTGCACGTGCGGCGGGGCGGGGGGATGCGCAACCCGATTTCTACCTCGGTTTGCTCTACGAGAACGGCCAAGGCGTTCCCCGCGACTATGCCATGGCCGCACGGTGGTATCAAAAGGCCGCCACAGAAGCGCACAACGCGGGGTTCAGTCCACGCTTCATCTACGACGCCACCGAGGGCGTCCCGTTCGATAACGCCCAAGTGATGTGGTTTCATATTTCGAAACCGATCGGCGAGGCGGGTGCGGAGGAGGGACGCGCCGGTGCCGAATACAACCTGGGCCTCATGTACCTGACGGGAAAAGGCGTCGCCCGAAATCGGGTGGGCGCCTACCAATGGTTCAGCCTGGCCGCCGCTGGCGGCAACCACCTTGCGGCCGACAACATGAAGATCCTGGCCCGACAGATGTCCACTCGCGAAATCGTCCAGGCACAAGCGCAGGCCCGGCTGGTCACGGCGAAGGTGCCGCGGTCGTAGCCGATGCGATATGACCGCGTGACCCTATGGCTGCACGGGGGCTTTGCCGCCGGGGTCAGCACACAGCTTCTGGTCGGCCTGATGATGCAGGCCCCGCGCGTGGGCGTGCCGGTGGACAGCATCGGCCATCACTTGTTTGCCATTCATCGCATGATCGGGATCTTCCTCGCCATCGTGCTGGCCGTCCATTGGGCGTGGCAATTGGCCGGCCGCGCAAGCAACGGGATGGCCAACCTTTTCCCGTGGTTTCATGCGAAGCGCCGGAGCGCCGTTTGGCGCGAACTGAAACTCTTCGCGACCTTCCGCTATTTCGGCACGCCGAAGCGCATGGACAATCTGGCTGGCGCGGTGCACGGCTTGGGGCTATTGACGGGGTCGTTCCTGGCGCTGACAGGCCTCGTGCTCTACTACGGACTCGCACCGGATGGAGGGGGGTCTGCGGCCACGATGGCCGTCGAGCACCTCCATTACGCCACGGCCTGTCTCATGTGGACCTTCATGGGCGGCCACGTGCTCATGTCCTTCCGGTACAACTCGCGCGTCTCCTTCCCCAGCGCCGCCCCCGGCGCTGACCCCCAGCCTTCGGGCGATGACCGGACATCCCGCATCACGCGCGGCGCACCGACCCCTCAGAATACCCGGTAGCAGCCTTTGCCGTCCCTTTTCGCGCGGTACATCGCCGTATCTGCGTGCTTGAGCAGACTTTCGACGGAATCGGCATCGGACGGATAAAGGCTGATCCCGATGCTGGCGGCGGAGCCTACCCGTTGCCCGGCCAGCTCGACCGGACGGGAAATGGCCCTCAACACCTTCGCCGCCACGTTCTCGACCGCCGCCTGGTCGGCCACGTCCTCAAGGACCGCCGCGAACTCGTCCCCGCCAAGCCGCGCCACGGTATCATCCTCCCGCAAGGCGGCTTGCAGGGTCTTCGCGATGGACACCAGGAAATAGTCACCCGCATCGTGCCCGAACGCGTCGTTGACCGCCTTGAACGAGTCGAGATCAACGAACATCAGGGCGACCAGCTTGCGGTTGCGGCGTGCGCGGCTCAGCGCGTGCCGCACGTGCTCCAGGAACAGCGTGCGGTTTGGGAGCCCGGTGAGCGCATCGTGATAGGCGAGGTAGCGGACCTTTTCTTCCCCTGCCTTGCGTTCAGTGATATCGGAAAAGATCCCCACATAGTTCGTGACGACGTCCTGGGCGTTGCGCACGGCGCTGATGGACAGCCACTCCGGATAGATCTCGCCGGTCTTGCGCCGATTCCACACCTCCCCTTGCCAGCGCCCTTCGCGCGTGAGCGTCGCCCACATGTCGCTGTAGAACGTTGCCTCATGGCGGCCGGAGCGCAAGACGCTCGGCTTTCGCCCCACCACCTCATGCAGTTCATACCCGGTAATGGCGGTGAACGCCGGGTTGACCGATTCAATATTTCCCGCGTCATCGGTGACCATGAGGGCCTCGGACATGGTTTCAAAGAACCGGTCAGCAAGCCGCAAGCGGTGCTCGAACTGATTGAGCTTCTGCTGCTGTTCCCGCAGGGCATCGTGAAGTTCGGTCACATACTCATGGGCCACCGACGACAGCACATTCGCGTAGCTGATCAGCCCGCGCACCTTGCCCGCCGCGTCGGTCACGCCCAAATGCCGAATTTTCTTGTTGGAGAAGATCTTGCTGGCGCGGTAAACGCTGTCGCTCCCGGGTAAGGTGAGCAGAGGCTTGCTGGCCGCCTCGCCGACGGACAGGTTCCACGACTTCTGTCCAATCAGGCTCACTACGTCCCGCTCCGTCAGGATGCCCAGCGTCCCGTCGGACTCCTCCACCAGCACCGCATCGAGCGCGCGCCGACGCATGTCGCCGATGACTTCCGCGAGATTGCGCTCCGCCGGAACGGAAAGTCTGATCGGTTCCATGACGGATTCGACACTGCGGAGCATCACGTAGAATTCTATCCCCTGCGCACGCACGACATCGGTCTGCGAAACAATGCCCTGCTGCCTCCCCATCGCGTCGACGACCAACAGGTGACGGATGCGCTCCGTCTGGAAAGCGACCGCCGCTTCTCCGACGCTCGCCGTCGCTGTCAGCGTACGCACGGGAGTGCTCATCACGGCAGAAATCGGTTGCTCGAACGCTTGGGGGAACGAGAAATCCATCTTGACCGCGTCGCGCTCGGTCCAAATGCCGACCGCCTGCCCCTTCTCCACCACCAGAATGGAACTGCAATGGGCCTCCTTCATGCGCAACGCGGCATCCGCCACCGGAAGATCCGGCGCGCACGTCAGGAGATCCGTGTGCATGATGCGGGCAAGGGCTAGATCATGTGAACTCATGTTGGGCCGAGAGTTATGGGACCGGGATGTGCCACCCGCCCCGTCGCGTCGATGGGCCTTATTGTAATACGCTTCTCGCGCGCAACCTATCGATTTGGTTGTCGCGTGCCCGCGAACGCCGGCACGTTCCCAGGAGAAAATGTGCCGCTCGGCACCGGCGAACAATGTCGATCTCGCGGCCCGTCAGCAATGCGTTGCCTGCTCAGATCCTGGCCACCAACCGCAAGAGAAGGATCAGGATGACCGCCCCCAGGGTCGCGACGATCAGGCTGCCCAGAAGCCCGCCGCCCGGGAAGGTGCCGAGGGCGCTGAACACATATCCTCCGATGAGCGCGCCGACGACGCCCACGATGATATCGCCCAGAACGCCGAAGCCCCCCCCTCTGACCAGGACCCCGGCCAACCAGCCCGCAACGAGGCCGATGAGAATGAACCACAAGAGCGCCATGACAGTCTCCTTTGCGAATCCCGCCGCGTCGGGCAGGCATCGCCTGTCCCGACTCTCCATACTCCATTTTAAGTATGAACGCCGGGCAAGCCTACGGCAGGGGAAAGTTGCAAGACGAGACAAGGGATGCGACCTTCCCGCGCGCGGGTGCGGAACATAAGGGTCATCAGCACGCAATCGGAGGGACGGATGCGAAATGGGGCGAGGCGAGGGATTGCAGCGAAGACCCGAAGGCCAGGGCGAATGGCTCGACTCGGGCTGCCTGTATTTCTAGCATTCTTTGGGGTGGCCGATGGGACTCGAACCCACGACAACCGGAATCACAATCCGGGACTCTACCAACTGAGCTACGGCCACCGCCGATAACACAACGCTGCTTGCACGCACCGCTAAGCCGCCGGGGAGCGTCTCGCCCTTGCCGACGCCACTGACTGGCGTGCCCGACAGGGATCGAACCTGTAACCCCCAGCTTAGAAGGCTGGTGCTCTATCCGGTTGAGCTACGGGCACCACTCAACCCGCTGAACATTGGTCGGGGTGGAGAGATTTGAACTCCCGACATCCTGGTCCCAAACCAGGCGCGCTACCAGGCTACGCTACACCCCGCACTCGTTGCGGCAAGATCCTTGCGACGTAATCGAAAGGTCTTGATGCAGTGTGGACGGACCCTTCCGACCCGTCCGGAATCGAGCGTGCTACTATACCGTCGCCGCCGATAAAGGTCAATTGACCTTGAGGCAAACCTGGGAAAAATGCGAAAATAGCGCTTTGCCCGAGCATTCGAACAACAAATGTCCGCCCATGTCATCGACGGCAAGGCCATTGCCGACCAGGTCCTCTCCCGAATCAAGGAACACGTCGCGCAACGGCAGCAGGTGGGGAAGCGCCCGCCCGCGCTGGCCGTGATTCTCGTCGGCGACGATCCGGCATCCGTCATCTACGTGCGCAACAAGCGCCGCGCTTGCGAGACCACCGGGGTTCGGTCGGTCTCGCGCGATCTTCCCGCCACTACCACGCAGGATGAGTTGCTTGCGCTCATCGACCAGCTGAACGACGATGCAGCCATCGACGGCATTCTCGTCCAGATGCCGCTGCCGTCGCAAATCGACCGCGAGGCCGTTGTCGAGCGGATCCGCCCGGACAAGGACGTGGACGGCTTTCACCCTTACAACGTGGGCCGACTCGCGTTGCGCATGCCCACGTTGCGCCCCTGCACCCCCTACGGCATCATGACCCTCCTTCAGTCCACCTCAACGGAGATCAGAGGCAAGCATGCGGTCGTCGTCGGGGCCTCCAATACGGTGGGCCGGCCCATGGGGCTGGAGCTCCTGCTCGCTGGCTGCACCGTGACCACGACGCACCGATTCACGCGCGACCTTGCGGGCTTCGTGCGCGCGGCGGAAATCCTGGTGGTTGCCGTCGGCAAGCCGCACCTGGTCCAGGGCGAATGGGTCCGCGAAGGGGCGACCGTCATCGATGTGGGCATCAACCGCCTCCCCGACGGGGGGCTGTGCGGCGATGTCGACTTCCCTGCCGCGGCGCGGCGCGCGGCATGGATCACGCCGGTGCCCGGCGGGGTCGGACCGATGACGGTGGCGACACTCCTGCAAAACACGCTGGCGGCAGCGCAGCAGCACGACCCCCTTTAGCGTGAAAGAGACCATGCCCAGGGCGAGCGAGGGCCTGACCAGCAAAGATCATGTTTTTGCGCGAGCTGCCGCTTAGAGCGCTGGGGCAATGAAG
>JAJYKK010000066.1 GCA_021788645.1 Pseudomonadota bacterium
AATCCGGACCACGATCGCCGCCATGCTTGTCGGGTAACGTAGTCCTCGCCGGTCGACCCCCATGCCAAGCCGATCTGCACCGGCACCGGGCCCGCACCGGCAGCCACCGGCGCGGGCCCCTCTCCCTATCTGTTATTGACGACAGCTCACAGGTTACGCCGCAAACCCTCGCGCAGGAAGTCCACGCCCTTCCCTCATTGCTTCACCGCATCGCCCTCTCGCACGGTGGAATATTGCGCAGAAAACACGCCGGTGGATCGCGATTCAGGGTGGCAGCCAACAGCTGCTCGGAAAGCCGAACGATGGTTCCGGGAGAATCAGGGAAGCGGTGAGGGTCAGCGGTCGCCGGAGCGGCGATCCGTCACAAAACGGGCACGAACGTGGTGGGTATGGGGCGGGTACAAATCGGGCACAAAACGGTCGCACTCGGGCACAAAAAAAACCCGGAATGGGCCTTTATTCGGATGTTGCGATCGTTTTATACGCACATAACATATTGTGTGTTATTGATGGTGCCGACAGCAGGAATCGAACCCGCGACCTTCTGATTACAAATCAGCTGCTCTACCGGCTGAGCTATGTCGGCGCAGCGGGCATTATAGTGACTTGCCCACGCCCGGGCAACGCAACGCGCGCGGCCTGCGCAAGCGACGGCCCGCAGAACTGCGGACTATTTCTTGACGACTTGGAGCTTAGGCTTGCCCCGGGTCGGCGGGGTCGGTTCCGGGGGCTCCTCCCCCTTTCCCTGTTGCGAGCCGGGCGACATCGCCACCTCCGTCCCTTCCTCCTTCGGGAAGAACATCCCCTGCCCGTTCTCTCGCGCAAAAATGCCGGTCACCGCCGCGATCGGAATGGTGAGCTCGCGGGAAACCCCATTGAAACGGGCCGAAAACTGAATCCAGTCGTTGCCCATCGTCAGGTTCCGGGTCGCGGTCGCCGCGATATTGAGGACGATCTCCCCATTGCGAACAAACTCGGCGGGGACCCGCGTGTTCCCATCCACCGCCACCGCGAGATACGGCGTATAGCCCTCGTCCGCGCACCATTCATGGATCGCCCGAATCAGGTACGGCTTGGTCGACCTGTCGTTCACGTCTGTTCTCCGGCTAAAGTAACAGTTTGACGCCCTGAAGCCGTGAAGATTCCGGCAGGCGCACGCTATTTGCGCATGGCCTTTTCGGCGGGCGTCAGGGCATCGATGAACGGCTGGCGGGCGAACAGACGCTCGGCATACTTCAGCAAGGGAGCCGACTGCTTGGGCAACTGCACGCCATAGTACTCGAGGCGCCACAGCAGCGGGGCAATGGACACATCGAGCATGGAGAATTCGTCGCCGAACATATACTTTTGCTTGCCGAACAGGGGCGAGATCTGGCTCAGGTTGTCGCGAATCTGGCCACGCGCCTTCTCGGCCGCCTTCTGCGAGCCGTCCTCCAGCGCATCGACGTGCGCAAAGAGCTCCCGCTCGAAGCGATGGAGGAACAGCCGGGCACGCGCCCGCATGACCGGATCCGCGGGCATCAGTTGCGGATGGGGAAAGCGCTCGTCGATGTATTCGTTGATGATATTGGCCTCGTGAAGCACGAGGTCGCGCTCGACGAGGACAGGAGGCCGGTTATAGGGATTCATCGTGGCAATGTCGCCGGACTTGTCCTGGGGGTCCACGTCGACAACCTGGAAATCCATCCCCTTTTCGAACAGCACGATGCGGCAGCGCTGGCTAAAAGGGCACGAGGCCCCAGAATAGAGGGTCATCATAGGCGTTTCAATCGGCAGAAGTCACATCCGGCCTTATCTTTTTGGGGCGCGAAGCCCTTCCCGGATGCATGATTACAATAAACAACGCGCGCCGAGCTTTCGACGCGCGTAAAAAGATTACCACACTTTGCTCCCGTGGGCCGGGAAAACTAACCCCCGGCCCTGGGTCTTCTTAGACGCCTGCGTCTAGTGAATGTCTTTCCAGTATTCCTTCTTCAGGTAATACGCGGGAATGAGAAGGACGGCGAGGAACAACAGCACGAATATCCCCGTCTTCTCGCGCGTCGCCTTGTTGGGCTTGCTCACCCAGTCCAGGTAGTTGACCAGATCGCCAACCATCGCTTGGTACTGCACCCGCGTCATGGTGCCGTGCGTCGCGAGAACCAGGTGGTCGACCTTCTCCATCTTCCCGTTGGCGCCCTTCACATCCTCGACCACGAGTTTCTGCACGCCTTGCTGCTGCCACAGCGGAAACGGCATGGCCACATTCTTGAACACGGTGTTGTTCCATCCCGTGGGACGCGAGTCGTCGCGGTAGAAGCTCTGCAGGTAGGTATAGATCCAGTTGGCACCGTACGCGCGGGTGGCGAGCGACAGATCAGGCGGCGCGACACCGAACCACTTCGCGGCATCGGCCGGGTTGATGGCGACCGTCATGCGACTACCCACCTTGGAGGCGGCGAACATCAGGTTTTGCGCGATCTGATCTTCGGTCAGCCCAATGCCTTCCAGTTTGTTGTAGCGCACGGCATCCGCGCTGTGACAGCTCAGGCAGTAGTTGGCGAAAATCTTCGCACCCCGCTGCAACGATGCCTTGTTCTCGAAATTGACGGGCGCCTTTTCGAGCTTGACCCCCTCCGCATGGACGGCAAGTGGGGCGACCAACAACACTAATGCGATCAACTTCTTCATTATCGTGCCACCCCTTCGACTGATTCGGTTGCAACAAACGCGGGCCCTTCGCTGGTGCCATGGCCCGTCACCCGATCCGGCACCGGCTTGGTCTTGTCGACCGCCGAGTATACCGGCATCAGGAGGAAGAAACCGAAGTAGCCGATGCCAAAAATACGCGAGAAGTCCGTCACCGTAGGGGTAGGTTCCTGCATCCCAAGATAGGCGAGGCCGAAGAACGACACCAGGAACACGAGCAGCGCGAACTTGAAGATCGGGCCCTTGTAGCGGATGGACTTCGCGGGACTGCGATCGAGCCAGGGCAGGAAGAACATCACCACAATCGCGCAGGCCATCAGGATCACGCCCATCAGCTTATTGGGCACGGCGCGCAAAATCGCGTAGTACGGGGTGAAGTACCACAGCGGGTGAATCTCCGGGGGGGTCTGCATGGGATTGGCCGGGAGGAAGTTGTTTTGCTCCAGGAAGAACCCGTGCAGGGTCGGGGCGAAGAAGATGATCGCCGAGAACACCATCAGAAAGACCACTACGCCGACGATATCCTTCAGGGTGTAGTAGGGGTGGAAGGGAATGCCGTCCAGCGGAATGCCGGTCTTCGGATCCTTGTGCTTCTTGATCTCGATGCCGTCCGGGTTGTTCGAGCCGACTTCATGCAAGGCAATGAGGTGGGCGACGACCAGACACAGGAGAATGAGGGGCACGGCGATCACATGGAAGGCGAAGAAGCGGTTCAATGTGGCATCCGACACCACGAAGTCACCGCGAATCCAGGTCGTGATCGTGTTCCCGACATAAGGCAGGGCGCCGAACAAGGAAATGATCACCTGGGCGCCCCAGTACGACATCTGGCCCCACGGCAGGAGGTAGCCCATGAAGGCTTCCGCCATCAGGCAGACGTAGATCAGCATGCCGAAGATCCAGATCAGTTCGCGCGGCTTGCGGCCCGAGCCGTAGATCAGCCCGCGCCACATGTGGAGGTACACCACGATGAAGAACATCGAGGCCCCCGTGGAGTGCATGTAGCGGATGAGCCAGCCCCAATCGACGTCCCGCATGATGTACGCCACGGACGCGAAGGCAAGGTTGGCGTCGGGCTTGTAGTTCATCGTCAGGAAAATGCCCGTGACGATCTGGTTCACCAGAACGAGCAGGGCGAGGGAGCCGAAGAAATACCAGAAGTTGAAGTTCTTCGGCGCGTAGTACTCCGACAAATGCTGCTTCCACGTGGCGGTGAGCGGAAAGCGCTCGTCCACCCAATTGAGAAAACCGTTTTTTGTGCTCATTGCTGTCCTCTGCTCCCTTAAGCGTCTTCGCCGACCTTGATTACCTTGTCCGAGAGATATTTGTGCGGGGGAACGACCATATTGAGCGGCGCAGGCACGTCCTTGAAGACGCGGGCGGCGAGGTCGTAGAGTGACCCGTGGCAGGGGCAGTGGTAGCCGCCCTCCCAGGGATGGGGCACGCCAGGCGGATTGATTTGGGGCACAAAGCTCGGCACGCATCCCAGGTGGGTGCAGATGCCGACCACCACCATGTACTCGGGCTTGATGGAGCGCGTGGGATTCTTGCAATAAGGGGGCTGCTGCGGGTCGTTCGAATCCGGATCGCGCAACCGGCCATTGTGCAGCTGGAGGGTGGACAGCATCTCCGGGGTGCGGTGAAGGAACCAAACCGGCTTGCCGCGCCAGGGGACCGTGATCTGCATGCCCGGCTCCACCTTGGAGACGTCGACCACGACGGGCGCGCCAGCCGCCTTCGCACGGGCACTCGGCCACATGCTCGCAACAAAAGGAATCGCGACGCCCACTGCCGCCACCCCCCCCATCGCCGTCGTCGCGGCGAGCAGGAACCGCCGCTTGCCGCGATCCACTTCCTTATCGTTCACCATGTATGACCCCCAGTTATGCACATGTCAAAGCGCGAAAAAAAAAACGGCATTTTACCGGAATTCGTTCGGAAACATCAAAAGAGGACGCGCCCGGGCATGCGGCGCCGCGCCACAAATGCGGCAATTATGAGCCACGCGCCTTACTACGCCCTTACGCGAGCGCCCGAGCAAACGGCGCGCAACCTCGCCGGGGACGCCACTCGGGTCGTCTGCCTGCCTGCGAACTCGGCGAGGCGTGAATAATCCGGATACGAATATCCTGAATCTTATACAGGCTATTCCTTACACAAGCCTTACAATGCCAGAAATAGAGGCGACCCGGGACCGTCGCCGGCGGGCCGCTATACCGGATTGTCGCTGTCCAGAAAGCAGTGGTGCAGCGCGAAGCGGCTCGCGAGGTGCTCGCCTAGCGCCTGCACCCCGTAGCGTTCGGTGGCGTGATGGCCGGCGCCGATCAGGGTGATGCCCGCCTCGCGCGCCACATGCACGGCCGGCTCCGACAACTCGCCCGTGACGAACGCATCGACCCCCAGCTCAATCGCCTCGCCCAGCAACCCGTGCGCCGCGCCGGTACACCACGCCACGCGGCGAAGCACCGTTTCCGGCCGTCCGATCAGGAGGGGAGGACGCGCCAGGACGCGCTCCAGATCGGCGGCGAACGTCGCCGCGCTGCGGGGATGCGCGAAGACACCATGAGCCCCAATCGCCTGATCGCCGAACCAGCCTTCGACCGCGATCCCCAGACGAACACCGAGCTGGGCATTGTTGCCGAGCGCGCGATGGGCATCGAGCGGCAGATGAAACGCAACCAGGCTGAGATCGGCCGTCAGCAGACGGGCCAGCCGGTTGCGCCGGATGCCCACCACCGGCAGCGGCTCCTGCTTCCAGAAGTAGCCGTGATGGACAAGCAGGCAATCCGCGTCCAACTGCACGGCGCGGTCGAGCACATCCAGATTCGCGCTCACCGCGGTGAGAAGACGCCTGACCTCGCGGCGTCCCTCCACTTGCAGGCCATTGGGGCAATAGTCGCGAAACTTGTCAGCCTCGAGCAAATTTTTTGTATAATTAACAAGGTCAAAGAGATCCGCCATGTTCGCCCGCCTGAAATCATGCCTGCCGACCGTTTGCGTCCAGGCTCATCAGCCACCGTCCAGGATCCAGAACCCATGCGCAAGCTCTGGCTCGTTTTCGCACAAAGCGCCACCGTCACCCTGGGCGTGCTGCTCGCCATCGGCGCCCTGAAACCCGGGCTTCTCCCCTGGCACCACCCGGTCGTGGTCATTCGCCAGGCCGACCCCGCGCCCACCGCGCCGGCCACCGCATCGTATCGCTCCGCCGCCGCAAAGGCCCGGCGCTCGGTGGTCAACATCTTCACCAGCAAGGAAATCCGCGCCCCGGCTTCCCCGTTCGGCAACGATCCGCTATTCCGCTATTTCTTCGGGGAGCGCTTCGCGCCGACGCGGCCGGAGCGGGTATCGAGCCTGGGCTCGGGCGTCATCGTGAGCCCGGACGGCTACATCCTCACCAACAACCATGTCGTCGAAGCCGCGGACGAGATCCAGGTCGCGCTCGATGACGGACGGACCGTTCCGGGCAAGATCGTCGGCACCGACCCGGACACCGATCTCGCGGTGATCAAAGTCGATCTGACCCATCTTCCCGCCATCACCTTCGGCGATTCGTCGCGTGCACGCGTCGGCGACGTGGTGCTCGCCATCGGCAATCCGTTCGGCGTCGGCCAAACCGTCACCATGGGCATCATCAGTGCCCTGGGACGCAACAACCTCGGCATCGACACCTTCGAGAACTTCATCCAGACCGATGCGGCCATCAATCCGGGCAACTCAGGCGGCGCCCTGGTGGACACCAATGGCGACCTGCTCGGCATCAACAGCGCCATCTATTCCCAAAGCGGCGGCTCACTGGGCATCGGATTCGCGATTCCCGTGAGCATCGCCCGCCAGGTGATGCAGCAGATCATCGAGCACGGGCGCGTGATTCGCGGCTGGATCGGCGTCGAAGTGCAGGACATCACGCCGGATCTCGCCGACGCCTTCAGGCTATCCGGCACGAACGGCAGCCTCATCGCCGGGGTGCTGCGGGGCGGGCCGGCCGACCACGCGGGCATCCGGCCCGGCGACATCCTGGTCGCCGTGAACGGTCACCCGGTACGCGACGCAGAAGGCATGCTGAACCAGGTGGCCGCCCTCACGCCAGGGACCCGCGCCATGCTCACGATCATGCGCCAGGGAAAGGCGCGCACAATCGGCGTGACCGTCGGACGTCGGCCGCGCGCGGCCGACGTGCAGCCTGACGCGAACCGACCGGGCCAGTAAGCGCGCCCCGACGGCCCGGCCTCAGGGGTTCAGTCCGCCCTCTTTCTGCTGCGCCTCGATCCGATCGAGCTCCTCGTCCATCTCCTGCGCCGTGAGCGGGCGCTCTTCCTCTTCCGCCGGGCCCTCGGGCCGTCGGGTGGTGCGCACCACCACCCCCGCGAAGATGACGCCGAGCTCATAGAGCAGCCACAGCGGCACCGCCAGCATGGTCTGCGACAGCATGTCGGGCGGCGTCAGCACCGCCCCCACGATGAAGGCGCCGACGATGACATAGGGCCGAATCTGCTTCAGCTTCTCGACGCTGACGATGCCCATCTTGACGAGCAGGATCACCGCCACCGGGACCTGAAAGGTAATCCCGAAAGCGACGAACAAGCGCAAGACGAAATCGACATACTTGTCGATGTCGGTCATCACCGCCACGCCGCTCGGCGTCGTGTGCGTGATGAAGCCGAACACGATGGGCAGGACGAGGAAATACGCAAACGCCATGCCGCCGACGAACAGCGTCGTGCTGGCGATCACGAGGGGCAGGGCCAGGCGTTTCTCGTGCGCATAAAGCCCGGGGGCCACGAAGGCCCAGATCTGATACAGGACGTAGGGCAGCGCGATCAGCAAGGCGGCCAGGAGCGTGACCTTGACCGGCACGAAGAAGGGCGTCGTGACTTCGGTGGCGATCATGTGCCCGCCCTTCGGCAGGTGCGCCAGCAGGGGATGGGCGAGCGCCGTGTAGATCTTGTCGCGGAAGGCGAAGAGCGCAAGAAACACGACCAGAACGGAGCCCACCGCGCGCAACAGTCTGGTGCGCAGCTCGAGAAGGTGCGACACGAAGTTCTCTTCGGCAGCCATCACGCCTTCTTCACCGCGGCTTCCGGCGCATGGGGCTGGGACGCCTGTCCGCCAAGATCCAATTCCAGCTGCGGCGAGGGCTCAACCGGCTCGTGAACGGCACCGGGCGCGGCTTCCGTCCCCGCTTCCCCCGGGGGATCGACCGCCCGCGGGTCCTCGCCCGGCGAGAGCGCGCCGTGAATCGCGGCGGCCTCCTCGTGCAGGGCATAGCGGGCGGACTGCGCCGCCTCCTGCATCTGCGACTGGAACTTGCGCAGTTCTTCGAACGCCATCTCCTGCCCGACCTCGGCCTTGACCTGGGCCATGTAACGCTGGAAACGGCCGTACAGATGGCCCAGCGTACGCGCCACCTTGGGCAGCCGTTCCGGCCCAAGCACGACGAGCGCCACGATGGCGATCAGCAGGATTTCCGAAAAGTCGATGCCAAACATCCGTCAGGGGTATCCAAAAGTCATCGAACGCGTCCGCGCACCGCCCATCACGCCTTGGTCTTCTCCTTGACTTCGCCTTCGATCGTCTCCCCCTTGGGCGACGTCAGCTCGGCAGTCGTCTCCTTGGGGGTCTCGTGCATCGCCTCCTTGAAGTTCCTGACCGCACCGCCCAAGTCGGTGCCGATGTTGCGCAGCTTCTTGGTGCCGAAGATCACCAACACGATCACCAACACAATCAGCCAATGCCAAATGCTAAACTCGCCCATGGTTCACTCCTCAAAAAACCCACCGTCTTGACCGGACCCGCCCGTCTTCGCGCGGGACGCGGCCGACGCAGCGCCAATGCCGGACATCGAAGCGTTGCCCTGCCCTCCGCCTGCCGTACCTAAACGCGCGGCGGCAACCCATCCTGGCCGCCGAACACGTGCACGTGCAGGTGGAAGACCTCCTGCCCGCCCCCGCGGCCGGTATTGATCATCACGCGGAAGCCGTCCTGCAGTCCTTGCGCGCGGGCCAGCTCAGGCGCCGCCAGCAATATCCTGCCGAGCACCTCGCGGTGAGCAGGCGTGCACTCGGCCAATGACGCGACGTGCGCCTTGGGGATGATCATGAAATGCACGGGCGCGATCGGATGGATATCGTGAAACGCCAGCAGTTCGTCGTCCTCGAAGACCTTGCGGGCGGGAATTTCTCCCGCCACGATTCTGCAGAAAAGGCACTCGCTCATAAGGCTCCTTTCACGACGCCGGCCGGGAAGCCTTCTCGGCAATGCCCGAAAGGCCCTCGCGACGGGCCAGTTCCGCCAGCACGTCGTTCGGGTGCAATCCCTCATGGGCCAGTAGGACAAGGCAATGAAACCATAGGTCCGCGACTTCGTAGACCAGCTGCGACGCATCCCCGTCCTTCGCGGCAAGAAGCGTTTCGGCCGCTTCCTCGCCCACTTTCTTCAGAACCGCGTTCAGGCCTTTCGCGTAAAGCGCGGCCACGTAGGACGTCTTGGGGTCGCCCCCCTTGCGGGACTCCAGCGTCGCGGCAAGGCGCGAAAGAATGTCATTCGGCATGAGGGCCCAACGCGCAAGATTTACGAAGGCGCATGATAGATGTCGGCGGGATCCTTGAGCACCGGGGCCGTGACCGTCCACGCGCCATTCTCCAATTTCTGAAAAAAGCAGTCACGCCTACCGGTATGACAGGCGATCCCCCCGACTTGTTCAACCTTGAGCAAGATCACGTCGTTGTCGCAGTCCAGCCGGATCTCCCGCACATGCTGCACGTGGCCGGATTCCTCCCCCTTGCGCCAGAGCTTGCGGCGCGAACGCGACCAGTACACGGCCCGACCCGTCGCCGCCGTCTCCTGGAGCGATTCCCGGTTCATCCAGGCGAGCATCAGCACCACGCCGGTCTGCGCATCCTGCGCGATGACGGGGATCAGCCCGTCGGACGTCCACCGCAGCGCCTCCAGCCAATCTGCCGCCATCGCCTGGCCCCTATTCCCGCATTTCAATATGGTGCGCCGCCAGGTACGCCTTGGCCTGGCGCACCGTAAACTCGCCGAAGTGGAAGATGCTCGCGGCCAGTACGGCATCCGCATGCCCCTCCACAATGCCGTCCGCGAGATGGGCGAGGGTCCCGACACCGCCGCTGGCGATGATGGGAATATCGACCGCATCGGCCACCTGGCGGGTCACCGCGAGATCGAATCCGTTGCGGGTGCCATCCCGGTCCATGCTGGTCAGGAGAACCTCGCCGGCACCGAGGGCCTCAACCCGCCTCGCCCACGCCACCACGTCGAGGCCGGTGGCCTTGCGACCGCCGTGCGTGAACACCTCCCAGCGCGGCGCCTCGGGGCTTCCGACCTGCTTCGCGTCGATGGCGACCACCACGCATTGCGAGCCGAAACGCGAGGCCGCTTCTTCGATGAGCGCCGGATTCTGGACGGCGGCCGTATTGATGCTGACCTTATCGGCACCGGCCGACAGGAGCCGCCGCACGTCATCGGCCTTGCGCACCCCCCCGCCGACAGTGAGCGGGATGAAGACTTGCGCCGCCACCTCCTCGATGACGTGCAGGATGATGTCGCGTTCATCGCTGCTGGCCGTGATGTCCAGGAAAGTCAGTTCGTCGGCACCCTGCTCGTCGTAGCGCCGGGCGATCTCGACAGGATCGCCGGCATCGCGCAGCGCGACAAAGTTAACCCCCTTGACCACCCGGCCGGCGGTGACGTCCAGACAAGGAATGATGCGTTTCGCTAGGCCCATGCTCAAGAATCTAAGTGTAACCTGCCGCCGCCAAAAAAGACAACGCGGTCGTTTGAAAAGACCTCACCGAGGCCGGCGCGTCAGGCCGGCTGGCACAACCGGTCTGCGAGCGCCTGCGCCTCGCCGAAGTTCAGGGTACCCTGGTAAATGGCGCGCCCGGTGATCGCCCCGACGATGCCGTCCGCTTCGACGGCGCAGAGCTTGCGCACATCGTCAAGGTCGGTGACCCCCCCGCTGGCGATGACCGGCACCGTCAGGGAGCGCGCCAGATGAACGGTCGCGTCGATATTCACGCCGGAAAGCATGCCGTCACGCCCGATGTCCGTGTAGATGACGGCCTCCACGCCATATTCCTCGAACCGCCGGGCGAGATCGACCACGTCATGGCCGGTCACCTTGGACCATCCGTCCACCGCCACCTTGCCGTCCTGGGCATCGAGTCCGACGATGATGTGCCCCGGAAAGGCGTCACAGGCTTCGTGGAGGAAGCCCGGATTCTTCACCGCCGCGGTCCCGATGATGACATAGCTCACGCCGTTGTCCAAATAGCGCTCGATGGTCTCGAGATCGCGGATGCCGCCACCCAGCTGCACGGGCATCTCGCCGCCCACCGCCGCCGTGATGTGCCGGATGGCCTCTTCGTTGCGCGGCTTGCCGGCAAAGGCGCCATTCAAGTCGACCAGGTGCAGGCGCCGGGCGCCCATCTTCAGCCAGTGCGCCGCCATGGCCGCCGGGTCCTCGGAAAATACCGTCGCCTGGTCCATCTGACCTTGCTTGAGCCGGACGCACTGCCCCTCTTTGAGATCGATTGCCGGAATGATCAGCATGATGTTCTTCTCTGCCTCACGCACACCTTCTTCCCACGCGCCGCCTGATGGTCTGCCCCGGCGGCCGCCTCCCTGCTGCACCCCCGTACGATGGCTCCTCTCCCTTCGCCGGCCACGCCCTCACGGGTACGCCGTCTCGGGCACCCGCCCATCCCAGCGCGCAAAATTGCGCAGCAGGGCAAGCCCCGCCGCCTGGCTCTTCTCCGGATGAAACTGCACGGCAAAGAGGCTTCCCGTGGCCACGGCGCTCGCAAACGGGAACGGGTACGACGTGGACGCCGCCACCAGCGCCGGCTCGGCCGGCTCGACATAGTAGCTGTGCACGAAATAAAAACGCTCCCCCGGCGCAATCCCATGCCACAGCGGATGGGAGCGCGCCGGCGCCACCTGGTTCCACCCCATGTGGGGCACCTTCATCCGGTTTCCCCGCTCATCGACCATCGCCGCCGCCGGGAAGCGCCGGACCCGCCCCGGCAAGACGCCGAGGCCATCGGCATCGCCTTCTTCGCTGTGCTCGAACAAGGCCTGCATGCCCAGGCAAATCCCCAGGAAGGGCCGGTGCCGCGCCGCCTCGATCACCGTCTCGCGCAAGCCGCGCGCGGCCAGCTCGCGCATGCAGTCGGGCATGGCGCCCACCCCCGGGAAGACGACGCGCCCGGCCCGCGCGATCACCCGCGCATCGCCGGTGACCGTCACGGTGAGCTCTGGGGCCACGTGCTCCAGCGCTTTCGATACCGAGCGCAGGTTGCCCATGCCATAATCAACGACAGCGATATCAGTCATAGTCTTCTTCGACGCTCACCGGCCCCCCATCACAGCATGCCCTTGGTCGAGGGCATGCCGTCTCCGGCGCGACGGTCCCGCTCCACCGCCGCCCGCAACGCCCGGCCGAAGGCCTTGAAGACCGTCTCCGCCTGGTGATGCGCATTGGCGCCGCGCAGGTTGTCGACATGCAAGGTCGCCCCGGCGTGGTTGACGAATCCCTGAAAGAACTCCCGCACTAGGTCGACGTCGAACTGCCCGATCCACGCGCGAACAAACGGCACATGGTACTCGAGCCCCGGCCGGCCGGACAAATCGACCACCACGCGCGAGAGCGCCTCATCGAGCGGCACATAGGCATGCCCGTAGCGCACGATCCCCCGCTTGTCCGCCAGCGCGCGATGGAATGCCTGCCCCAGCGTGATGCCGATGTCTTCCACGGTGTGATGGGCGTCGATCTCAAGATCGCCCTCGGCCTGGACGGAAAGGTCGATCAAGCCGTGGCGGGCGACCTGGTCCAGCATGTGATCCAGGAACGGCACGCCGGTGTTGAGCTCGGACACGCCCGACCCATCCAGATTCACCCGCACCCTGATCCGGGTTTCCTGCGTCTCCCGGCTGACTTGTGCCTCACGCGTCATGACGAATGGCCCATCGGTTCAAATGATGACGTCCGCTTGCGTCAGGCAAGCGGCCCTGATACCCCGCGCCTGCCCACGGCAATACGATAATGCCTTCCCGAGCCATTCGGCAATGGTTTTCATCGGGCCGCACGCTCGGTCATGGTCCGCGCGGGCGCCTCAGCCCTCGATGCGGAACTCCGCCGACCGGGCATGGGCCTGCAATCCCTCCCCGTAGGCCAGCGTCGCGGCGATGCGTCCGAGGCGGGCCGCCCCTTCCTTGGACACCTGGATCAGGCTCGTGCGCTTCTGGAAATCGTAGACGCCGAGCGGCGAGGAGAACCGCGCCGTGCGCGAGGTGGGCAACACGTGATTGGGACCGGCGCAGTAGTCGCCGAGCGCCTCGCAGGTCATGCGCCCCATGAAGATCGCACCGGCATGCCGGATCTCGCCCACCCACGCGCCCGGGTCCTCGACCGACAGCTCCAGGTGTTCGGGGGCGATCCGGTTGGCCAGCCCGATCGCCTCCGCCAGCGACTTCACCTCGATCAAGGCACCGCGGCCGCTGAGCGCGGCCTCGATGACCGCGCGCCGCGGCATCTGCGCGACCAGCCGATCCACCGCAGCCTGCACGCGATCGAGAAACTCCCGGTCCGGCGAGATCAGGATGGACTGCGCCAATTCGTCGTGCTCGGCCTGCGAGAACAGATCCATCGCGATCCAGTCGGGATCGGTGCGGCCGTCGCAGATGATGAGAATCTCGGAAGGCCCGGCCACCATGTCGATGCCGACGACCCCGAACACGCGGCGCTTGGCGGCCGCGACATACGCATTGCCAGGACCGACGATCTTGTCCACCTGGGGAATGGTCTGCGTGCCGAAGGCGAGCGCCGCCACCGCCTGCGCGCCCCCCACGGTGAACACGCGGTCCACGCCGCACACATGGGCGGCGGCAAGCACCAGTTCGCTGACCTGGCCGCCAGGCGTCGGCACCACCATGATGAGTTCGCCCACACCGGCCACCTTGGCCGGAATCGCGTTCATCAGCACCGAAGAGGGGTAGGCCGCCTTGCCGCCGGGAACGTACAGGCCCACCCGGTCGAGCGGGGTCACTTGCTGGCCGAGGCGCGTGCCATCCGGCTCTTCATAGGTGAAGGAGGCCAGCAGCTGGCGCTCGTGATATCGGCGGATGCGCTCGACCGCCTCCTCGAGCGCGGCACGCTGGTCGGCCGGCAAGGCGGCCCAGGCGGACGCCAGGCGGGCGCCAGGCACCTGGAGCTCGGCGGCGCCGTGCGCCTCAAGCTGGTCGAACCGCCGCGTATACTCGAGCAGCGCCGCATCACCACGCGTCTTCACCGCCGCGAGAATCTCGCCCACCACCGACTCCACCGCCGGATTCTGTGCGCCCTCGAACGCGATCAAGGCTTGGAACAGCGGCTCAAAGTCGGATTGAGCCGTGGACAGTCGTTGAATCTTCAGCATGGCGATGGGCGTTCGGGCAGACGGCGGAATCGGAATCAAGTTGCGGACATTATAAGCCTTTTTGCCGCGCGGGAACATCGTTGCCGCGCGCTCTGCGCGCGAGGTCCGGGGCGGCGCGATTCAGGAGGGAGTCCTGTCGCCGGCGTGCGCCACCGCACCCGCGAACGCGGCCAGGATAGGCTGCAGGAGTGCGCGCTTCAGCTTGAGCGCGGCCTGATTGACGATCAGGCGCGAGCTGATCTGGGCAATCTCCTCGACCGCCACCAGATGGTTCGCAGCCAAGGTGCGCCCGCTGCTGACGAGG
>JAJYKK010000012.1 GCA_021788645.1 Pseudomonadota bacterium
AAATCGCCTCAAATCCCGATCCTCTTTATTTGATGGGCGCAAAATGGTATGTTTACAGGTTATCCCTAATTTTGATAACGATCAGGAGGGTGCAACATGGCCGTGGAACGTACGCTGTCTATCATCAAGCCCGATGCGGTGGCCAAGAACGTCATCGGAGAAATTTATTCGCGTTTTGAACGCAATGGACTAAAAGTTGTCGCAGCACGTATGATGTGGCTTTCACAGAGCGAAGCGGAAGGGTTCTACGCGGTGCACAGGGAGCGCCCGTTCTTTCGCGACCTGGTGCAGTTCATGATTTCCGGGCCGGTCATGGTGCAGGTTCTCGAGGGCGAGAACGCGATTGCCAAGAATCGCGAACTCATGGGGGCCACCGATCCCAAGAAGGCGGATAAGGGCACCATCCGCGCCGACTTTGCCGAGAGCATCGATGCGAATGCCGTGCATGGCTCCGATGGACCGGCCACCGCCGCGGTGGAGATCGCCTACTTCTTCCCGGCGATGAGCGTTCACTCGCGCTAAGCGGATGCCCGTGGTCACCAACCTCCTCGACTTCGACCTTTCCGGCCTGACGGACCTCCTGGCCACGATGGGCGAGAAGCCGTTTCGCGCCAAGCAACTGTTTCGCTGGATTCACCATGCGGGCGCCGGCGACTTCGGGCAGATGAGCGACCTGTCGCGCGGCCTGCGGGAGAAGCTGGCGAGGTCTTGTGCAGTGGTGCCGCCGCGCCTGGTCGCCGAAAGCCGCTCTGAGGACGGGACCCGGAAATGGCTGCTCGAGGTGAGTCCGGGCAACCGCGTCGAAACGGTCTTCATTCCCGAGGAGGGCCGCGGCACATTGTGCATTTCCTCGCAGGTCGGCTGCGCGCTGGAATGCCGTTTCTGCTCGACGGGGCGTCAGGGCTTCAACCGAAACCTGACGGTTGCGGAGATCGTCGGCCAGCTGTGGTGGGCGAACCAGGCGCTCGGACGCGACCCCGAGGGGGATCGGCTCATCAGCAACGTCGTCATGATGGGGATGGGGGAGCCGCTGCTCAACTTCGAACATGTCGTGACGGCGCTTAGGATCATGCTGGACGACCATGCCTATGGCTTGTCCCGCCGGCGTGTCACGGTCAGCACGTCCGGCATCGTCCCCGCCATCGACCGACTGGGTCGGGAATGCCCGGTGGCGCTGGCGGTGTCCTTGCACGCGCCGACGGATCCGCTGCGCGACCTGCTGGTGCCCATCAACAGGAAATACCCCCTGGCGCAGCTGGTGGCCGCCTGCGAACGCTATGTCGTCTGCGCTCCCCGCGACTTCATTACTATCGAATACGTGCTGCTCGACGGCGTCAACGATGAGCCGGCGCACGCGAGGCAGCTCGTGGAAGTGCTCAAGCCGGTTTCCTGCAAGGTAAACCTGATTCCTTTCAATCCCTTTCCGGAATCCGGCTTTCAGCGATCGAGCCCGCACGCCGTGCAGCGGTTTCGCGATGTGCTCATACAGGCAGGCCTCATCGCGACCACCCGCAAGACACGCGGGGACGATATTGACGCGGCGTGCGGGCAATTGGCGGGACAGGTGGAAGACAAGACGAAGCGGACGCACCGGCGGCTGGGAGGCTCGTATGTTTGACAAGGTGTGGGGAAACGGGTGGCGGTTGGGCTGGGCGGGCGTGTTGGCGGCCGCCCTGCTGGCGGGTTGCGCGAACGCACCGCAATCGCGCGTGCAGCAAGACGATCTGCTCAACCGGGCGACCATTCACACCGAGCTGGGTCAGGGGTACTACGAGCACGGGGAAGTGGCGGTTGCACTGAAGGAACTCGATGAGGCGATCCGAGTCGATCCGGCTTATGCGCCGGCCTACAACATGCGCGCCCTGGTCTATATGCACCTGGGTCAGGAAGCCCAAGCGCGAGCGGACTTTTCGCGGGCGCTCGCGCTCACCCCGAAGGATGCGGCGCTCAACAACGATTACGGCTGGTTCTTGTGCCAGCACGGTTCGCCCGGCGCGTCGATCAAGTATTTCATGACGGCCATCGCGGACCCCCTGTATGCCACACCGGACAAGGCCTATGTCAACGCCGGCCTGTGCGCGCTCAAGGCGAACGATGCAGGGCGCGCCGAACAGTATTTCACCGATGCCTTGGAGAGACAGCCCGACAACCCCCAGGCCCTTTATCATCTGGCCGACTTGGCGTTCCGGGCCGGACGCTTCGCGCGGGCGAGCGCACTGGCGCATAAGCTCCTCACGGTGAGCGCGCCGACCGCCGAGAACCTTTGGCTGGCCATCCGCATTGCGCATGCGGCGGGTGATCGCGATACCGAGGCGAGTGCCGCCATGCTGCTCCGGAGCCGCTTCGCGCAGTCGCCTCAGGCGCAGGCGTTGGCGCGTGGAAATTACCAATGACGGATGAGATCGACGGCAGCCCGGTGCCCCCTTCGGCCGCCGGCCCATCGGCAGGTGCCCGCCTGGCGGCGGCCCGCGAGAAGGAAGGGCTTGGCGTGGCGGACGTCGCACGGCATCTGAAGCTCACGGTGCGGCAGGTCGAGGCGCTGGAAGCCGACGACTACGACCGGATGCCGGGCGCTCCATTCGTGCGGGGCTTCGTGCGAAACTATGCCAAGCTCGTGGGCCTGGACCCCGAGCCCCTGGTCGCGAGCCTGCACGGGCTGCATGCCCCGGAACCCGCCATCGCCGCCGCGTCGGGGGGGCGGCGGATCGAACTGCCGGTGAGGAGCCGCCGCTCCTGGATACGCATCCTGGTGATCGTCCTCATCGTCCTGGTGGGCTTGCCGCTGCTTTTTCATGTGTGGCTGCAAGGCGGGCCACCGCCCACGGTCCCGCATGTGCCGATTGCGCCGAAGCCCCTGCGGGCATCGCCCGGGATTCGCCCGGGTCCCGCGCGCCCGGCCCTGCCGCGCCCAAGCACCGCCCCCCGCCCGGCGACCCGCAAGGCTCCCGCGGCCTCGACGGCTCCTGCGGCCACGACCGCCCCCTCAGGGGCCGCTGCGGCACCGGGCAAGGCCGTGATCAAAATGGTGTTTGCGGGCCCCTCCTGGGTCGAGATTCGCGATCGGTCGGGCAAGGCCATCTTTGCGCGCCTGAACCCGGCAGGCACAAGCCAGGCGATCGAAGGAGTCCCCCCATTTCGCATGGTAATTGGTGATGCGCCTGCGGTGACGCTTACCTATAATGGGAATGCCGTTGATCTGGCCCCCATCACGCGGAATGATGTCGCCCGCCTAACCCTGAAATAAGCCGCTGTCCGAGAGGTCATCATGTTCCACGTCGACATCCCCCGGCGCAAATCGCGCCAGATCATGGTAGGCTCGGTCGCTGTCGGCGGGGATGCGCCGATCAGCGTGCAGAGCATGACCAATACCGAAACCTGCGATGTCGAGGCGACGCTCGCCCAGGTGCGGCGGCTCGCACAAGCCGGCGCAGACATCGTTCGCGTATCGGTGCCCAGCCTCGATGCGGCGGAGGCCTTTGGCAAGATCAAAGAGCGATCCCCCGTGCCCTTGGTGGCGGACATCCATTTCGATTACCGGATCGCCTTGCGGGTGGCGGAACTCGGGGCGGACTGCCTGCGTGTGAACCCGGGTAACATCGGGCGGGAGGAGCGCGTGCGTGCGGTGGTTCAGGCCGCCCGCGACCGCGGGATTCCTATCCGGATCGGCGTCAACGCCGGGTCCCTGGAAAAGGATTTGCAGAAGAAGTATGGCGAACCCACGCCGGATGCCCTGGTGGAATCCGCCCTGCGCCATATTGATATCCTGAGCCGCCTGGATTTCCCCGATTTCAAGGTCAGCCTCAAGGCCTCCGACGTCTTCACCACCGTGGAAGCCTACCGGAAGCTCGCCGGACAAATCGAGCAGCCTCTCCATCTGGGTATCACGGAGGCCGGGGGATTTCGCGCCGGCAGCGTTAAATCGGCGATCGGGCTGGGGCTGTTGCTGACCCAAGGGATTGGGGACACCTTGCGCATTTCGCTGGCCGCCGATCCCGTCGAGGAGGTGAAGGTGGGCTTCGATATTCTCAAGAGCCTGCGGCTGCGCAACAAGGGCGTCAACATCATCGCCTGCCCGTCTTGTTCGCGCCAGGAATTCAATGTCATCAATGCGGTCAACGCGCTGGAGGCGCGCCTGGAGGATATTCTGGAACCCTTGGACGTGGCCGTCATCGGCTGCGTGGTGAACGGGCCCGGCGAAGCGCGAGAGGCGGCCATAGGCATTGCGGGTGGCTCGCCCAATCTTCTTTATATCGACGGCAAGCCGTCGCACAAAGTGGCCGAGGCTGAGTTGGTCGACGAGTTGGAACGCCAGATTCGCGCCAAGATCGCCCAGATGAGGGCGCATCCGAAAGAAGAACGAACCATACCGATCCAATCGGTGGGATAATGTGCCCTTTGTCTTCCTTGGTCGATTAGTCATTTAATGAGTTCCACGATTCAAGCCGTCCGCGGGATGAACGACATCCTGCCGGACGAGGCGCCCTTATGGGAGTTTTTTGAGGACACCGTGCGCGACTGGGTGCGCGGTTTCGGCTATCGCCCCATCCGCATGCCGCTCCTTGAGAAGACCGACCTGTTCGTCCGCTCGATCGGAGAAGTGACGGATATCGTCGAAAAGGAGATGTATACCTTCGTCGACGCGCTGAGCGGCGAGAGCCTCACCTTGCGGCCGGAGGGCACCGCCGCCTGCGTGCGCGCTGCGCTCGAGCACAATCTCCTTTATGGGGGACCGCAGCGGCTCTGTTATGCAGGTCCGATGTTTCGCCATGAGCGCCCGCAAAAGGGCCGCTACCGGCAGTTCCACCAGCTGGGGGTCGAGTCGCTGGGCTATGCGGGCCCGGACATGGATGCGGAGCATCTCGTCATGGTCGCCCGCCTCTGGAAGACGCTTGGTCTCACCGAGATTTCTCTCCAAATCAACACGCTCGGCAGCGCGCCTGCGCGTGCGCGACATCGCGCGCGGCTCATCGACTATCTAAGCGCCCATTTGGAGGCGCTCGACGAGGACGCGAGGCGTCGGCTGCATACGAACCCGCTGCGGGTGCTGGACAGCAAGAATCCGGCGATGCAGGAGTTGATCGAGGGCGCGCCGCGTCTGCTCGACGAGCTCGATGAGGTTTCCCTCAAGCACTTCGAGGAATTGCAGGCGATCCTGCGCCAGGTGGACATTCCCTTCGAGATCAATCCGCGCCTTGTCCGCGGACTCGATTACTACAATTTCACCGTCTACGAATGGGTAACGACCAAGCTGGGCGCGCAGGGCACGGTCTGTGCCGGCGGGCGCTACGACGGGCTCGTCGAGCAGTTGGGCGGCAAGCCGACGCCTGCCTGCGGGTTCGCGATGGGCGTGGAGCGCCTGATCAGCCTGCTGCGGGAGGCCGGGGGGCTTCCCGAGACGTCGGTGCTCGACGGCTATGTGGTGCATCAGGGGGCGCGTGCCGATGCGTTCGCCTGGGCGGTCGCAGAATCTTTGCGCGACGCCGGGTTGCGCGTGGTCTATCATTGCGGGGGCGGGAAATTCGCGGCCCAGATGCGGCGCGCGGATGGCAGCGGTGCCCGCTACGCCGTGATCGTCGGCGACGATGAGGCGGCGTGCCAGGAGGTGAGCCTGAAGCCCTTGCGCGCGCTGGAAGCGCAGGCACGCGTGAGCGTGCAGGAGGCGGCGGACATCATGCGGTCCGGGCGCCAGATCTCCGCCGCGCAGGCAGGGGCGGCCCCTTAAGCGTCCGCCCGGACGTGGCCGCCAGATGGAGAGGTAAATCGGGGAAGGATATGTTTAATCTCGAAGAGCAGGAGCAGATCGACGCGCTCAAGGCGTGGTGGAAGCGGTATGGCAACTGGGTATCGTTGGCGTTTCTGGCCGTCGCCCTGGCGGTGGCGGGCACCCAAGGCTGGAACATCTACCAGAACAGGCAGGCGAGCCGCGCGGCGGTGCTCTTCGCAAACCTCGAGGCCTTCGCCCAGGCCGGGGACGTGCACGCCGTGCGACAAACGGCGGGCACCCTCATGGCGCACTATCGACTGACGGCTTACGCGTCGCGTGCGGCGCTCATCGCCGCCGCCGCCAACGATCACGCGAACGACACGCGCAGTGCCGCGGCGCAGCTTCATTGGGTGCTCGACCACACGTCCGAGGCGCCCCTGCGGGCGGTGGCACGGCTTCGGCTCGCCGGACTGCTGCTGGACGAGAAACACTACCGCCAGGCCCAGCAGTTGCTCGCGGCGGGCCAGGATAAGGCCTACGCAAGCCTGTATCATGACCTCGAGGGCGATGTGGCGGTGGCGGCCGGCAACGTGGCCGCGGCGCGCACGGCCTATCAGGCCGCCTTGCAGGGCAAGGACGAGGACGCGACCTTCCGGGCCTTCGTCCAAGACAAACTCGATGCGCTGGGAGGCACGAAATGAGGCGGGATATCCGGGGGCTAAGTCGGCGCGGCGTGAGCGCTCTCCTCTTGGGGGCGACCGCGCTGCTGGGCGGTTGCGGCCTGTTCAGCTCTTCCTACAGGCCCCCGAAGCCGGCACCCCTGCCGGTGTTCAAGCCCGCTGCGCGGGTTGGTGCGGCATGGTCCGCCGAGGTCGGCGGCGCCGGCACCGACGCCTTCTCGCCGGCGCTCGCAGGCGATGCGGTCTATGCGGCGGGGGAAAACGGCCGTCTGTACCGTTTCGATGTCGGCTCCGGGCGAAAAATCTGGGCCGTCGACACCGGCATCCGGCTCTCGGCCGGCGTGGGGGCCGGGGACCATTGCGTGGTGGTGGCGACCAACCGAGGCCGGGTGCTGGCCTACAGCGATGCCGGCAAGCCCCTCTGGCAGGCGCAGGTGTCCAGTTCGGTCTTGAGTCCTCCTGCCGTGTCCGGCGGCCTGGTCATGGTGCGATCGGCGGACGGGCGCATCACTGCGCTGAACGCCGCCGACGGCAAGGAAAAATGGTTTTACCAGCAGCCCCTGCCCTCGCTCACGTTGCGTAGCTTTGCGGGCGTCCTTGCCTTGCGCGGGGCGGTCTTCGCCGGGTTCCCGGGCGGCCAGTTGGTGGCCTTGGCGCTGGAGAACGGCAACACCGGCTGGTCGGGGACTGTGGCGGAGCCCAAGGGCGGCACCGCGCTTGAACGCATTGCCGATGTGACGAGCCTGCCCGTGACCGATGGCCAGGAGATTTGTGCCGTCGCCTACCGCGGGCGTCTCGCCTGCTTCGACATCCGCTCGGGCAACCTGCTCTGGGCGAAGCCGATGTCGAGTACGGCGGGGCTGGCGATGGGGACCCACAACGTCTATGTGAGCGAGCAAGATGGCACCGTTGCCGCGCTGGACAAGTCGACCGGGGTGAGCCTGTGGAGCCAGAGCGCGCTGCATCGGCGCACTCTGACGGCTCCCGTTCTGGTCGGCCCTTATGTGGCAGTGGGCGATTATCAGGGCTATGTTCATTTCCTATCGCGCGCCGATGGAGCCTTCGTGGCCCGGGCGGCGACGGACGGCAGCCGCATCGCCGCGCCGCTGGTGCCTTGGGGCGACGAGGGATGCCTGGCGCAGACGAAAGATGGGACGCTGACCGCGTTCCGCGTGCAGTAGGCCGCCCGCCGATGCGTCCATCCCCAAGGCGAGGCCGGGAGCCCGCGTGAAACCCACTGTCGTGCTCATCGGCCGGCCCAATGTCGGCAAGTCGACCCTGTTCAACCGGCTGACCCGAACGCGTGCGGCCATCGTCGCGGACATGCCGGGCCTCACGCGCGACCGGCACTATGGCCACGGGCGCGTGGGGGATCGGCCCTACTTGGTGGTGGATACGGGGGGGCTGGAGCCTGCGGCGGATGCCGGCATCCTGGCCGAGATGGCGCGGCAGACGCGACAGGCGGTCGATGAGGCCGATGCGGTCGTCTTCCTGGTGGATGCCCGCGACGGCTTGACCCCTCATGACCGGCTGATCGCCGATGAACTGCGGCGCAGCGGGCGGCCGGTCACGCTCGTGGTGAACAAGGCCGAGGGTCTGCCGAAGGCGATCGTGGCCGCCGAATTCCATGAGCTCGGGCTGGGCGAGCCGTGGCCGATCTCGGCGGCACATGGCGAGGGCGTGCGCGAGCTCATGGAGCTGGTCCTCGCGCCCCTGCCCCTGGAGAGCGCGCCGGCGGAAGAGGGCACGGCCCCGAAAATCGCGGTGGTGGGCCGCCCCAATGCCGGAAAATCCACCCTGGTCAACAGCCTGCTCGGCGCCGAGCGCGTCATCGCCTTCGACCAGCCGGGCACCACGCGCGACAGCATTCACATTGACTTCGAGCACGCCGGCCGGCCTTACACCCTGATCGATACGGCGGGGCTGCGCCGGCGGGGGAAGGTGTTCGAGGCGGTGGAGAAATTCTCCGTCATCAAGACGCTGCAGGCGATTGAAGAAGCCAACGTCGCCGTGCTGGTGCTCGATGCCAAGGAAGGCGTGTCCGAGCAGGATGCCCACATCGCGGACTTCATCGTCGAGGCGGGGCGCGCGCTCGTGGTTGCCGTGAACAAATGGGATGCGCTCGACGCGTTCGGCCGGGAACATTTCAAGCAGGCGGCGGCCCGCACACTCAAGTTCCTGGATTTCGCCCGCTTTCATCATATTTCCGCGCTGGCGGGCACGGGCGTTCCCGCTCTGCTGCGCTCCATCGATGAGGCTTATGCGAGCGCGCACGCGAAGCTGCCGACCCCCCAGCTGACCCGTATCCTGGCGGCGGCGGTGGCGGCGCAGGCGCCGCCCAAGGGCACGATGTTCCGTCCGAAGCTGCGCTACGCGCATCAGGGCGGCAGCAATCCACCGCTGATCGTCATTCACGGCAATGCGCTGGACCAGATTTCCGACAGCTATCGACGCTATCTCGAGCGGACCTTCCGCGACGCGTTCAAGCTGCGCGGGACGCCCCTGAAGGTGCAGTTCAAGGGCGGCCACAATCCCTTTGCGACCAAGAAGGCGCCGCCGCTGACCCCGCGCCAGGAGCGCAAGGCCCGGCGAGAGCGCCGGTACGGACGCAAGACGTTCGGGCGGAGTTGAGCATGGGCGAGGGCGTGGATGGCGCTTGCAATCGGCGAAGGGGCCCCCATATCGGAATAGGGATGCGAAAATCGCCTAAACTTAGGTTCGGACTGGCCCGCGAGGGTATGGAGTTTGCGGGACGACTATACTGCTGAGAGGATCCGCCCCATCGCCCAGCGCGCGGGCATCTCGCCCTTTGGTGCGGTGCCTCCGGGCAGGCGCCGGGATGTCGTCCGCGAACGACTCACAAAATAATAGTATGGAGAAATCATGAGTGCGAAAGGGCAATTGTTACAAGACCCGTTTTTGAATGCGTTGAGAAAAGAGCATATTCCCGTTTCCATTTATCTGGTGAACGGCATCAAGCTGCAAGGTCAGGTCGAATCGTTTGACCAGTATGTCGTGCTCCTCAAGAACACCGTGACCCAGATGGTATACAAACACGCCATTTCCACCGTCGTGCCCTCGCGTCCGGTGAATCTCTCCTTCGAACCGTCCCCGGACGCTTGATGTTGGATCGTCCGGGCAGCGGTGATGCTGCCATATTGGTGGGTCTGGACTTCGGCGAGCCGGATTATGCCGGTGGCCTTCAGGAGTTGCATGAACTGGCTGTCAGTGCCGGCCTCAAGGTGCTGGCCAGCCTGGGCGGCCGGCGGGCCAAGCCCGATCCCGCCTGCTTTGCGGGATCGGGCAAGGTCGAGGAGATCGCGCGCGTCGCCGCAGAGCGGGGGGCGGGCGTGGTGGTGTTCAATCACGAACTCACGCCGGTCCAGGAACGCAATCTGGAGCAGCGGCTTCGGGCCCGTGTGGTTGACCGAACGAGCCTGATACTCGATATATTCGCGCAGCGCGCGCGTAGCCACGAAGGAAAGCTGCAAGTCGAGCTCGCGCAACTCGAACACCTGTCGACGCGCCTCGTGCGAGGATGGACGCACCTCGAGCGGCAGAAAGGGGGGATCGGCCTGCGAGGGCCCGGGGAGACGCAGCTCGAGACGGACCGGCGGCTGCTCGGACGGCGCGTCAAGGTGCTGCGCGAGAAGCTGGCACAGCTTCGGCGACAGCGCGCTGTGCAGCGCCGCGCTCGCGAGCGCGGCGATGTGTGCACGGTCTCGCTGGTCGGCTACACCAATGCGGGCAAGTCGACGCTCTTCAACCGGCTGACCCATGCCTCGGCGTTTTGCGCCGACCAGTTGTTCGCCACGCTCGATACCATGACCCGCCGGGTATTCATCGAGACCCGTCCGCTCGTGCTTTCCGATACCGTGGGATTCATCAAGTCCTTGCCCCATACGCTGGTCGAGGCCTTCCGTGCCACCCTGGAGGAGACCGTCTATGCCGACCTCCTGCTGCACGTGGTGGACATGGGCAGTCCCGCGCACGAGGAGAGAATCGAGGAAGTGAACAAGGTGCTGGCCGAGATCGGTGCCAATCACATTCCGCAGATCATCGTCCACAACAAAATCGACGTCAAGGGGCTCTTGCCGGGTGTCGACCGGGATGAGTATGGTAAAATCGAGCGGGTGAGAGTGAGCGCCAGGACCGGAGAAGGGATCGATTTGCTACGCGAGGCCCTGAAGGACAGCGCCAGGCCCGTCCTGAGCTCAGACCCGCGGGAAGCGCGCGCGGGCCGAGCGAAACCACCTGTCTCGGCCTCGGAACTCGGGCTTGAGCTTGGAAATGGATAGCGCATGGGGAATGAACCACAATGGGGTCGACGGGGCAACGAAGGACCGCCTGATCTGGATGTGCTATGGAAAAAACTCAATGAAAGACTGAGCGCGCTCTTCGGCCGCAAGCGCTTGCCGGCGAGCGGCCCGGTCAATCCCCTGCCGGCGCTGGCCCTGGTCGTGGGCCTCCTGGTGCTCGTCTGGCTCGCCAGCGGCTTCTATATCGTGAACGCCGGCGAGCGCGGCGTCGTGCTTCGCTTCGGTCGCTACGCCGAAACCAGCCGGCCGGGCGCTCATTGGCATTTTCCCTACCCGATCGAGACGAAATATGTGGTGAATGTGGATCGGGTCCATACCTTCGAAGTGGGTTTCCGGGAGAGCACGCAAAATGTCGTGCCGCAGGAGGCGCTGATGCTGACGGCGGATCAGGACATGGTGAACATCCCGTTCGCAGTGCAATACGTGGTGACCGATCCGCGCGCCTATCTTTTCAACGACCGTTCTCCCGGAGAGGCGGTCGGCCAAGTGGCCGCGGCGGTGATGCGCGCCCAGGTCGGCAAGCTCAAGGCCGATGCGTTGCTGGCCGACGGGGGCCGCCTGCTCGCACCGGCGGCGCAAAAACGGATGCAGGACGTGCTCGACAGCTATCGGACGGGCATCGTGCTCCGCGCCGTCCAGATCCAGGGCGTTTCGTTGCCGACACCCGTCAAGGGCGCCTTTGCGGACGTCCTCAAGGCCGCCCAAGACCGCGAGCATGCCATCGATGATGCGCAGGCGTATGCGAGCCAGGTGGTCGCCCAGGCGCAAGCCAAGGCGATGACGTTGGTCGAGCAGGCGAAGGGCTACCGCAGCCAAGTGGTCGACGACGCGCAAGGAGATGTCAGCCGTTTCGATCAGGTGCTGGGCCAGTATGAGAAGGCGCCTGCGGTGACGCGGGAGCGTATGTATCTCGAGACCATGCAGGAAGTGCTGACCCACACGACCAAGGTCCTGGTGGATGAGAAGAACGGGGGCAATACCTTGTATCTGCCGCTCGACAAGCTGATCTCGAGCGCGCCGGCCGCGCTGCCCCAGCCGACCGTGCCCGTCGCGCCGCCCGCGGTCTCGACCACGGTGGCCCCGCCTCCGTCCACGGCCGCCCCCATCTTGCGTTCGCGCGATGCGTTCCGCAGCCGCGAGCGGGAGCCGCGGCCATGAAGCGCTTCTGGGAAGCGCTCGGTGCGCTCGTGGTGGTTTCGATCATCCTTGGCGCGAGCTTCTTCACCCTCAACCCGGGGCAGGACGCGCTGGTTCTCGAGATGGGGCGGATCGTGCGCACGGTCACCGCGCCCGGGCTCTATGTCGAGGTGCCGCTGCTTCAACGGGTGCGCTATTTCGATACCCGGCTGCAGACGCTGGAAGTGGCCCAACAGCCCTTCACGACGGCGGATGGCAAGGCGCTCCTGATTGACTACTTCGTCAAATGGCGCGTGGTCGACCCCCGCGCGTATTACCTGACCCTGGGAGGGGAGGATGACCGCGCCCGCGCGCGATTGGCGCAAGGGGTCAACAGCGTCTTGCGCGGCGTCGTGGGCAAGCAGACGCTCGCTGGGATGATCTCAGGCGAGCGGACCGCCCTGCTGGACCCGGTGCGTGCCCAGGTGGGCCAGGAGGCCGCGCGGCTGGGCCTCGCGGTGATGGACGTCCGCTTCAAGGGACTGGGTTTCCCGCCCGAGGTGAGCGCTGCCGTCTACCGGCGGATGGCAGGACAGCGCGAGCGGGTGGCTGCCACGCTGCGCGCCCAGGGCAAGGTGGAGGCCACCCGGATCCAGGCGGACGCCGACAAGCGCAGCGAGGTCATACTGGCCAAGGCATACCAGCAGGCGCAGACCATCGAAGGACAGGGCGATGCGCGCGCGGCCGCGATCTATGCGCGCGCCTATGGCAAGAATCCCCGCTTTTACGCCTTTTACCGCAGCCTGCAAGCCTATCGGCAGAGTTTCAGCCACAAGAGCGATGTCTTGGTGCTCCGGCCCGACAGCGAATTCTTCCGGTACTTCCAGCACCCGGGCCGATAGGAAGAGCGCCGTGAACCGTCCCAATCTGCTCGCGGCTTTCGCGCTGATGCTGGTGTTCGAGGGCTTGTTGCCTTTCGCCGCCCCGCGGGCTTGGCGGGAGGCATTCCGCAAGGCGACGGCGCTTTCGGATTCCCAGGTGCGCTTCCTCGGCCTCGCTTCGATGGGCGCGGGCCTGCTATTCTTCTCGCTTGCGAAGTAGCGCCATGGCCGAGCCCACCGGTTCAGTCCACTTACCCCGGCGTTGAGGCCCGGAGCCGAATTCATGCACAACTGGTTGCTGCCCGAATATATCGAAGATGTCCTGCCGCGCGACGCCGCCCGCATCGAGTCCATGCGCGCCGCCGTCCTGGAGCTGTTTCGGGTGCACGGCTATGAACTCGTCATGCCGCCGCTCATGGAATACATGGAATCGCTCCTCTCGGGCACTGGGCGGGACATGGAGCTGCAGACCTTCAAGGTGGTGGACCAGCTGAGCGGGCGCTTGATGGGCGTGCGGGCGGACATCACGCCGCAGGTCGCGCGCATCGATGCGCATCTGCTCAACCGGCAGGGGGTGACGCGCCTGTGCTACGCCGGCGCGGTCATGCATGCCTTGCCGGCGGGTTCGAGCAGTGCGCGCGAATGCCTGCAGGTCGGGGCAGAGGTTTATGGCGATGCCAGCGTGGAAAGCGATATCGAGATTCAGCGCCTGATGCTGAAGGCGCTCGCCGTGGCCGGGCAGGCGCCGGTTCAGCTGGATCTCGGGCATGTCGCGATCTTCCGGGCGTTGATCGAGCGCGGGGGGCTGGCGCCCGAGCTCGAGGCGGACCTTTTTCAGGCGCTGCAGGGGAAGGACCTGCCCAGCCTGCGCACGATGACCCGCGGGCTTGATGCGGCGACCCGGCGCGCGCTCGAGGGCCTGCCCGGCCTGTATGGGGGACGCGAGGTGCTGACCGAGGCGCGCCGTTGCCTGCCCGCATATCCGGAAATCGGGCGTGCGCTTGACGATCTCGAAGCGATCCAGGCACGCCTCGATTCGGAGGTGGCCGGCGTGGGCTTCGATCTCGCGGACTTGCGCGGTTACCACTACCACACGGGGGTGGTTTTTGCCGCCTATGCGAGCGCATTTCCCCAGGCCATCGCGCTGGGCGGACGCTACGACCAGATTGGGCGGGCCTTTGGCCGCGCCCGTCCGGCGACCGGTTTCAGCATGGATCTGCGCCAGATCGCGCCGATGACCCCGTTCGCGGAGCGACCGCCGGGCGTTCTGGTGCCGGAGGCGGCGAAGGCGCATCCCGAGAGGGCGCGGCTGGACGAAGCCGTTGACCGGCTGCGCGCGCGGGGCGAGGTGGTGGTCATGGAATTGCCTGGACACCGGGAGGCCCGTGGCGAACTCAACTGCGACCGGCAGTTGCGTTTCCGGGACGGCGAATGGGTGCTTGACGGCCTCGACCCCGGTGCTTAGCGCGGCGACCGGAGCGGGCGCGCCGGTGGATAAGGGGCCGGAAGATTGGCCACTCAACTGTTTGGAAGAACATCATGACAAAAAATGTAGTCGTAGTAGGCACGCAATGGGGAGACGAAGGCAAGGGCAAGATCGTGGACTGGCTCACCGACCATGCCCAGGGCGTCGTGCGTTTCCAGGGGGGGCACAATGCCGGCCATACGCTCGTCATCGGGGGGCGCAAGACCGTCTTGCACCTGATTCCGTCCGGCATTTTGCGGCCCGACGTGAGCTGCTTCATCGGCAACGGCGTGGTGCTGTCGCCGCAAGCGCTGCTCGAGGAGGTGGACCAGCTGGCATCGGCGGGCGTGGATGTCGTCTCCCGACTGAAGATCAGCGAAGCCTGCCCGCTGATCCTGCCTCACCACATCGCGCTCGATCATGCTCGCGAACTGGCGAAGGGCGCCGCGAAGATCGGCACGACCGGACGGGGGATCGGTCCGGCGTATGAGGACAAGGTCGCCCGTCGGGCCATTCGCCTGCAGGATCTTTTTCTGCGTGAACGTTTCGCCGCGAAGCTCGGCGAAGTGCTCGACTATCATAACTTCGTCCTCAAGCACTATTTCCGGACCGATCCGGTCGACTTCAACCGCACCCTGGACGAGACGCTCGCGCTGGCCGAACGGATTCGGCCGATGTGCGGCGACGTGCCGCGGCTCCTGTACGAGGCCAACAAGGCAGGCAAGAACCTCCTGTTCGAAGGCGCCCAAGGCACCCTGCTCGACATCGATCACGGGACCTATCCGTTCGTCACGTCCTCCAACTGTACGGCAGGGGGCGCGGCCACCGGCAGCGGGGTGGGGCCCCATACGCTGCATTATGTCCTCGGGATCACCAAGGCGTACACGACGCGCGTGGGCTCAGGTCCGTTCCCGACCGAACTGTCGGATGATATCGGCCGCTTCCTGGCCGAACGTGGGCACGAGTTCGGTGCGACGACGGGACGCCCCCGTCGGTGCGGGTGGTTCGATGCGGCGGCGCTCAAGCGTTCGATCCAGATCAACGGGGTGTCCGGCCTGTGCGTGACCAAGCTCGACGTCATGGACGGCATGGAGAAGCTGCGGCTATGCGTGGGTTATCGGCTCGCCGGCGATTACAGCGATATTCTGCCGGTCGGCGCGGAAACGCTCGCCGAGTGCGAGCCGGTGTACGAGGAGATGCCTGGCTGGGCGGAAAGTACCGTGGGCCTCAAGCGGCAGGAAGACCTGCCGGCTGCGGCACAGGCCTATCTCGCCCGCATCGAGGAAATCTGCGAGGTTCCGGTGGACATCATCTCGACGGGTCCGGATCGCGACGAGACCATTGTCCGCCGCCATCCCTTCGCCTAGAAAAGCAATGGGGACGGCTTGATGCCGTCCCCATTGGACTTGTCTGGTGCCGAGAAGAGGACTCGAACCTCCACGGTGTTGCCACCGCTAGGACCTGAACCTAGTGCGTCTACCAATTCCGCCATCTCGGCCAACCGCAGACCGAAATACTAATATTAAGACGAGGTCATTGTCAATGAAGACCGAGGCCAACATGAAGACCAAGGCCACCGTGAAATCCAAGCGTTCATCGAAGAAGGACCAAACGTCGCTTCGGTTGCGGGATCCCCACCTCGAGCGCGAGCGGGAGAAGTATGCGCATCCGCTGCCGAGTCGGGAATTCATCCTGGCGGTGCTCGCCGAGCAGGGGGTGCCGCTCGCCGAGGGGCGCTTGGCGCAACTGCTCGACATCACCGAGGCCGAACTCGAGTTCTTCAGTCGCCGTCTGCGGGCCATGGAACGCGAGGGGCAGATCATGCGCAATCGCAAGGGCGCCCTTTGCGTGGTTGAGAAGCTCGATCTCATCAGGGGCCTGGTCGAGGGTCATCCGGACGGCTTCGGGTTCGTCGTCCCGGAGGACGCAAGCCCGGATCTGTTCCTGTCGCCCCGGGAAATGCGCAAGGTGCTCCATGGCGATCGTGTGATGGCCAGGGAAGTGGGGGTGGACCGCCGTGGCCGCAGGGAGGGCGTGATCGTCGAGGTGCTCGATCATGTCAATCGGAAGCTGGTGGGGCGCTTGCTGACGGAACACGGGATCACCTTCGTGGTCGCGGAAAACAAGCGGATCAGCCAGGACATTCTGATTCCTCCGGGGGCGGAGGCCGGTGCCCGTTCCGGTCAGGTCGTGGAAGTCGAGATCATCGAACAGCCGAGTGCCTACGCCAAGCCGATCGGGCGGGTCGCGGAGGTGCTGGGCACTTATGGCGACCCCGGCATGGAGATCGAGATCGCGCTGCGCAGCCACGAGCTTCCCTATGTGTTCTCCGGGGAAGCGCAAGCGCGTGCTCGGAAGCTGCCCAAGAAGGTGCGCAAGAAGGACCTCGTCGGGCGGGAGGATTTGCGCGACTTGGCGTTTGTCACGATCGACAGCGAGACCGCGCGCGACTTTGACGATGCCGTGTATTGCGAAGCGGCGGGCAAGGGGTTCCGTCTGTTCGTCGCGATTGCCGACGTGAGCCATTACGTGGAACCGGGCGATGCGTTGGACCGCGAGGCGGCGGAGCGGGGTAACTCGGTGTATTTCCCGCGGCGCGTGATCCCGATGTTGCCGGAGGCGCTTTCCAACGGCCTATGCTCGCTCAATCCCGAGGTGGATCGCCTGTGCATGGCCTGCGAGATGGAGATCAGCGCCAAGGGCACGGTCAAGAAATACCGCTTCTATCCAGCAGTCATATTTTCCCATGCGCGTCTGACCTATACCCAGGTGGCGCAGGCGCTGCAAGCGCCGAGCGGCGATGTGCTGGGCGCCCTGGGGCCGGCCATCGGCCGCCTGCACCGTCTATACGAGGTGCTCCTGAAGGCGCGCTGGGCGCGCGGGGCCATCGATTTCGAGACGCCCGAGACGCAGATGGTGTTCAATGACCAGGGGAAAATCGAGCGCATCGTGCCGGTTCGCCGCAACGATGCTCACCGCCTGATCGAGGAATGCATGCTGGCCGCCAACGTCTGCGCCTCGGACTTCCTGCGGCGCCACGAGCATCCGACCCTCTACCGCATACACGAGGGGCCGACGCCCGAGAAGCTCAAGGCGCTGCGTGAATTCCTGCGGGAATTCGGCTTCAGCCTCGGGGGCGCGGACAGTCCTCATGCCAAGGACTATGCGCAGCTATTGGAACGGATCCGGGACCGGCCGGACGCGCAGCTGCTGCAGACCGTGATGCTGCGTTCCTTGCAGCAGGCGGTATACAGCCCCGACAACGTGGGCCATTTCGGGCTGGCTTACGAGTCCTACACGCATTTCACCTCGCCGATCCGGCGCTATCCGGATCTGCTGGTCCACCGAGCCATCAAGGCGACGCTGCGCGGGGAGATCTACGCGCCGGGGGATTGGCATGGGCTGGGCGCGCAATGTTCGATGACCGAGCGACGCGCGGACGAGGCTACACGGGACGTCGAGGCATGGCTCAAATGCTATTTCATGCAGGACAAGATCAACGAATGCTTCGAGGGGACCGTGAGCGCGGCGACGGCTTTCGGGATTTTTGTGGCGTTGGACGATATTTATATCGAAGGTCTGGTGCATGTTTCGGAGCTCGGGGACGATTATTTCCATTTCGAGGCGGCCAAACACCAGTTGGTGGGCGAACGGACCGGCAAGCGTTTCCGGTTGGGCGATCGGATCCGCGTCAAGGTGGTCCGGGTGAACCTCGATACGGCCCGCATCGACTTCGTGCCGGCGCCGATTCAGCTGAGCAACCCTGCGGCCCGCTCGGGCAGGCTCGCCGATGCGGCGGCGCCTTCGCGGCAGGAGGCGCCGCTTGGGACGGAGGCGGCCGCCGCGCCCAAGCGGACCGCGCGGACAACGGGAAGGCGCAAGCCGGTGCGCTCATGAACGGGCGCGCGCAAGGCGGCGGGGGGCGCGGCTAAAATGGCATCGGGGCGTCTCATTTACGGGTTTCACGCGGTGACGAGCCGGATGCGCAGCCAGCCCGGCAGCGTGATCGAGATCCTTGTCGCTGCGGAGCGGCACGATCAGCGCGCGGGCGCCTTGCTGGAGCTGGCCCAGTCGCAGGGCCTGCGGGTCGTCAGCGTCGAAGGGGTCCGCCTGGATGCGATGACCGGGCATGCGGTGCATCAGGGGGTCGTTGCCCGGGTCGAGTCCGTGCCCGTTGCGCGGCACCTCGACGATGTGCTGGAATCGATCGCCGAACCGGCGTTGCTCCTGGTTCTGGATGGCATCCAGGATCCGCACAATCTGGGCGCTTGCCTGCGCGTCGCCGATGCCTTTGGCGCGCATGCCGTGATTGCGCCCAAGGACCGTGCGGTCGGATTGAACCAGACGGTGGCGAAGGTTGCCAGCGGCGCCGCCGAGACGGTGCCTTATTTGCCCGTGACCAATCTGGCGCGCACCCTGCGGGCACTCAAGGAGCGTGGGATCTGGGTGGTCGGGAGCGCGCAGGATGGCCCGCAGCAGATCGCCTCGGCGCGGCTCGACGGGCCGCTGGCCTGGGTGCTCGGGTCGGAAGGTGCCGGCATGCGGCGCCTGACGCGCGAGCTGTGCGACTTCACCGTGCGTATTCCCATGCTGGGGGCCGTGGAGAGCCTCAACGTCTCGGTTTCCGCCGGCGTGTGTCTGTATGAGAGCCGCCGCCAGCGGGGGTGACGGCTATTGCCCCATCCACTTGAGCATGTTCAGGTAGGCCTGCGCATTGCCGGGGACGAAGCTTGCCACCTTTATGCGAGCGAGAATCTTGCGGCCGGCGTCGCTTTCGTTGAGCTTGAGCAAGGCTTGGCGGAGTTTTTCCACCTCGGCGGCCGGAACGGAAGGCGAAGCGAGCACGGACCAGAAGGGCAGGGGCTTGGCTTTGAAGAGCACGCGACCGCCGTGCTTCAGCCATTTTCGTGCCGGGAATGGACCCACCGCCGCGACATCGGCGAAGTCGTTTCGGATGATGTACGGCAGCGCCGCCTGATAGTGTGCATACAGGATATTCTGGCTCGCCGGATGGATGTGCATGTCGCGCAGGGTGGCCAGTGCCACCTGGGCGATCATGGTGTTGCGATCCGGCATGGCGATCCGCGCGCCCGCGATATCGCTGGGTTTTTTGAGCCGCGAGGTCGGCTGAACGATGAAGCTGACTACAAATTGCCCCTTGGCCATGGCCACCAGCTGATAGTGCTCGTCGCGCATCGCGTGCGCCGCGACGTTGCTGGGCCGGCAGAACATGAGGTCGTAGCGCTTCTCGCGCACGTCCGAAGACGCGATGGAGATGCTTTGGGAGGATTCGACCCGTATCGGCTCTTTCAGGACGGAGGACAGATACGCGGCGAAGCCTTGGTAGCGGGACTGAATCTGGTAATAGGCGCTTTGCTGTGCGACGCCTTCGTTGACCCCGAGGAGGAGGCTGCTGCCGAGCGCGGGAAGCTTCCCGCCAATGCTCATTGCGAAAAAGACAACGATTCCTAAAATTCGCTTCACCGGCTCTCCCTCCTCCCTCGATTATTATGTCGAACCCCGTTTCACCACCGTGGCCCGCGCGGGCGGGCCGGCCGAGGAACGCGTTTTGCATGCCCCTAGCATAACACGTGTGTGGGCGGGACCGCATGGACTTCGTCTTGGGGTGATGACGGCAGGTGCCGCGTGCGTGCTCGGTGCCGGCGATATGCGGCCGCGCGCTCACCTGCGCCTGGCTATCCCACACGGGCGCCTCTGGTGCTCTCGACAAGAGACTTCCGCGATTTCTGTGCGATCTCGCATTGAGAATCCAAGCATCCATCGATAAGATATCTTAATGCGACGATCAATGGATTGAATGACGTCCGCGGGGAGGGGATGGCGGCAAGTGAACGGGTGGCTTTAATCCTCCGGTCAGCCGCTGTCTTGGGCTTCCTCAGGGAGTATTCGTTGAAGGCGAAGACATGGCCGTTTTGACCGTGGCGGCTTTGACGCGAGATTCGACGGTCATCCAAAAAAAGGGGAGACATCCATGAAGGCACTTGAATCGAAGCACGCGCTCAAGCACCTGCCCAAGGTCCCGGCAAAAAGTCAGGGAGCGACTCGCGATGGGGCGTTAACGCCCGAGCAACGCCACCGGATGATCGCGGAGGCCGCCTATTATCGCGCCCAGCAAAGAGGCTTTGATGGCGGCGATACGCTGCGGGATTGGCTCGATGCAGAGGCCGAGATCGATCAGGTGCTGCCTCAGGCGGCGAGCCATTAGAGCGGGGCATGGCGCACGCCTTTGCGGGCTCCTCAGCGCATGACGCGGATCACGGGGGCGCACCGGGCGTTCGGGGTGCCAGCCCGAGGGGCGCGCGGCAATCCGTTCGATGCCGATGCAAATCAGGCGGGCGCCCTCAAAGGGCGGCCGCCACGTCGCTCGCGGTAACGACGGCCGACCGACGTTCGGGCGCGACAAAATGGCGCCAGATCAATCGTACAGCCCGTCCAGATGCCGTGCGCCAGGCGACAAGCTCCACGTCGGGAGGATGGATGTGGACTTGGGCATACGTGTCATACCGCTCAAGCACTTCCGCGACTGAAGGATGGGGTTCCGCCCAGATTCCCGGGAGGCCGCGTTCCTTGGGAGCATGGATCGAAAACGCGAGAGCCCCTCTAAGGGAGAGAACGGCGCGTTCCCCCCAGGCTTGTTCCCTCTCGCGTCCACCCGGTACCAGCGGAACGTCTTGAGGTAGACGGAATTCATGCCGTATGGGCGATATGGCGCCCCGTCCCCGCCCCCCGATAGCCGCTGACAGCAAAGACCTGCCGGCACGCCGTTGGCGCGAAGCAAGGCGGCAGCCCGGGGGCTCTTTGCATAACAGAAGCCCGTCCTGTCGCGCCAAACGTCGAAGGCTTTGCAAGTCGGTTGCACTTGAAGCCGGAACTGCAGGGCATCTCGCTTCTCGTCTTCGGTCAAACCAGCCGTTGGTGTCCCTGGGACTGATGCCAACGCCAGCAAGCCGCTGCGAACGAACCGTCCTGGTTCCAGAACGCGCGATCAAGGCAGCGGGCGGCTCACCGGACGATACGGTGCGCCGTGCCGGTCGGGCAATTCCCGGGCCGGTGCCGAGGGTCCTTCTTGCGTTCAGGGACGCAACAGCACCGTGCCGCGCGTTTCGCCCGCCTCCAGACGGCGCTGCGCTTCGGCCGCCTGGGCCAGCGGGAGCACCATTTCGACGTTCGCATTCATGCCGCTTCGCAGGCGTTCGAAGGTTGCCCGTGCACCTTCGCGATAGCGCGCCGAATCGCACATGAAGCGGAATACGCCCGGTCGGGCAAGGGCGAGCGAACGTGCCGGCCCGAGCAGCGACAAGTCGATCGGGTCGGGTTCGCCCGCGACTTGGCCGATGCTCGCGATCGTGCCGAATGGGCGGATGGTCCTCAAGGTGCGCGTCAGGATCTGGCCGCCGATGCCGTCAATCGCGCAGTCGACACCGCGGCCGTCGGTGAGCGCCAGGACCGTGGCCACGAAATCCTGTTCGCGATACAGAATGGCTTCGTCGAGACCCTGCCGCTTCGCGAGTTCCGCCTTTGCCGCCGAGCCCACCGTGCCAATGACCCGAGCCCCCATTGCCTTGGCCCATTGCACCAGAACGAGCCCGAGTCCGCCGGCCGCCGCGTGAACCAGTATGGTGTCACCGGCCTTGACCCGGTATACGTACGAAAACAGCATGTGGGCGGTCATGCCGCGCAGCAGCAGGCTTGCGATGGCATCGTCCCCGATGTCCTGGGGCAACGTAAGCACGCGGTCGGCTGGCACGTTGCGGGCGCTGGCGTAGCTGCCGGCGGGTAGGCCGGCGTAGGCGACCCGCTGCCCGCGGTATGACGCGTCCACTCCCGGCCCGACCGCCTCGATGACCCCGGCGGCCTCGACCCCAAGAACCGCAGGGAGCGCCGGCAAGGCATAGACGCCGGTGCGGTGGTAGATGTCGACGAAGTTGACGCCGACGGCGGTATGGCGAATCCGAACCTCTCCGGCGGCCGGGGGAGCGAGTTTGGCCTCCCGCAGGCGCAGTCGCGAGGCATCGCCATACGCCTCGATCATGATTTGCGTCGCATGCAGGAAGGCGTTCTCGGGGGCGAAGTAAGAAGTCATGTTCATGTCCTGAGCATCGGTCTTGAAAACGGTACCCTACATTGCGCATAATCAATCAACAATTCTGAGTTTGTTCACAATTATTGTGCAAAAAAACACAAGCGACGGGATGCAGGAGAACGCCGCCTTTCAATGGGACGATGTCCGGTATTTTCTGACCCTGGCGCGCGTGGGGAGCCTCTTGGGGGCGGCGCGCAAGCTCGGGGTGGAGCATTCAACCGTGGGCAGGCGCGTCGAGGCGCTGGAGCGGGCGCTGGGGATCAGGTTGTTCGATCGCTTACCGCGAGGCTGGACGCTGACGCCAGAAGGGGAAACGCTGGCAACGCAAGCGAGGCGCCTGGATGACGAAGCACAGGCGTTCGCCCGCGCGGCGCTGGGCGTATCGTCCCTCGCAGGGACCGTGCGCCTGTCGGCGCCGCCCGTGTTGGCAAGCCATTTGCTCGTGCCCTGCCTGGCCGCGATGCGATCGCGATGGATGAATATCGACCTGGAGGTGGTGGGCGAAGCGCGCGATGCGAATCTTGCGCGCGGCGAAGCGGATCTCGCCGTTCGCCTGTCCAGGCCGACCGCACCGGGGCTCGCGGCGCGCCACATCGGCGAGATGCGCTATGGCCTCTATGCGGTCCATGGATACGCGAGTCGGCCGGCGGGGGAATGGGAGTTCTTGGGATATGACGACAGTCTGAGCGAGGTCCCGCAGCAGCGCTGGCTCGACGAGATCGCTGGAGACCGCCGTTTCGTCCTCAGGAGCAATGATTTGGCCGCATTGTTCAATGCCGCGCGCCTCGGCCTGGGGATCGCTGCGCTTCCCCATTTCCTGGCGGCCAACGACAGCGCGTTGTGCCGGTTGTCGGGGGGGCTCTGTCCGACGGCTCGGCAGCTATGGCTCGTGATGCACCCGGACATGAAGCGTTCGCCGCGGGTGCGGGTGATCGCCGATGTGCTCGTCGACCTGGTGTGCGAGACGCAGACGCTATTGTCGGGGCCCTGTCGCGAGTGAGCGGGTGCGCCTAGACGATTTTCCCTGGGGGTTGCGCCGAAGATCGGTCGGCCCTGCGCGAAGTCCCGCATAAGGCCGTTTGCGACCACGCGGCGGTCCCCTGAGGGGCGAGTCCCCCTCTTCAGACGAAGAGCCATGTTTTCCTTGATTTAGTCTGTGTCAGGCGGTAAAATTTACCGCTTTTTCTACCTTGCCTTACCGCCCCGCATGCGGAAGGCTTTAATCCAAAAGGAGCGTTCATGCGACATTACGAAATCGTTTTCATTGTCCACCCGGACCAAAGCGAACAGGTTGGCGCGATGATCGAGCGCTATCGCGGAACGATCAGTTCCAAGGGCGGGAAGATCCATCGGCTGGAAGACTGGGGGCGGCGGCAACTGGCGTATCCCATCCAGAAGATCCACAAGGCCCACTATGTGCTCATGAACATCGAGTGCGACCAGGAAACGCTGGAAGAGCTGGAACATGCCTTCAAGTTCAACGACGCGGTCCTGCGTCATCTGACAGTGAAGATGACGGAAGCCGTCACGGTGCCCTCGCCCATGATGCGGGAAGAGAAATCCCGGCCGTCTGCCGAAGAGCCGCCGAAGGCGCAAGCGCCCCGGGAAGCCGCAGCCTAGTGGTCGACTGCAATCGCCTGGTGCTGTGTGGTCGGATGGCGCAGCGCGAGGTCCTTCGCTACACGCCGGCCGGCATCCCCATTGTGGATTTCCGGCTCGCCCATGCCTCGGAGCAGGCGGCGTCGTGGGGAGCGCGCAGAGCGGAATGCGAACTGCTGTGCATAGCAGCTGACCGCTGGGCGCGGGTCGCTGATCGCCTGCAGATCGGCGACCGACTGCGCGTAGAGGGTTTCCTGACCCGCCGGCACCACCGCAGCCAGCAACTGATGCTGGAAGTCAACCGAATTGAAACTGATTTCGAAGAGTGAGGTGTAAAAGATGTCACGCCCATCGCGTCAAGTGTTTAGACGTAGGAAATATTGCCGTTTCACCGCTGAGGGAATCAAACAGATCGACTACAAGGACGTCGATCTCCTGAAAGATTTCATCGGCGAGAACGGGAAAATCATTCCGTCCCGCATCACGGGCACCAAGTCGCGCTATCAACGGCAATTGAACACGGCCATCAAGCGCGCCCGGTTCTTGGCGCTCTTGCCGTATACCGATCTGCACTGAGGAGCGAGACATGCAAATCATCCTGATGGAGAAGGTCGTCAACCTCGGGCAGCTTGGGGACGTCGTCAAAGTCAAAGACGGCTATGCCCGCAACTACCTGATCCCGAACGGCAAGGCCAAGCGGGCCACGAAGGACAACTTGGCCGAGTTCGAGCGGCGCCGTGCGGAGCTGGAAAAGGTGCAGGCGGAACAGTTGGCCGCGGCGCAGTCTCATGCCGAGAAGCTCGAGGGCTTGCTGGTTCAGGTTACGCAAAAGGCGGGCGTCGACGGTCGGCTGTTCGGCTCCGTCACCAATGCGGACATTTCCGAGGCGCTGAAGTCTCAAGGGTTTGACATCGCCAAAGCGCAGGTCCGGATGCCTCAGGGCCCGCTCAAGCAGATTGGCGATTATCCCATTACCGTCTCATTGCATACCGACGTCACGGCCCAGATCACGGTATCCGTGCTGGGCGAAGGCTGACCGACCCGCGCCCCGGAAGCCTGGCACCGGGCTTCCGGGGGCCGCTCAGCCGCTCCCATACCCGCACCGCGGGCGTCCTGCCGAAGGCCCCGAGATGGGGTCGTGCGCCGGTGATTCGCACTGCCCGCTCAATTTCTTCTTTCGTTTCTTGAACAATGGGTTGCTTGCTTGCTCGGAGGAGCCCCTTGCCGCGCGGGCTGCAGATGATAAGATATGCCTTGCGCCGGCATCGCCAGGTCGGCCTCGTAACCGGCTTCTCAACCCGACTTCTCTTGGCACGACATCCCCATGCAAGGTGACGCCCTCATACAGGGAGATCGCGAGCTCGACAGCCTCAAGCTGCCCCCCCATTCTGTCGAGGCCGAGCAATCCGTGCTGGGGGGCTTGTTGCTGGAGAATACGGCGTGGGAGCGGATCGCCGATCTCATTTCGGAGGCGGACTTTTACCGCCACGATCACCGCCTCATCTACCGCCACGTCTCCAAGCTCGTCTCGGAGACGGTGCCCGCCGACGTGATCACCGTCGCCGAATCGCTGGAGCGCGGCGGCGAACTGTCGAAGGTCGGCGGCCTCGCGTATTTGGCGTCGCTGGCCCAGAATACGCCGGGTGCGGCGAATATTCGGCGCTATGCGGAGATCGTGCGCGAGCGTGCGATCCTTCGTCGCCTTGCGGAAGTGGGCACGGAGATCGCCGACCTGGCCTATAATCCCACCGGAAAAAGCGCGAGCGACCTGCTCGACCATGCCGAGGCCCGGGTCTTCGAGATTGCCGAGGAAGGCGCCCGGGCGAAGCAAGGATTCGTCGGCATCGCGAATTTGCTCACGCAGGTGGTGGAGCGCATCGATGAGCTCTATCGGCGCGACAATCCAAGCGGGATCACAGGCATTCCGACCGGCTTCACGGATCTTGACGAGAAGACGTCGGGACTGCAGACCGGCGACCTCGTCATCGTCGCGGGTCGACCGAGCATGGGAAAGACCGCCTTTTCGCTCAATATCGCCGAGAATGTCGCGATCGAGACGGGGATGCCGGTCGCCGTCTTCAGCATGGAGATGGGCGGCACCCAGCTGGCGATGCGCATGCTGGGCTCGGTGGGGCGCCTCGACCAGCACAAGGTCCGTACCGGGCGCCTGGAAGACGAGGATTGGGAAAAGCTGACCTACGCGGTCGGCAAGCTCACGGATGCGCCGATCCATATCGACGAATCGCCCGGCCTCACCGTGCTCGAAGTGCGTGCCCGCGCGCGGCGCCTGCACCGCCAGTATGGTAAGCTTGGGCTCATCGTGATCGACTATCTGCAGCTGATGTCGGGATCGTCTCAGGGCGAGAACCGTGCCACCGAGATCTCGGAAATATCGCGGGCGCTGAAGGCGCTGGCCAAGGAGCTCGACTGTCCGGTGATCGCCCTTTCGCAGCTGAATCGCAGCCTGGAGCAGCGCCCGAACAAGCGTCCGGTGATGTCGGACCTGAGGGAGTCGGGGGCCATCGAACAGGATGCTGACGTCATTTTGTTCATCTACCGCGATGAGGTCTACAATCCCGATTCGCCGGACAAGGGAACGGCCGAGATCATCATCGGCAAGCAGCGTAATGGGCCGATTGCCACCGTTCGAGCCACTTTCCTGGGGCCTTACACGCGTTTCGAGAACCATGCGCAGGCAGGACAGTACTGATTCTTCGCCATCTCCTTGTGCTGCTTCTCTATGACCCGCCCGCTTGAGGCACGCATCAGCGCGTCGGCCCTTGCGCACAATCTCGCGGCAGCCAAGCGGCATGCGCCGGGCGCGCGCGTGATGGCGGTCATCAAGGCCAATGGGTACGGCCACGGGCTGTTGCGGGTCGCCCGCGCACTCATGGCGGCGGATGGCTTTGCGGTCTTGACGGTCGATGAAGCCATCGCCTTGCGCACGCACGGGGTGACGCAACCCATTCTGCTGCTGGAGGGGCTTTTTTCCGATCCCGAACTCGCGGCCGCCCGCGCGCATGCGCTCGCCCTGGTGGTCCATAGCCCGGGGCAGGTCGAGGCCCTTGAGACGTGTGGACCCGGCGCCGCGCTTGATGTCTTCTGCAAGATCAACAGCGGCATGAATCGGCTCGGGTTCAGGCCGGAGGCACTGCCTGGCGTGGTCGAGCGCCTGAGGGGCGCGGCCGCCGTCGAGCACATCACGCTGATGACTCATTTTGCCTGTGCGGATGAGGCGGGCGGCATCGACGTGCCGCTGGGACAGTTCTGGCGTGCCGCCGCCGCGTATCGCATGCCGCACAGCCTCGCCAACTCGGCTGCGCTCATGAGCGACGCACGCACGCATGGGGATTGGGTGCGTCCGGGAATCATGCTCTATGGCGTATCGCCTTTCGCCGGACGGACGGGATCCGAACTCGGGCTCCGCGCTGCCATGACGCTCGTCAGCCGTGTCATCGCCATCCAATCTGTCCGGGCGGGGGACCGGGTGGGGTATGGGGGCAGTTTTGAAGCGCCGCACCCGATGCGCCTGGGGATCGTCGCCTGCGGCTATGCGGACGGCTATCCGCGGCACTCGGGGACCGGAGCGCCGGTTCTCGTGGATGGACGGCGCACGCAGCTCATCGGACGCGTGTCGATGGACATGCTGTGCGTGGACTTGACCGCCCTGCCGTCGGCAGGGGTGGGAAGCGCCGTGACCTTATGGGGCGACGGATTGCCGGTTGAAGTGGTGGCGGCCGCGGCTGGGACGATCGGCTATGAGCTGCTGTGTGCGCTCGCCCCTCGGGTGAGCGTGGTCGATGTGAGCTGAAGATTGCGCATGGGGCGCTGCGGGACGCGTATGGCCAGACCAAAATCCGTTTTCGCCTGTAGCGCATGTGGCGGGCACAGCGCCAAATGGGGGGGGCGCTGCCCCCACTGCGGGGCCTGGAATTCGCTCGTCGAGGCCGCGTCCCCGCCTCAGTCGGCCCGCTTCGGCGGGCTTGCTGCGCCGAGTGCGGTGCAGACCCTGGCCGAGGTCGAAGCCGACGAGGTGCCGCGGCTTGAGACTGGCATCGGCGAATTGGACCGTGTGCTGGGCGGGGGGTTGGTGCAAGGAGGGGTGACCCTGATCGGGGGAGATCCCGGGATTGGCAAGTCGACATTGCTCCTGCAAGCGCTGGCCCGTCTCGGGCAAGCGCGGCCGGTGCTGTATGTCACCGGCGAGGAATCTGCCGCCCAGGTGGCATTGCGTGCCAAGCGTCTTGCGCTGGACGTTGGCCCGGTCCGCTTGCTGGCGGAGATCCAGGTCGAGACCATCCTGGCGGTCATGGCGGCGGAAAGCCCACAGATCGTGGTCATCGACAGCATCCAGACCGTCTACTCGGAGTTGCTGTCCTCGGCCCCCGGCAGCGTCGCCCAAGTGCGTGAATGCGCCGCGCAGCTGACGCGGACGGCGAAAAGCCGCGGCATATCGGTCATCCTCGTAGGCCATGTGACCAAGGAGGGTGCCCTGGCCGGCCCGCGCGTGCTTGAGCATATCGTGGATACGGTCCTTTACTTCGAAGGCGATGCCAGCTCGAGCTTCCGGCTCATCCGGGCGTTCAAGAACCGCTTTGGGCCAGTCAACGAACTGGGCGTATTTGCCATGACTGACAAGGGGCTGCGGGCGGTGAGCAACCCTTCCGCGTTGTTCTTGTCGCATCATGACGCGCAGGTCGCAGGCAGCTGCGTCATGGTCACGCAGGAGGGCACGCGCCCTTTGCTGGTCGAGATCCAGGCCCTCGTCGACCCCTCGCACGCGCCCGTGCCGCGACGCTTGTCCGTGGGGCTCGAGCAGAACCGGCTGGCCATGCTGCTCGCGGTCTTGCACCGGCACGCCGGCATTGCCTGCTTCGATCAGGACGTCTTCGTCAATGCGGTCGGCGGGGTGCGCATCACGGAGCCGGCGGCCGATCTGGCCGTCTTGCTCGCCATCGTCTCAAGCCTCCGGGACCGGGCCTTGCCCGCGAAGCTGCTGGCCTTCGGCGAAGTCGGGCTCGCCGGCGAGATACGCCCCGTCCAGCGGGGTGCGGACCGTCTGCGCGAAGCGGCCAAGCTGGGTTTTACCCATGCCATCATTCCGAAGCCGAACCAACCGCGGAACGACATTCACGGCTTGACCGTTTACCCGGTGGGCCGCCTCGAGGAGGCGGTTGCCTATTGCCGGGACGCATCATAGAATGGGCACGCGGACCGCAGCCGGAAAGTCGCCGCAGTCGCGGACAGGACGAGGCGGGTACCTCTGGGCCGGGGCGAGCGGAGCCTTGAGGGCAAGCTCGGCGGATGGGCCCGACGGGCATGCCGACGCCGCGCCGCGGGGCGATCCCGGCGCGAACCGCTGGGTCAGGCTCGGGATCTGGACCTAAGGATACGGGGTGATGGGCCGTTTGCAATTTGCCGGCGCGAGCGATATCGGACGGTTGCGCGGCCGCAACGAGGATGCGTTGGGCTTCGCGGCCGAGTTGGGCTTGGCCGTCGTGGCCGATGGCGTCGGCGGCAACGCGGCGGGGCATGTGGCAAGCGCCATCGCGGTCGACACGGCCATCGGTGCCTTCCGCCGTGACCCGGGCGGCGTCGGCCCCGAGCGGCGGCTGTCGCGCCTAAGGCGCGCGGTAGAAGCGGCCAATGCGGAAATCTTGTCGCGGGCCATGGACGTATCCGAGTATTACGGAATGGGCTCGACGATCGCGGCCGCGGCGTTTGCCGATGAGGTCGCCGCCATTGCCAGCGTCGGGGACTCGCGAATCTACCGGCTTCGCCAGGGGCAACTGACGCAGTTGACGGTGGATCACACCGTCGTGCAGGAAGAGATCGACCGGGGATGGCTGGATGCCGCCGTCGCCGCGACGTCCCCCTCCTGGGGCGTCTTGACGCGGGCGCTCGGGGTCGCAGCCGATGTGGCGGTCGATGTGCGCGAAGAATCCGCCTGCCCGGGAGACCTTTTCCTGTTGTGCACGGATGGGTTATCCGATGCGCTGGAACCGGGGGAAGTCGAGCAGATGGCCAGCTGTCAGGAGAACCTGACGCAGCTCGCGCGAGAGCTCGTGTTCCGAGCGAATGAAAAAGGCGGGTTCGACAACATCTCCGTGCTCTTGGTGGGCATCGCCCCTCTTGCGGGCGGGTCGCGGTGAGCGGGGGGCGCCAAGCCGGCCTGCGGGTAGGGCGGGACACGCATAGGGGCGGTGATGCCTAAGTTGCTGATATACGCGGACGGCGCGCTCGAGCGAGAGATCGATCTTACGCAAGAGCGCCTGCGCATCGGGCGCAAGTCGCACAATGACGTCAGGCTTTCCCACGCCGGGGTGAGCGGCGAGCACGCGCTGGTGATCACGGTTCGCGACGAGTCCTTCATCGAGGACCTGAACAGCACCAATGGCGTACGGGTGAACGGACGCCTGGTCAAGAAATGCGTCTTGAAGGACGGGGATTCCATCGCCATCGGCGACTATGTCCTGAAGTACGTGGCGCAACGCACGCCCCGCACGGGCGACACCGCCGCCGGGTTTGCCAGCAGCGAATCGGATACGCTGCTGTCGTTCGGCGAATTTCTCGAGGGCACGAGCCTGACCCAGACGCGCGCGATGGGCGCCGCGCCCGCCGCCGAGACCAGCGGTGCACGCGCCGACGACGACATCGCCGGCTCATCCCCTTCCCGGGCCGCCCTCCAGATCCTGACCGGCCCCAGCGCCGGCAAGGAACTGGACCTGTCGAAGAGCCTGACCACCCTGGGCAAGCCGGGGCAGCAGGTCGCCGTCATCACCCGCCGCGCGTCGGACTACTTCTTCACCCATGTGGACGGGGCCGAGGCGCCGCGGTTGAACGGCATTGCCGTGGGAGGCCAGTCGCTGCTGCTGAAGAATAGGGACATCATCGAGCTGGCCGGCATCCGCCTGGAATTCTTCCTCAAGCCCTGACCGTACCTTCCCGTGCCGTGGCGCGCCTGGGCGGACTACCGCTTCGCGGCGGGAAGCCTTGCCTTGACGCTGCTGAAGATGGGGCCCCAGATGGGATGTCCGGCCTCCGCCGTCGACAGCTCGAAATTGGGATCGATGGCCAGCGCCTTTTCGAATTCCTTGCGGCATTCGCCTTGATGGTTGGAGGTGCAGTCGATGAAGGCCAGGTACTTGTGTGCGGTAATCTGCTCCTTCTTGGAAGGCAGCCCGAGCGCAAGCGCGCGGCTGAGCGAGTGGGCGGATCGCTTGTAGTGGCCGTTCTCGTAGTCATGAACGCCCAGCGCAAGCGCCTGCTCCGCTTGCCGGGACGGTGAGGGACCGCCCGTTCCCCGCATGGGCATCAGAGCGCAGCCTCCGAGAGTCAGCAGGGCGCTCACGGCGAGCGCGCGGGACACACTTAGCAATTAAATATTCCTATTTGAACAGGTACTTGACCTCGTATTTGTCGCCTGCCTTGATATTCATTGTCTGCGCATAGGGCTTAAAATTCAAGTTGCGGATCTCAATGCGATGGGGGCCGGCGGGTACCTTGAGTGTCGTCAGGGGCGGCGAAACCCCTGCGGTCTTGCCATCGACGTAGACCTCGCCCCAGGGGGTGATGGCAAAGGACAATGTTCCTGCCGCGCGGGTGCCGGGGGCGGCGGCAGGCGAGGGTGTCGGATGGTCCGCAGGCTGTTCGCGCGCGATGCGCGGCGTGCGTCTAAGGTAGCGCCGATAGGGGATGGGGAGCGGCGTCGGCGGCTGTTGCGTGGCCCTCGGGACGGGGGATGCCCGCGGTGGCTGCTCCATCCGTCCGGGCGCGCCTGGGGTCGGCTGCGGCGTGGGCACCATCCGAGGGGAAGCCAGCGCCTGTCGGCTTTGCGCGGGCTGCGCGGCGGGACGGTGGTCGAGCCAGAGCTGGCCGACGGCGGTGAGGGCGGCCACGAGCACGGCCGCGATGACGACGCCAGGAAGCCACCGCGGCCGCGGCGCGCGCGGGCCGACGGTTGCCTCGAGCGTGTGGTCGCCGCTCGTGCGCTCCGGCGCCGGCGAGCCCGATACCTGGCTCAGCCAAAGCGTGGCATCGCCGATGTTGAGCTTCGGCGCGGCGTGGGTCGCGGGCAAGGCGGGTCGCACCTCGACCAGGCCAAATCCGCGCGCGAGCGGGAGTTCGTCATAATGGCGAAGATCATGCGCCAGGTCCTTGGCGTCCTGATACCGGGCACTCGGGTCTTTGGCGAGCGTTTTCTGGATGATGGCGTCGAAGGCCGCGGGAACGGCCGGCCCGACCAGGCTCGGCGCGGGGGGCGTCTCATTCAGGATGCGATACATGATGGTGCTGATGTTGTCCCCGGTAAAGGGCGAGTGGCCGGTCAACATCTCGTAGAGGACGACGCCGAGGGAAAAGATGTCCGAGCGCCCGTCGAGCGACTGGCCGACGACCTGCTCCGGCGACATGTATTTCGGCGACCCGAGCACCTTGCCTGCCAGCGTGCGCGTCCCTGCCGGCACCAGGGCGATGCCGAAATCGGTGATCTTGACCAAGTCCTCGCGCACCACCACGATGTTGGCGGGCTTGATGTCGCGGTGAACGATGCCGCTCGCGTGCGCGTAGCTGAGTCCCTCCGCGACCTGGGCCGCAATCGAGGCGGCGGTCGCCGCCGGCAAGGTGTTCTCGCGGTCGAGCAGTTGGCGCAGCGATCGTCCCTCGAGAAGCTCCATCGTGATGTAGGCGATCCGATCCGTCTTGCCGACATCGTAGATGGTGACGACGTTGGGGTGGTTGAGGCGGCCGGCGGACTTCGCTTCGCGGAAGAACCGGTCTTCGAACAGCTCGAGCTCGTCTCGCGACAGATCGAGGTGGATCGTCTTGATGGCAACGGCACGTTCGATGAGCGGGTCGATCGCCTTGTAAACCACGCCCATGGCGCCTTGGCCGAGCTCACAAAGGATCTCATAGCGCCCTAGCGTCTCGGCTATCATGGAAATCGCGCTGAAAATTGGACGAAAATGCGGGAAATTGGCTGACGACTGCGGAAGCTAACACAATAGTTTTTTCAATAATGAATGTCAAGGGCCCCCGCGTGCCTCCGCCCGGTCCCGCATGGGTCCAGGTGCGGGATGTTCGGTCGGCAACGCATCTGCGCATGGCCAGGTGCCTCCTTCTGCTTGGCATGATATTGACATTATCCGTGCCGATGCGGACGATGGAATTCGGCTCGCGGCCGATGTCAATCGGAACTTGGAGAATGCCTCCAATGCGGATAGAATCTGTATCCGCATTTGGCCGCGAGGATGCCTGCTCGCCAGGTGAGACACGGGGGAGCCCGGGTATGACAACTGCAGGAAACGTATGACAAATGGCTGTGCGCAGTAAGATCGAATTTGCCAGCGCGACCGACGCGGGTCTCGTACGTTCCTTCAACGAGGATAGCCTAGCATATGACGAGGCGCTCGGCTTGTGCGTGCTCGCCGACGGCATGGGGGGCTATAAGGCGGGGGACGTCGCCAGCAGCATGGCGACCCGGCTGGTTCTCGAGGAATTCGCCGCGTTCGCGCGCGATGAAGGCGGCGTGGAGACGCAGGAGGACGGGCTGTCTGTCCCGGGCGCGGCCCTGAAACGCGCCATCGAGCGCGCCAACGGCGCCATTCACCGCGCGGCGCAGTCCGACAAGAGCTGCCAGGGCATGGGGGCGACGGTGGCTGCCGTCATTTTCCAGGGCTCGCGTGCCGTGGTTGCGCATGTCGGCGATTCCAGGGTGTACCGGTATCGCGACGGCGATCTCACCTTGTTGACCTATGACCATTCGTTGCTGCAGGAACAAGTAGGGCTCGGTCTCATCACGCCAGAAGATGCCAAGCTCTCGCATAATCGCAATCTCGTCACGCGTGCACTCGGGGTAGGCCCCCAGGTCAAGGTGGATGTGCGGGAAGAGGGGGCGGCGGGCGGCGACATTTACCTCCTGTGCTCGGACGGCCTCAACGACATGGTCGATGATGCCGATATCGGCCTTGTGCTGGCCGAGCTCAACGCCAACTTGTCCCTGGCGGCCAGCCAATTGGTGCAAATCGCCAACGACAATGGGGGCCACGACAACGTTTCGGTGCTCATCGCGCGGGTCGGTGCCCGCCCCCGCCCCTCACGGGGGTGGTTGAGGCAATTGCTTTCCTCTTTCGGCATCGCGTGAGGCGGGATACTCCTATATGGCCAAACTGATCGTCAGCGGCGGCAGTGTCCCCGGACACTACTTCATCGATAACCCGCGCTTCTCGATCGGGCGCAGCGGGACCAACGATGTCGTGCTGGACGACGCCGGCGTGAGCAAGCTGCATGCGCTCATCCTCACGGTCGGCAATGACCAGATCCTGGAAGACCAGGGGAGCACCAATGGCACCTGGGTCAACGGGACGCAAGTCAACCGCCATATTCTGCAGAACAATGACGTGATCCGGATCGCAGGCTTCCAGCTCAAATACGTCAATCAGCGCGCGCTGCGCGAAATGGATTTCGACAAGACCATGGTGCTGGAGACGGTGGGCATCGGGCAACCGTCGCCGGGGCCAGGCGTCGAGGCGCCCAGGCTGCACACGGCGGCGGCCGAGGCGCGCGCCCGGCGCGCCAACTTCCCGCTGGGCGTCGTGCGGATCACCCAAGGACCGGAAGCCGGCGAGGAGGTGGTGCTAAGCCGGGTGGTGAAGGCATTCGGCGCGCCGGGCGTGCAGCAGGCCGTGATCACCCGCCGACCGCACGGCTATTACCTGACGCATGTGGAAGGCAGGCGCCACCCGAAGGTGAACGGGCGGTCGGTGGGTGCCAAACCCTACGCCCTCCGGGACCAGGATGTGGTGGAGATAGCCAACGCTGTGCTGGTCTTCGCACTGAAAAAAGCCTGAGCCCGGTTCCTCAAGCGCTAGCAGGCAAGCACCTGCCCGGTTGTTCCCGCGCTATCCCCACCCATGAGGTAGAGATAGGTCGACATCAGATCTTCCGGCTTGCGCATGGTGTCCTTGAGTTCGGCCGGGTGGGTCCGAAGGCGCAGCGGGGAGTCGACGGGCCCCGGGATCAGCGCGTTGATCCGGAGGTTCGGGTAGATCTCGAGCTCCTGCGCCCAAATGGTCACCATCGCCTCGAGGCCGCACTTGGAAACCGCATAGGGGCCCCAGTAGGCGGAAGGGGTGTGGCCGTGGGTTTCCGCGGTCACGACGATCGATGCATCGGGCGCCTTCTTGAGCAGCGGCAGGCAGGCTTGCGTCAGCGCGAAGGGTGCCATCAGGTTGACGCGCAGCGTGGTGAGCCAAGACTCGAGGTTATGGTGTTCGAGCGGAGTCATGCTGGTGAAGTGGGCCGCGTTATGCAAGATGCCGTCCAGGCGGCCGAGTTGATCGAAGACCGCCTGCACCAGTCCGGCAAAATCCTTGCCCTCGGCCTTTTCCAGGTCGAGCGGAAAGATGGCTGGTTGTGGGTGACCGCTTTTCTCGATTTCATCGTAGACCGCCTCGAGCTTCTGGACTTTCCGGCCGTGCAGGATGACGGTCGCGCCATGGGCAGCGAACGTCAATGCCGCGATGCGCCCGATGCCTTGGCCTGCGCCGGTCACCAGGATGACGCGGCCTGCAAGGAGGTCGGCGGGGGCCTGATAGTTTTCCATCCTGAGTCTATCCCTCAAAACGTGCGGCGCTTGCCGGGAAGCTGCGCCAGGCGCCGCGGGTGTCTAGTCGTTCAGTACGTGGTGCGCGCATTGTACCCCACTTCGCACAGCCGCTTCGAGTGTTCCCGGATAGTCGCCGGCGGTATAGTCGCCCGCGAGGTACAGGCGCGGCAGCCCGGTTTCCTGCGCGGGACGCCGCACCCCCACGGTACACGAAAAAGTTGCGCGCTTCTCCGCAATGACCTTCTGCCAGCGGGGCTGCGGGAGTCCGCCGAGGTGCGTTGCGATCTCCCGGTGGGCGAGGCCTGCGAGCGTCTCGTGGTCCAGCGCTTCGTGGGTGCCGCGGGCGCTGATCACGGCGGCCAAAAGCCCGGGGTGGGGCCCCGTGTGCGAGCGATCGAACAGCCAATGGACGGGGCTGCCGATGAACCCCAGCATGGGGCGCGGCAGGCGGACGGAGGGCGGGTACTGCAGGTAGATGGTATAGGTGGGCTCAAAGGACAGCGCACGCACGCGCCCGATCGCCTCGTCCATGCCCGGCAGCGGGGCCGCGAGACCCGCCATGCGATAAGGGGGAACGGCGAGAATGACGTGGCTTGCGGTCACGGGCTGCGGCCCGCACAAGAGGCGGAAGGCGCCGTCGCAGGCATGAATCTGGCGGACCGGGGCGCAAAGCGAGACCTCGCCGCCACGGGCGGCGACATACTGGGCGGCACGGTCCGGAAAGAGCGCGCTCAAGTCCACGCGCGGCAGAATGAGGTCGCACGCCGTGCGGTGGCCCGCCAGGCCGTCCCGCAAGACGGTCAGGAACACCTGGGCGGAAGCGCTCGGGACCGGGGTGTTCAGGGCGGCCACGCACAGCGGCGCCCAGAGGACCTCGGCAATCTTGCCGCCCTGGCCGTGTTGCGCGAGGAGCGCCTCCACGCTGGTATCTTCCGCCAGCCGAAACCGGCGCCTTTGCATCTCGCGGATGAATCGGACCGCCGACAGACGCTCCCTGAGCGGCAGCGTCCATGTGCCCAGCAGGCCGCCCAGCAGATGGAGCGGCGCAGGCAGCGGCCATGCGCGCAGCGGCGCTTCTCCTGCCATGGACAGCTCGAACGGGAGCCTCAGGTAGCCGGGGTGGGGACGGCCAGCGTCTTGCCCGGTCCCCCAGACGGTGTCGATGAGACGCAGCGTCTCGGCATAGGCGCCGATCAGGATATGCTGCCCGTTGTCGAGGGTCAGGCCGTGCAGGTCCGTGGCGCGCGCGCGTCCGCCCAGTCGCCGGCCGGCCTCGAGCACATGAACGGCACGGCCCGCCGCCGCCAACGTCACGGCGGCCGCCATGCCGGCGTATCCGCCGCCGACGATCGCCACCGGCGGACTGGCGGAGCGCGTGCCGCTCAATTGCGTGCCCAGGTTTTCCAGGCGATCCAGAGCTTGCGCATGGGCGTGAGCGATACGCGCCGGGTGAGCACCTGGCCTGCATCCCGGCCGATTTTGTCGAGCAGCGTGCGGTAGATCGCAGCCATGATGATTCCCGGACGCTGGGCCTTGCGATCGACTGCAGGCAAGGTGGCCAGCGCGCGCGCGTAATAGCCAAGGGCGCGCTCGATCTGGAAGCCCATCAGGCGCGCGAAATTATCCGAGTTCCGGCCCCCGGCGATGTCTTGCGGGTCGACGGAGAATCGGCCCAGCTCATCGAGCGGCAGGTAAAGTCGCCCACGCCTCGCGTCCTCGCCGATATCGCGGATGATGTTGGTGAGCTGGAAGGCCATGCCCAGGTCATGGGCGTACTTGAGCGTCCGGTGATCCTGGTAGCCGAAGATCGATGCCGAGAGGTGGCCGACCACCGAGGCGACGCGATAACAATACAGCTGCAGCGCCTTGAAATCGGGGTAGCGCTCCTGGCGCAGATCCATTTCCATGCCGTCGACGATCTCCGTGAAGGGCTCGAGGGCGAGCCCGAAATGGCTGATCGCCGGGGAGAGGGCCTGGGTGACGGGATGCTGGGCGTGGCCCCGGAAAGTGGCTTCAATCTCGCCGCGCCACCAATCCAGCTTGATTCGCGCCACGCCGGCGTCATGGCACTCGTCGACGACGTCGTCGACCTCGCGGCAGAAGGCATAGAGGGCGGTGATGGCGCGTCGCTGCTCGGGGGGCAGAAACAAAAAGCTATAGTAGAAGCTGGAACCGCTCCGTGCGGCTTTTTCCTGACAGTATTGTTCGGGCGTCACGGGCGCTTGTCCATAGGAGGGCTTGGGGCTCGGCGCCTAGCGCGCGAGCGCCGCGCGATACGTCATGTACAGCCAGTCCGGCGCCGAGAGCGTGGGCCGTTGGGCAAAGATGTTGCCGTCGCTGCGGTGAAGCTTGCGCAGGATCGCCTCGCCGCCCATGATGATGAGGCGCATCTCGAGGCCCACACGGCCGTGCAGGGCCTGGCCCAGCGGGGCGCCGGCCTGCAGCAGCCGCCGGGCGCGCTCGATCTGCTGATGGATGAACGGCTTCCAGGCGGGACCCGGCCGTCCGCGCGCGAGATCGGTCTCGCTGAGCGCATAGCGGGCCAGTTCGTCCTGCGGCAGATAGATGCGATTCTTTCGCATGTCCACGGCGATGTCCTGCAGGAAGTTGATGATCTGGAGGCTCGAACAGATGGCATCGGAATAGGCAAGGTTGCGCGGGCTCGCTTCGCCGTAGAGATGGAGCAGCAGACGCCCGATGGGATTGGCGGAGCGCCGGCAGTAGTCCATCACCTCGCCGAAATGTGCGTAGCGGTTTTTTCTGACGTCCTGGGCAAAGGCATCCAGCAGATCATAGAAGGGGGCCAACGGCAGCGCGTGTCGGCTGACCACCGCGGCCAGGTCCTGAAACAGCCGGGTCTGCGGCGCCGTGCCTTCGGCGATCCGGTCCAACTCCTGGCTGAATTCGGCGAGCCGCGCGAGGCGAACGGCGGCCGGCCAGTCGCCCTCGTCGGCAAAGTCGTCCGCCCTGCGCGCGAAGGTGTAGATGACGCTGACCGGGTAGCGCAGACGCCTGGGCAGGAGGATCGAGGCGACCGGGAAATTTTCGTAATGGTCAATGGCGTACGGCGTGGGCATAAACGCGGGAGCCGGCGGGCAAGAAGGATTGAGTCGGATCGAACGGTCTTCGCTCGACGAAAACGAACGCTTCGGAAAAATTATACACTATTGAAGACCTCGCGGCCGAGGCCGGCGCGACGCGCGGAAACCGGACGGGAATGGGGCTCCCGCACCGGGCATGTGGCGTTTCGTGATAGAATCCGCCAGCCGTCGGGGCTGGACCGCTGGGTCGCCTGGCGGCGAGCAGTGCCGGCGAAAGTGGCGGAATTGGTAGACGCACTGGATTTAGGTTCCAGCGGAGCAATCCGTGGGGGTTCGAGTCCCCCCTTTCGCACCAGCCACCCTCTCTCGCGTTCCGTTATGCGGTCGGCCTTGCCGCATCTCCCTTGCCGGTCGACGCGTCGTGCGCCTGGCCAAATCCGCGCATCTTCGTGCTATCATGCCAAGTTGAGGATTTTCTGACGGATGTTCGCTGCGCCGCCGTGAAGCGCGAGCGTTCCCCGACGCGCCGGGGCTGCGTGAGACGCGGCCCGTGCGGCTCTGCCCGCCGGGCGGGCCCAGTCGAGGGCGCATGGAGAGGAGGCATAGGACTCCCTGTGCGCGCAACGCGGTGGCGCGGCGGCACGCCATCAAATTGATTGTCATCGAGCGGGCTTGCCCCCGTGTCCCCAGCGGGCAGGGGGCGGGCCGATTGCGTTTAAGGAATTGTCATGCAGAGTGTATCGGAAAATGGAAATCCGCTGGAACGGCGCTTGAAAGTGGTGCTCCCGCACGGGGCGATCGCGGCGGAGGTGGAAGGGCGCCTGAAGCGCCTGGGGCGAACCGTCAAGCTGCATGGATTTCGTCCCGGCAAGGTGCCGATGAGGATTCTTCAGCAGCACTATGGGCCTCAGGTGCAGCGCGAGGTGCTCGAGGACGCCCTGAAGAGCGAATTCAGCGGAGCGGTCCGCGAGCAGTCGCTCAAGGTCGCCGGGTTGCCGCGGTTCGAGCTGGAGCCCCCGGCGAAGGACGCGGACCAGTACGAGTTCACGGCTGTGTTCGAGGTCTATCCCGAGGTCCGGGTGGGCGATCTTGCGCAATTGGCGATCGAACGGCTGGTGGCGAGCGTCGAGGACGCCAATGTCGACAAGACGATCGAAGTGCTGCGCCGCCAGCGGGCAAGCTACACCGACGTGGATCGTCCTGCGGCCCATGGGGATCGGGTCACCATCAGCTATCGCGGCACGATCGGCGGGGAGGCGTTTGCCGGCGGGAAGGCGGAGAACGTGCCCGTCATCCTGGGCGAGGGCCGCTTCCTGAATGCGTTCGAGGACGCGCTGATCGGCCTTTCCGCGGCTGCGCAACGGTCATTTGAATTAACCTTTCCGGCGGATTATCATGGCAAGGAAGTGGCCGGCAAGACGGCGGCTTTCGAGATCACCGTGCACCATGTCGAGGAGGCGCTGCTGCCGCCGCTCGACGAGGCCTTCGCGAAGGCCCTGGGCGTCGAGGACGGCGACCTTGGGCGGTTGCGCGCCGAGGTGCGGGGAAATCTCGAGCGCGAGCTCAAGAGGCGGATCCATGAGCGGCTGCGCGACCAAGTCATGCAGGGCCTGCTCGATGCGACGGCCGTGGAGGTGCCCCAGACCCTGGTCCAGGCAGAAGTCGCCCGCATGACGCACAGTTCGGGGCATGATGCGGCGGCGCAGGCGGTCAGCGAGGCGCTTGTCCCGGAAGCCAGACGGCGCGTGGCGTTGGGGCTGATTCTGTCCGAGATGGTCAAGGCCCAGCACCTGGAGGCCAAGCCGGATCAAGTGCGGGCGCTGGTGGAGGATGTCGCCGAGGCCTACGAGAAGCCCCAGGAAGTGGTCAAGTGGTATTATCAAAACCCGGCCCAACTGAAGGAAATCGAGCTGCGCGCCCTCGAGGACAATGTCGTCGCGTGGGTGTTGCAGAATGCTAAAGTGGAAGAAAGAGCGAGCACTTTTGACGAATTGATGGGTAACGCTAAATGATCGCACGCGACCGGCTGGATCCCGCAGCCCTGGGGCTCGTCCCCATGGTAATCGAACAAAGTGGGCGTGGAGAGCGCGCCTACGACATCTACTCGCGCCTGCTGAAGGAGCGCGTGATTTTTCTGGTGGGGCAGATCGACGAGATGTCCGCCAACCTGGTGGTCGCCCAACTGCTCTTCCTGGAGTCGGAAAATCCCGACAAGGATATTTCCCTGTACATCAATTCGCCCGGGGGATTGGTCTCGGCGGGGATGGCAATCTATGACACCATGCAGTTCATCAAGCCCGACGTGAGCACGTTGTGCATCGGGCAGGCGGCGAGCATGGGAGCGTTCCTCCTGGCGGCCGGCGCGAAGGGCAAGCGCTATTGCCTGCCGAACTCGCGCGTCATGATTCACCAGCCGCTGGGCGGGTTCCAGGGCCAGGCCTCGGATATCGAGATCCACGCCAAGGAAATCCTCTATCTGCGCGCACGGATGACCGAACTGCTGGCCAAGCACACCGGGCAACCCGTCAAGGTTATTGAAAAAGACACCGATCGGGACTACTTTATGGGGGCCGAGGAGTCGGTGACCTACGGTCTGGTCGACAAGATGCTGGTCAATCGGGCCGAGGTGGCGGCATAGTCTGCGCTGGCGTGTCGCGCGCGGTTCAGCGGTAGCGTGGGTTTGTGGTTCAGGCGACGCGGGGTGGGGCGTGCCCCCCTCTGGCCTGAGCGCGCCGCCGCGAATGTTGGGTCGGTTTTAACGGGCCGCATGTTCAAGGAAATCGGGTTATGGCTGACAAAATAGGCGGGGAAAAGCTGCTCTACTGTTCTTTCTGCGGAAAGAGCCAGCACGAGGTGCGCAAGCTCATCGCCGGACCGTCCGTGTTCATCTGCGATGAATGCGTCGAGCTGTGCAACGACATCATCCGCGAGGAGATCCAGGGCGATGCGTCCGCCAAGGCCGGCAAAGGCGATCTGCCGTTGCCCCGGGAAATCTGCGAGATCCTTGATCAGTATGTCATTGGGCAGCCTTTGGCCAAGAAGATCCTGTCGGTGGCCGTCTACAACCATTACAAGCGGCTGCGCACGCACGGCAAGAGCGACGATGTGGAGTTGGCCAAGAGCAACATCCTGCTGATCGGCCCGACGGGCTCGGGCAAGACGCTCCTGGCTCAGACGCTCGCACGGCTGCTCAACGTGCCGTTCGTGATCGCCGATGCGACGACCCTGACCGAGGCGGGCTATGTCGGCGAGGACGTCGAGAACATCATCCAGAAGCTGTTGCAGAAATGTGACTACGACGTGGAGAAGGCCCAGCAGGGCATTGTCTACATCGACGAGATCGACAAGATTTCGCGCAAGTCGGACAATCCGTCGATCACCCGGGACGTGTCCGGAGAGGGGGTGCAGCAGGCGCTCCTGAAGCTGATCGAGGGGACTGTCGCCTCCGTGCCTCCCCAGGGCGGGCGCAAGCATCCCAACCAGGAGTTCGTGCAGGTGGACACGACGAACATCCTGTTCGTCTGCGGCGGAGCCTTCGGCGGCCTGGAGAAGATCATCCGGAACCGCTCGGAGCGAGGGGGCATCGGATTCGGTGCCGAGGTCAAGAGCCGTGATGACCGCAAGGACGTGGGCGCGGTCCTGCGGGACGTCGAGCCCGAAGATTTGATCAAGTATGGGCTCATCCCCGAATTCGTCGGTCGTCTGCCGGTCGTGGCGACGCTGGAGGAGCTCGACGAGGCGGCGCTGGTCCAGATCCTGACCGAACCCAAGAATGCGCTGATCAAGCAGTTCGCCAAGCTGTTCAGCATGGAGGGCGTCGAGCTCGAGATCCGCAATGACGCCCTGCAGGTCATTGCGCAGAAGGCGCTCGCGCGCAAGACGGGCGCGCGCGGGTTGCGTTCGATTCTGGAGCATTCCCTGCTCGATACCATGTATGAATTGCCCTCATCGACGAACGTGACGAAGGTCGTCATCGACGGGGACGTGATCGCCGGCGCCGGCAAGCCCTTGCTCATCTATTCCGATCCGCAAAAGGCCGTCGAGTCGGCTTGAGGTACGGCCGCGCCTCCTCGGCGCGGCTTGCCTTCGCTTCTTCCAGCCGCGCGATGCCTTCGTGCGACCGCTCTTGAATTGCTTCTTGCCATCCCCATGTAAGAGCTGTCCGTTAAAAATCTCAATGTTAGGTGGAACGACATGGCAAACCTCGAGAAATCCCTGATGAGCGACGAAGTGACGCTTCCCCTGCTGCCGCTTCGCGACGTGGTCGTGTTCCCCCACATGGTCATTCCCCTGTTCGTCGGGCGTCCCAAATCCATCAAGGCCTTGGAGACCGCGATGGAGGCCGGCAAGAGCATCCTGCTGGTGGCCCAGAAGTCGGCCGCAAAGGATGATCCCACGCCCGAGGACCTCTATGGACTCGGCAGCATCGCGACCATCCTGCAGATGCTCAAGCTTCCGGACGGGACCGTCAAAGTCCTGGTCGAGGGCGAACAGCGCGCGACGGTCATCGAATTCATCGACGATAAGACGCATTTCGCGGCCCGCGCCCATGTGCTGCCGGCCGACGGTCTCGAGGACCACGAAGTGGAGGCCATGCGTCGTGCGTTGATTACCCAGTTCGACCAATATGTGAAGCTCAACAAGAAGATTCCGCCGGAGATTCTGACCTCGCTCGCCGGGATCGACGAAGCCGGGCGCCTGGCCGACACCATCGCGGCGCATCTTCCGCTCAAGCTCGAGCAGAAGCAGGAGGTGCTCGAGTTGCGCGACATCCGCAGCCGCCTGGAACATTTGCTGAGCCTCATGGAGACGGAGATCGACATTCTGCAGGTCGAGAAGCGTATTCGCGGGCGGGTGAAGCGCCAGATGGAGAAGAGCCAGCGCGAGTACTATTTGAACGAACAGGTCAAGGCCATCCAGAAGGAATTGGGCGAGATGGAGGAAGGCGCAGACCTCGACGAACTGGACAAGAAGATCAAGTCGGCGCACATGCCCAAGGACGCGCGCGCGAAAGCGGAAGCCGAGTTGAAGAAGCTGCGCCTGATGTCCCCGATGTCGGCGGAGGCGACGGTGGTGCGCAACTACATCGAAACGCTGGTGGGTCTGCCGTGGAAGAAGAAGACCAAGATCAGCAAGGATTTGAGTACCGCCGAGCAGGTGCTTGACCACGATCACTACGGACTGGAGAAGGTCAAGGAGCGGATCGTGGAATACCTGGCGGTGCAGCAGCGGGTGGATAAGTTGAAGGCCCCTATCTTGTGTCTGGTCGGACCGCCCGGTGTGGGCAAGACCTCGCTCGGGCAGTCGATCGCCAAGGCGACCAACCGGAAGTTTGTCCGCATGGCGCTGGGCGGTGTGCGGGATGAGGCGGAGATCCGCGGGCACCGGCGCACCTATATCGGTTCCATGCCGGGAAAAGTGCTGCAGAACATGGCCAAGGTCGGCGTTCGCAACCCCCTGTTCCTGCTCGATGAAGTCGACAAGATGGGGATGGATTTCCGGGGGGACCCGTCCTCGGCCCTGCTGGAGGTGCTCGATCCCGAGCAGAATCACACCTTTACGGACCATTATGTGGAGGTCGAGTACGACTTGTCCGACGTGATGTTCGTGGCCACGGCCAACACGATGAATATCCCCGGCCCGTTGCTTGACCGCATGGAAGTCATTCGCCTGTCCGGCTATACGGAGGACGAGAAGATCAATATCGCGGCGCGCTATCTGGTGCCCAAGCAGATGGGCAATCACGGCTTGAAGGCGGAAGAGTTCGCCGTGTCCGAAAGCGCCCTGCGGGACATCGTGCGCTACTATACCCGAGAGGCGGGCGTGCGCAGCCTTGAGCGCGAGATCGCCAAGATCTGCCGGAAGGCGGTGAAAGCGATGCTGGTGAAGGCGACCGGCCACAAGATCTCGGTGACCGCCAAGAACCTCGACAAGTATCTCGGCGTGCGCCGTTATACCTACGGCATGGCAGAGAAGCACAATCAGGTCGGGCAGGTCACCGGGCTCGCCTGGACCGAGGTCGGCGGCGAACTGCTGACCATCGAAAGCGCGCTGCTGCCGGGCAAGGGCAAGATGACCACCACCGGCAAGCTGGGGGAAGTCATGCAGGAATCCATCCAGGCCGCCATGACCGTGGTGCGCAGCCGCGCCCGCGGACTCGGTCTGGAAGACGATTTCTACCAGAAGCACGATATCCACATTCACCTGCCCGAAGGGGCGACGCCCAAGGACGGGCCGAGTGCCGGGATCGCGATCTGCACCGCGATGGTCTCGGTGCTGACGGGCATCGCGGTGCGGGCGGACGTGGCGATGACGGGCGAGATCACCCTGCGAGGCGAGGTCCTGCCGATCGGCGGCTTGAAGGAGAAGCTGCTGGCGGCCCACCGCGGCGGCATCAAGACCGTTCTGATTCCCCAGGAGAATACCAAGGACTTGGTGGAGATCCCCGACAACATCAAGAACAAGCTCGACATCCATCCGGTCAAATGGATCGACGAAGTGCTGGAGATCGCGCTCGAAGTCAAACCCAAGGCTCTGCCCGAGCAGCCCGAAGAAGTGGCGGCCGTGCCGGCCGCGGTCGAAGATGCGGGCTCGTCGGCGCTGCTCAAGCACTGAGCCTTTCCCCGTCTGGGCGCCCCCGGCGATCCTCCCCCATCGGCGGACCGCAGGGGGCGAATGCCCCCGCGAGGCCTTGCGCGGCGCGGCCTGATTCGGTCTTTTCCCCGTAGACAGTGGGTTTGCACCGGGGTGTCGGCCGCAACACCGCTTGACACAAGCTTTTTCGCCTTGTTATAAAGCGTTGTGCAGGGTATTCCTGCGCCGACACGAAAAAGGGGAACTGACGTGAATAAATCCGAGTTGATTGATGCCATGGCGAGTTCGGCCCAGATGTCTAAGGCAGCCGCCGGCCGCGCGCTGGACGCCGCCATCGTCGCCGTGAAGGGAGCGCTCAAGAAGGGCGACATGGTGACCTTGGTGGGCTTCGGGACGTTCTATATCGGCAAGCGCGCCCCGCGCAACGGACGCAATCCGCGCACCGGCGCCACGATCAAGATCAAGGCTGCCAAAGTGCCAAAATTTCGTGCTGGTAAGGCACTCAAAGAAGGTGTAAACTAGCCGTTTTGGTTGGTGCGAAGCCAAGGGTGCTTAGCTCAGTTGGTAGAGCGTCGCCCTTACAAGGCGAATGTCGGGGGTTCGAACCCCTCAGCACCCACCAGCAGCGTTGAGTTGTCTAGGAGTGGTAGTTCAGTCGGTTAGAATACCGGCCTGTCACGCCGGGGGTCGCGGGTTCGAGTCCCGTCCACTCCGCCAAACCAAGAAGGGGCGAACCTGCGTTCGCCCCTTTTTACATCGCGCGGGCGCCGAGAGGCGAGTCCGAGAGCCGCCCCCCTTCGCCCTGAAGGGGCTGTGCGGGTGCGCGGGACCGCCTTTGACTCACGGCCCGTTTGCGATTACCCTTGTCCCCTCTTCTCCCCTCGTCCGTAGAGAGTCTGCCTTATGCTTGAAGCGATCCGTTCCCGTGCCGAAGGTTGGCTCGTCAAAGTCATCCTGGCATTGCTGGTGATCCCCTTTGCCTTGTGGGGCGTGGGGTCGTACATCCATTTCTGGGGCAATCACGACACCGTGGCCGCCGTCGATGGCTACGCGATTACCCACGAGGCGTACGGCACGGCGCTCAAGGCGGCGGAGCAGCGGCTGTTGGCGGAGCTGCCGCCGGACGCCGATGTGTCGACGGTGGACACGGCGGCCTTGCGCCGGTCGGTGCTCGACGAGCTGGTTAACCAGTACCTGGTGCTGCGGGCGGCGCGCAAAGCGCGGCTGCGCGTGCCGGATCAGCAGTTGGTGGCGATGATCAGCCAGGTTCCCGCCTTCCAGCAAGATGGGCACTTCTCGCGGGCGCAATACGAAGCGGCCCTGAGTGCCCGGAATTTGACGCCCCTCAGCTTTGAATCGAACCTGCGCAATGAACTGGTGGTGGCCCAGTTGATGGGTGTGGCGACGAGCCCGATGATGATTTCCCGCACGGTCTCGGCGCGCTTCCGCCGCCTCATGCTGGAAGAGCGCCGGATTGCCGAGGTGGACTTCAGCCCGCAGGCTTTGGCCGCCTCGATCAACGTGACGCAGGCGGCGGAGGAGGCCTATTACGCGGCGCATCGCCAGGAGTTCCGAGTGCCCCGGCGCGTGCGCATTCAGTATCTCGTGCTTTCGCCGCAGACCCTGTTGGGACAAATATCGGTATCGGATGCGGCCGTCAAGCAGTATTACCAGGATCACCTCAAGACTTACCAGAAACCTGAGGAGCGCCGAGCCTCCCATATCCTGATCGCGTTGCCGAGCCATCCCACCCCGGCCCAGGTGGAAGCCGCACGGGCGAAGGCCTTGCGCATCCTCGCGCAGGTCAGGGCCCATCCGAGCCAATTCGCGGCGCTTGCCAGGAAATATTCGGACGATTCCGGAACCGCCGCCCAAGGCGGCGACTTGGGATTCTTTGCGCGTGCGGACATGGTCAAGCCGTTCTCGGATGCGGTCTTTTCAATGGCCTTGCACCAGATCGCAGGACCCGTGCAATCGCCCTTTGGCTTCCACATCATCGAGCTTACGGGCATCCAGCCGGCGACGACCGAGCCCCTCGACGCCGTACGCGGCGAGATTCTCAATCAATTGAGGGCGGCCAAGGCCCAGGAGAAGTTCGACGACGTCGCGGACCATTTCACCAATTTGGTCTACGAGCGCTTCGACAGCCTGCAACCGGCGGCCGCGGCCCTGGGGCTCACGGTACAGACCAGCAGCGGCTGGATCGAACCCGACGGTACGGGCGCTGGGAATCCAGTCCTGAGCAGCAAGAAATTCCTGCGTGCCGTGTTCTCTCCGGATGCGCTGATCAAGCGGCGCAACACCGATGCCATTGACGTGGGGAACAACACGCTGGTGTCCGGCCGCGTGCTCGCCTATCAGCCGGCCTTCGTCGAGCCGTTCGCCCAGGTGCAGGCCCGCATCGTCCGTGAACTCAAGCTGAAGGGCGCCGACGCCCTCGCACAGGCCAAAGGGCGCCAGATGCTGGCGCGCCTTCGGGCGGGCCAACCGGCGACGGTCGCGTTTGGCGCGGCCAAGACGGTGACGCGCCGTGATTCGCTCGGCCTGGACCCGGCCGAGCTCCAGGAAGTCTTCAAGGCCGACGCCACCCATCTGCCGGCCTACGTGGGCGCCCCCGCACCCCAAGGCGGCTATGCCCTGTTCCGGATCGATGCCGTCACGCAGCCCAAGAACGCGGCCGATCCGCAGCTCGAGGAAATGCTGAACCGCGCTCTGGGGAACGCCTATGCGCAAGCCTATATCGCGGCCTTGAGGCAGCAGGCGAGCATCAAGATCGAGGATCCCCAGGCCCTGAAGCCGGCCCGACAAAGCGACTGACGCGGGACGCGCGATCCGGCGCGCTAGCCATCGCCGCGACGTTTCTGATCCCCACATGCGCGGGGAAACGCGACAGATCCACCGGCCCCATCGCCGCGTCGGGACGCCGGTGCCTTGCCCGAGGTCGCTTGCCGGACCCTGGGCGTATCGCACGCGATGCCCATGCAAGTGGGTCCGTTAGCGGGGGACGGCCTGCTTCGCAAGCCCGGAATTCCACTTCTCCCTCAAGAGCCCCCCTCCTGCGCAACCGACCGGTCCGATGTTCCGGGCCCTCCCGGCCGGCGGAGTCGCTCGCCGGCGGTGGGCAGATCGGCAAGGATGGGGTGTGGACGGCACGGCGGCGTGGTCAGGGACGGTCGCGCGCAGCCGCTCGGGAATGCCTGTTGCCTGATGGATGTTCCGGCAGCGGCACACGCTGAATGCGTCGGCCTTCGGGGATTTGCGTCCCCCGGCGGCATCCGCCCGATGGGTCCCCGCTGCCCGAATCGGCTAGTCTGGAATGGCGCCCATGGTGGTGTTGAAGCCGGCGTCGACGTAGGTGATCTCGCCGGTAATCCCGCTGGCCAAGTCGCTGCACAGGAAGGCGGCGGCGTTGCCGACTTCCTCGATGGTCACGTTGCGCCGCAACGGGGCCGTTTTCTCGGCCACGCTCAAGAGCTTGCCGAAATCCGCGATCCCGCTGGCGGCCAGCGTCTTGATCGGCCCCGCAGAAATGGCGTTGACGCGGATGCCTCTGGGGCCAAGGCTTTGCGCCATGTAGTAGACGCTCGATTCGAGGCTTGCCTTGGCAAGCCCCATGACATTGTAGTGCGGCGCCGACCGGATCGCGCCGAGGTACGACAGCGTCAGAAGCGAGGCGGGCCTGCCTTCCATCATGGGAAGCGCCGCCTTGGCGAGGGCCGAGAAGCTGTAGGAGCTGATGTCGTGCGCGATCCGGAAGGTCTCCCGCGTCACGGCTTCGAGGTATCCGCCGGACAGGGCACTTTTGGGCACGAACGCGATCGAATGCACCAGGCAGTCGAGGCTGTCCCAGTGCTGCGAGAGGTTAGCGAAGAGCGCATCGATCTCGGCATCGGCTCCGACATCGCAGGGAAACACCAAGTCGCTGGAAAATTCGGCAGCCAGTTCGCGCACGCGTGCCTCCACCCGCTCGTTCTGGTAGGTGAAGGCGAGTTCGGCACCCTCCCGCTTCATGGCTAAGGCGATGCCGTAGGCGATCGAGCGGTTGCTGATCATCCCCGTGATCAGAACCCGTTTATTTGCCATCAATCCCATTGCCACTCCTTTGGCTCCGCGTTGCGAAGAACGTATTATAGCGGAAATTTCCGCGCCTTCGCCCGCGGCACCGACGCGTGCGGGTCTCGGCGCCGCCGCCACTGAAACCGCCACCCGTTTTGCGTTACACTGCATGAGATGACACAGCTGGGATTCTGGATCGCGCTCATTGCCACCGTCGTGTTCGCCGGCTGTGCCCGTACGCCGTGGAACGATCCCTACCCGGCGTCCGATCGCGCGGCGAATATCCTCTATACGGCGTTCCAGGAACGTCCCAAGCATCTCGACCCGGCCGTGTCGTACAGCAGCAACGAAGTCATCCTGACCGGGCAGATCTACGAACCGCCGCTGCAATACAGCTACCTGGCGCGGCCATACCGGCTCGAGCCGCTGACGGCCGAGCGCGTTCCCCGCCCTCACTATCTGGACCGTCAGGGACGGCCATTGCCGAGCGATGCGCCCGACGCGCAGGTGGCCTACAGCGTCTACTACATCCACATCAAGCCGGGCATTCGTTACCAGCCCCATCCGGCTTTCGCGCGCGACGCGGCAGGACATTTCCTGTACCAGCATCTCACGCCGGCCCAACTCGCTCGTATCCATCGCCTGTCGGACTTCCCGGAAACCGGGACGAAGGAGCTGACGGCGGCGGACTATGTGTATGAAATAAAAAGATTGGCAAGCCCCACTCTGGATTCGCCGATTCTCGGGTTGATGAGCCAGCACATCGTCGGGCTGGCGCAGTATGCGAAGCGGCTCGCTGCCGCCTATGCGCGCGCCCCCCACGCCTTCCTCGACTTGCGTCGCTACCCCCTGACCGGGGCGAAGACCATCGATCGCTACACCTACCGCATCGAGCTCTATGGCAAGTATCCGCAGTTCAAGTATTGGCTCGCCATGCCCTTCTTTGCCCCGGTGCCGTGGGCGGTGGATCATTTCTATGCCCAGCCGGGGATGGCGAACCGCAATCTGACGCTGGATTGGTTTCCGGTCGGGACCGGTCCCTACATGTTGACCGTCAACGATCCGAATCGGCGGATGGTGCTGGTGCGCAATCCCAATTTTCATTGGGAAACCTACCCGATCCAAGGGGCGCCCGGCGATGCCAAGGCGGGACTGTTGAAGGATGCCGGCCGCCGCCTGCCGTTCGTCGACAAAGTGGTCTTCAGCCTGGAAAAGGAGCAGATACCCTATTGGAACAAGTTCCTGCAGGGCTACTACGATGCCTCCGGCATCGGCCCGGACAACTTCGACCAGGCGATCCGCGTGGGCGCCAACGGAGAGGCGGGGCTCACGCCGGCGATGCGCAAGCGGGGCATCCGGCTGCAAAAGAGCGTACAGACCTCCATCATGTACATGGGGTTCAACATGCTCGACCCCGTGGTGGGCGGCTATTCGCAACGGGCGCGGGACCTCCGGCAGGCCATCTCAATCGCCATCAATTACGAGGCCTACATCGCGATTTTCCTGAACGGACGGGGCATTCCCGCGCAAGGACCGATTCCTCCGGGGATCTTCGGCCATGTTTCCGGTCCCCAGGGCATCGATCCTTACGTCTACGACTGGGCCGACGGGCGGGCGCAGCGCAAGCCGATTGCCGAGGCGCGGCGCCTGTTGGCCGAGGCAGGTTACCCCGGCGGGCGCGATGCGAAGACCGGGAAGCCCCTGCTGCTGTACCTGGACACGGTCGCGACCGGGCCCAGCGATGCGGCGCGACTGGACTGGCTGCGCGCCCAGTTTCGCAAGCTCGACATTCAGCTCGTCGTGCGCGCCACGGACTACAACCGATTCCAGGACAAGATGCGCAAGGGCCATGACCAGATCTTCGAATGGGGCTGGAACGCCGATTATCCCGATCCGGAGAATTTCCTCTTCCTCCTGTACGGGCCCAACCGCGAAGTGGGCAAGAACGGAGAGAATGCGGCCAACTACGAGAATCCCGAATACGACCGGCTGTTCGAGGCCATGCGCGACATGGACGATACGCCCGCGCGCCAGGCGATCATCGACCGCATGGTCCGCATCGCGCAAAGGGATGCGCCCTGGGTCTGGGGCTTCTACCCGGTTCAGTACACCCTCTACCATTCGTGGTACCACAACGCGAAGCTGAATCTCATGGCGAACAATACGCTCAAGTACCTGCGCATCGATCCCAGGGCGCGGGAGCGTGCCCGCGACCGCTGGAACCGGCCGAGGATCTGGCCCCTGGGTGTCCTGGCAGGGCTTCTCGTGGCCGGCATCCTGCCGGTCGCGGTGAGCTACCGGCGCAAGGAGCGCCGCGTGGCCCGTCCCTCCGAACGCGAGGGACAGGCATGAGCGCCTACATCCTGCGCCGCATCCTCTATGCGATCCCGATCCTCATCGGGGTGAATCTGCTGACCTTCACGTTGTTTTTCGTGGTGAATTCGCCCGACGACATGGCGCGGGCGCACTTGGGGACGAAATACGTCACGCCGGCGATGATTCAGGCATGGAAGCGCGAGCACGGCTACGACAAGCCCCTGCTCTACAATTCGTCGGCGCCGGGGCTGGGCCGCGTGACCGATACCATCTTCTTCACCCAGTCGGTCGACATGTTTGCCTTCCGCTTCGGCCGCTCCGATGACGGGCGCGATATCGGCCGGGACATCCGGGCGCGCATGGGGCCGAGCCTGGAGATCCAGTTGCCGGTGTTCGTGATCGGACTCGCCACCAATATCACCTTCGCGCTGCTCACGGTGTTCTTTCGGGCGACGTACCTGGACCTGGCCGGGACCGTGCTGAGCGTCGCGCTCATGTCCATCTCGGGACTCTTCTACATCATCGCGGGCCAGTATCTGTTCGCCATCGTCCTTCGCCTCGTGCCGATTTCAGGGTATGCCGGCGGGGTTGAAAGCTTCAAGTTCGTCGCGCTGCCGGTGGCCATCGGCGTGGTTGCCGGCGTGGGCAGCGGGACGCGTTGGTATCGCACCTTGTTCCTGGAGGAGTCCGGCAAGGACTATGTCCGCACGGCGCGCGCCAAGGGCCTGTCGGAGGCGCAGGTCCTCTTCCGCCACGTGCTCAGGAACGGCATGATCCCCATCCTGACGGGCGCGGTCGTCGTGATCCCGACGCTCTTCATGGGCAGCCTCATCATGGAGTCCTTCTTCGGCATTCCCGGGCTGGGCAGCTACACGATCGACGCGATTCAGTCGCAGGACTTCGGAATCGTGCGCGCCATGGTCTTTCTGGGGTCCGTTTTGTACATCGTCGGGCTCTTGTTGACGGACCTCTCCTATACGCTGTTCGATCCGAGGGTGCGATTCTGATCCGCTTGCCGCTCAGCTTTTCTTTCTGGGGACACGCCTGGTCCGTCGAATGGGTCGTGCTGTGGACCGATGCGCTGCTTTACGTCCTGATCGTCGCGGCGGTCCTTCTTGCCCTGTACATCCGGCGCCATCCCCCTTTGCAGAGACCCTGGTCGCGGGTGGTTCGCAGCCCGATGGCCATGGGCGCGGCCGTGATCCTCGCGGCATATGCGGCGATCGGGCTGCTGGACTCGGTCCATGTGCGGCTGCCGATTGCCCCTGTGAAAGGGAGTACGGTTCGCTATTACTCGCCGGAACTCCTGAGCGTTTTTGATCTGATCGCAGGGCCTTTGCGTACCCATACCGAGTACAGCTATTCCGCCCCGTTCGCCACCCGCCTTTACACCCAGGAGACCGTGCGCCTGCCGGACGGGCAGACGCGGCGGGAGTACCCCAGGCTCAAGTATGGGGGCGCGGGGCTCAAGAGTGCTGCCGAGCTCGGCGGCGACGTATGCGCCCGGGTCGCGCGCGCGCTTGCCGAGGCCGGGGCCGCGTGGCTGGTGGCGGCTGCCGCGCTGACCTGGCGGCTCGCCCGCCGCCACCGCTGCGCCGTCTGGCAAATGGCGCTCAGGTGCCTGCGCGGCGATACCCAAGTGCCCTGGCGCACGATCGGCCTGACTTTCGGCGTCGTGCTGGCCCTCGGATGGTCGGCCGGCGCGTTGTGCACCCACTATCACATTCTTGGGACCGACGAGGTGGGACGGGACGTGTTCTACCTCTCCCTCAAGAGCGTCCGTACCGGACTCGTGATCGGCACCGTGACCACGCTCGTCATGCTCCCTTTCGCCCTGGCGCTCGGCATCTCGGCGGGTTACTTCCGGGGCTGGGTGGATGATGTCGTGCAATACGTCTACACCACGCTGAACTCCATTCCCGGCGTCCTCCTGATTGCGGCGGCCGTGCTGATCCTGCAGTCCTACATGGATCGGCACGCGGGGCTCTATGACACGGTAGCCGCCCGGGCGGACATGCGCCTGCTGTTTCTGTGCCTGATCCTGGGAATCACCAGCTGGACGGGACTGTGCCGCCTGCTGCGGGGGGAAACGCTCAAGCTGTGCGAGGCGGATTACATTCAGGCCGCGAGAGCCTTTGGCGTCGGCCACGGGCGCATCATCACGCGCCACATTCTGCCCAACGTGATGCATATCGTGCTGATCTCGGTGGTGCTCGATTTCAGCTCGCTGGTTTTGGCGGAAGCCGTCCTGTCCTACGTCGGCGTGGGGGTCGATCCCAGCACGATCAGCTGGGGCAACATGATCAACTCGGCGCGCCTTGAGATGGCGCGGCAGCCGGCGGTCTGGTGGCCGCTTGCCTCCGCCTTCATCTTCATGTTCGCCCTGGTGCTCTCGGCGAACCTGTTCGCCGACGTCGTGCGTGAAGCGTTGGATCCCCGAACCAAGGGAAGAGGGGGGGAGCGGTGAGCGAAGAGCGCCTTCTCGAGGTCGAGCATCTGACGACGATTGTCCACGCCGATGGCGCAAAGGTGCATGCCGTCGACGACGTGAGCTTCTCGATCGGGCGCAACGAGACCTTTGCCCTGGTCGGCGAGTCGGGCTGCGGCAAGTCGCTCACGGCGTTGTCGCTCATGCGCCTGCTTCCCGAGGCGGCCGAGATCCGGTCCGGTTCGGTGCGCGTCGATGGGGAAGAGTGGCTTTCCATGCCGGAGCTTCGCCTGCGCGACCACCGGGGGGGAACGGTCGGCATGATCTTCCAGGAGCCGATGACGAGCCTCAATCCCGTCATGACCGTGGGCCGCCAGATCGGCGAGGCCTTGCTGCGGCACACGGATTTGCGCGGGAAGGCCGTGCGCAAGCGGGTGCTGGATCTGCTGGCCCAGGTGGGCATTGCCGATCGGGAAAGGCGCTATGGCGACTATCCGTTCCAATTGTCCGGAGGCCAGAAACAGCGCGTGATGATCGCGATGGCGCTGGCGGCACGCCCGCGGATACTGATCGCCGACGAGCCGACCACCGCGCTGGATGTCACCATTCAGGCCCAGATCCTGGAACTGATGCGCGGGCTTCAGCGGGAGCGGCAGATGTCCGTCCTGCTGATTACCCATGACCTGGCTGTCGTATCCGAAATGGCGCACCAGGTCGCCGTGATGTACGCGGGCCAGCTCGTGGAGCGGGCGCCGCGCGATGCCTTCTTCGCACGCCCTGCGCATCCGTATTCGCAAAGCCTCTTCGCCGCCCTGCCCGGTCGCAACCGGCGCGCGGGAACCTTGAGCGTGATCAAGGGGACGGTGCCGCCGCTCGATGGGGCCTTCGCGGGATGCCGCTTTGCCGCCCGTTGCGAGTCGGCCGCACCGGTCTGCGCGCAGGACTCCCCCCCTTGGACCCGAGTGGAAGAGGGGCATGAGGTTCGCTGCCACTTCGCGCGCGAGACCCAGGCGCGATGGGAAAATGGCAAGGCGCGCGTTTCGGTGGCGGCGGGGGCGGCCGGCCTTCCCGCGCAGTCGGCCGCTCGCCCACAGCCCTCCGAGCTTCTGACGGTATCCGATCTCAAGGTCCACTTTCCTATCCGCAAAGGCTTCCTGAAGCGGGCGCAAGGCTATGTGAAGGCGGTCGACGGCGTGTCGTTCCAGATACGGTCCGGCCGCACGCTGGCGCTCGTCGGCGAATCGGGTTGCGGCAAGACGACGGTGGGCAAAGCCGTCTTGCAGCTCATTCGCGCCACGTCCGGCGAAGTCCGCTTCCAGGGCGTGCCGATCACCCGCCTTCCGGAGGCGCGCTTGCGCCCATTGCGCAGCGACCTCCAGATCATTTTCCAGGATCCGTATGCTTCGCTGGATCCTCGCATGACCGTCGGGAGCATCGTGGAAGAAGGCATCGCAGCGCTCCGCACGGAACTCTCCCGCGGTCAGCGCGCGCAGGCCATGGAGCGCATCCTCGGTCAGGTCGGATTGCCCCCGGCCAGTGAGGCGCGTTATCCCCATGAGTTCTCAGGGGGGCAGCGGCAGCGCGTGGCCATCGCTCGGGCGCTCGCCGTAGGGCCTCGCCTGATCGTCTGCGATGAGCCCACCAGCGCCCTGGACGTGTCCGTGCAGGCGCAGGTCCTTAACCTGCTCAAGCGCCTGCAAGACGAATTGGGGCTGGCCTACCTGTTCATCACCCATAATCTGGCGGTCGTGGCCTCGTTGGCCCATGAGGTGGCGGTCATGTACCTGGGCCGTATCGTCGAGCAGGGCGACGCGGAGGAGGTGTTGGATTCACCTCGGCATCCCTATACGCAATCCTTGCTCGGCTCCGCTCCGGTGATCGAGCGGGTGCGCACCGCGCGACCTCCCCCCACCCAGGGGGAGATGCCTTCGGCGATCGAACCGCCGCCGGGCTGCCACTTCGCGCCCCGCTGCGCCCATGCGATGCCCTTATGCCGTGAGCGCTACCCTGGCGTCACGCGGATCCATGCGCATCACAGCGTGCGTTGTCATCTTTGGCCTGCGGCTTCCTCCTTGCCCGATTCGACATGAAGGCCGGCCGACGCGCCTACTTGGTCTCGAAGGTGAAGGCCCCGTCCCAGTCGGCTGCCGGGGGCGTCGCCCGCAGTCGCGCGATCTCGTTCAAGTAGAGAGCGGCCAGCGCAGCATAGCCGGGCGCGTCGGCGAGGCCTTGGAAGGCGGCTTCCGCCGCAGCCCACTGTCGGTCTCGGAAAAGCGGCAACGCCGCCTCGAGGCTCAAGGCGGCGGCCTTCGGGGCGTCCGGGCGAAGCGGTTCGAAGATAGCCACCGCGCGGGATTTGCCTTTGACCTTGACCTGCCCCAGTTCGGCGTACGGAAAGTCGCCCGCGGCCGCTCGGGTCGCCTCCCCGATGAGGATGGTGACGCCGTAATACTTGGTGAGTCCTTCCAGCCGTGACGCCAGGTTCACGGCGTCTCCCATCACCGTATAAGCCATTCTGAATTGCGAGCCCATGTTGCCCACGCGGACCGGGCCAGTGTTGATGCCGATTCCCATGGCGAGCGTCGGGCGGCCTTCCTGGCGAAAGCGGGCGTTCAGCGACGCCAGCGCATCCTGCATGTCGAGGGCCGCCGCGATCGCGTTGCGCGCATGGCCTGGATCGTCCTTTGGCGCGCCCCAGAAGGCCATGATCGCATCGCCCATGTATTTGTCGATGGTCCCGTGATGGTCGTGGATGATGCGGGTCATCGCACTCAGGTAATCGTTGAGGAGCGACGCGAGCGACTTGGCATCCAATCCTTCGGACAGCGCAGTGAAGCCTCGCAGGTCGGAAAACAGGATGGTGAGCTCGGCCGTTCTCCCCTCCAGGGTGAAGTGAGCGGGGTCGCGGCTCATCTCCTCGACGAGATCTGGGGGCACGTACTGGCCGAAGCGGGCCGACATCCTGCGGCGCGCGTGGGCCTCTGCGAGGAACCCGTAGGCGATCTGGCTGGCGCCGAGGGCCACGATCAGCGCCAGCGGCGTGGCGAACGGGAGAATCAGGTGGTCATGACGCCACCCGTAAAGGCTCGCCGCCACGACGCCCAGCATGAGCGCTGCCATCGCCCCGAGGCCCGCGGGCGGGGGGAGGCGAGGCAGCCCCAGGGCGAGGAGCAGGCCGAGCACGATGACTTCGGTCGCCTGAAGCGCCGCAAAATAGTCCGGCTTGCGCGGCAGGGTCTGGTCGAGGAGCCCGAGGATGAGGTCGGCATGGATCTCGACGCCTGGGATCAGGCCGACGGGCGTGAATTTCATGTCCCCCAGGCCGAGCGCGCTGGTGCCGATCAGCACGATCCGGTTTTGCAGCAGATTAGGGTCGACGCGCCGATGCAGAACATCGGTGGCCGATACGTAGGTGAGGCTGCGCGCCGCCCGATAGGGGACGAAGACGTTGCCGGCGCGGGTCAGGGGGATGCGGAGCGCGGGACCCAGCGTAAGCCGGCGTCCGCCGTAATAGTGGTCCCCTCGTGAAGGCGTAACCACGCTGGCCTGGCCCCCGTTGAGCCCCAGCAGGGCGCAGACGGTGGCAAGCGCCAGCGAGGGATAGGCGTGGGCGCCTTTTTGTTCCAGGAGCGGGACTTCGCGCACGCGGTCGTCGGCATCGGCCTCCACATCGAAGAAGCCTGCCGACCAGGCATCGTGCTGCAGCATCGGGAGATTGGCCACGTAGCCCCGAGGCCTTCGGAAATGCCCGTCCCACCGGGTGTTGGCCCCCGCGATAGGGAGCCCGGCGGGCAACGCGCCGGTGGCCGCGGCGCGCGAGGCAAAGTGATAGCCGAGTATCGTCGGGCCGAGCTTCAAGGCGGCGGCGAACCGTGCGTCATGCGCGAGTCTGGGGCGCAGCGTCGCGAGCACGCGCAAATAGGCGGGATCATGCGCGAGCGGTTGGGCCGCGAGCCGCTCGAGGAGACGCAAGCCGGAGCCCGTATCGGGCTCGGCGAACAGCACGTCGAAGCTGACGGAAGCGGCGCCATAGACATTGAAGAGGTTCGCGACGAGTTCGGCGATGCGGTCGCGGCCCCATGGCCAGCGGCCTTCGGCACGCAGGCTCCTGTCATCGATGTCAACGATGGCGATGCGCGGGTCGGGGCCTTGGCGGGCGGTCAGCTGCACGCGGGCGTCGTAGCTCAGAGCCGCGAGGCGCTCCAGCGGCAGGATGCGGATCCAGTGCAATGCGTGAGCAGAAAAGAGCAGGATGAGCGCGAGGCTCGATAAGCCCGGGACGAGCGCGTATCGGCGCGCCCCCGGGGGGCGATGCACGGGCCGCCGCCCTATGGGTCGCACGGCCCCACCCTATGGCTGAAGGCGGTAGAACCGCCGCGGGGTCGTCCAGGGCACGTCGACATCGAAGCGCCCGCCCATGGCCGCCGCGAGGTGGGCGAGCCGACTTTCGGGGCTGGGGTGCGTATAGAAGAGAAGCGCTACCGCGGACGGATTGGTGCGGCTCACTGCCTCGAGCTTCTGCAAGACGGCGGGTAGGCCATAAGGATCGTAACCCGCGCGGGCGGCGAGGACGACGCCGATGCGGTCCGCCTCATATTCGTCGTCCTTGTCCAGCCGGTGGCCCATGATCTGTGCACCCGAGCCGATCAGATTCTGGGCCACCTGATTGCCGAGCGCCTGTCCCTGGCTGCGCACTTGTGCCGCCTCGCCCACCGCCGCGATCATCTTTTGCTGGTCGATCAGGTGCAGCTCATGCTTTTTGACGACGTGCCCGATTTCATGGCCGAGCACCCCCGCAAGCTCGGATTCGTTGTCGAGCAGTCGGTATAGTCCTTCGGTGATGAATACGTAGCCCCCGGGCGCGGAGAAGGCGTTGATGTCGCTGGAATCGATGACCCCGAAGCGCCAGCGCAGGCTAGGGCGTGGACTTTGGGCCGCGACCCAGCGGCCGACCAGATTGACATAGCGCTGCAGGCGGGGATCGGGCACCAGGGGTGCGGCGCCGAGGAGGTTGCCCGCGATCTGCCGGCCGATGGCATCTTCCTGCTTGAGAGGCACGCCTCGCACGCTGTGCACGAGCGCTCCGACGAACTGGAAGGCGGCGCCGGCATAGCCTTGCGGCTGCGCGCTGCCGCCTTGCGCGGTCGGGTTGGCGCCGGCGGGGCTGCTCATGCTTTGAAGCAGCGTGCCCAGATTGAAGGCGTGCGCATGGCCCCCGAGCGAAAGCCACAGCGCGAGGATGCCGAGTGCGCGTCTCATGGCAGGCCGTCTCGCGAGATCGAAGGGGGCGCCTGCGCTTCGGGTGCGGCTAGGAAGGGCACGGGGCGCGCCACCAGGTGCGCGCGCGCGGCGAAGGCGGCGGCGGCCTGACGGGTGACCGCGAGCTGGTCGAGACGGCGCAATTGCGCCGGATCGAAGTGCGCGTTCTTGAGGGTCTCCTCGCTGAGCCCGCGCACGCCTGCCGCCTCCACGGTCTGAGAGGCGTCATGACGCGCGAATGCCATGCCCACGAGGCCTGCGGCGTCGGCGCCCACGCCGCCTTGGACGGCGGCACTGCCCAGGCGAATGCTGAAAAGCATGACCCACCCGGTGCGGCCTTGATAGGACGCCTGATACCAGCCGCCGCGCCGCGCAGCCAGCGCCAGCGCCGCATTCGCGGGCAGTTCGGCCACGATCGCGGCGTCGCGAGCCGGTCGCGCGCGCAAGGGCGTGGGGGCGATCGTCTGCGCCGTGACGGCTTGCGCGCATGCCTGGCCGGGGAGCAACAGGGCGAAAATCCAGACGAGCAGGTATGGCACCACGTTCATGAGGTGCGCACGCCGCGCGTGCGAACGCGCCGGAGGGCGGGTAGCCCAGGTGGGGGGTGAGCAATGAAGGACATCATGGTCCTGTTATCGGCGGCGCTATTGGATTCTTGAGCGCCCCGGGGAGTCCCGTATGCAACGGGGCGAAAGGGGGAAGACCCCGCTCACGCTGGGCGGCCGGATCGGCATCCATCGCGCTAAGCGGCGCGTTCGATCAAAGGCGGGAGAGGCAGGAATGACCCGCGCCGCGTGCTATAGGCTGGCGGTTTCTTGCAGGTAGACGGTGACCCGTTCGCCGGGGTGCAGCACGTGGTGCGATGAAAAATCGTTCCAGCGCTGCAATTGATTGAGGGCCACATTGAAGCGGCGGGCGATCAGCCCAAGGGTGTCGCCCGAGCGGACGGTGTAGCGGGTGCGCGCGCCGGGCGCGTGCCGATCCAGCATGGCGACGCCTTCGTGGCGGGCGGTCCGGATGACCAGGCGTTGACCCGGTTTCAGGTCGTCATGCCGAATGCCGTTCCACGCCCGAAGCTCGGAGACGCTGACCCGATAGCGCTGGGCGAGGCTGTAGAGGGTGTCGCCCAAGCGGACGGTATAGTGGGTTGCTGTGCGCAGGATGCGGCGATCCAGCAGGGCGAGGCTTTCGTGGTTGGCGGTCCGGATGACCAGCCGCTGACCGGCCCGCAGGTCGCCATGTCGGATGCCGTTCCACGCCCGAAGCTTCGAGACGCTGACGCGGTAGCGTTGGGCAAGGCTGTACAGGGTATCGCCGCGTCGTACGATATGGGTGGCTCCGGAGGTCCGGACCGGAACATAGTTGGCTGCCAGCAGTGCGCCCTGCTGGGCGTGATCGCGCGGCACGAGGAGCGTCTTTCCGACCCGCAGGATCCGGTCCCGCGGCGAGACGCCGTTCACGGCCCGCAACGCCGCGGGCGTCATGCGGAAGTCGCGGGCTACGCGGACGACTGGTTCGTTGCGAGGCATGTGGAACACGGCCCATTTGGACAGGGGCTTGTCGTAGGACGCCAGATTGGCCTTGAAGACAGCGACCTGGTCGACTGGCAGCAGAATCGTCGGCGGGTCGGCGCGGCCGTGCGCATCACGGATGACGGGGCGATTGTACGCGGGGTTGAGCGCCTCGAACTGGTGCACGGAGATCTCTGCCAATTTGGCCGCGAGCTTGATGTCGATGCGCCGCTGCAGCGCAACGTGGGAAAAATAGGGCTTGTTGGGGATGGATTGCAGTGTGATCCCGTATTTTGCCGGATCCATGACGATGTTCTTGACGGCCAGCAGGCGCGGCACGTAATTCCGGGTCTGCTCCGGCAAAGGAAGCGATTCGTAGTTGGTGGGCCGGCCGCGCGCCCGGTTGTGGGCGATGGCCCGGGCGACCGCGCCTTCGCCCGCATTGTAGGCTGCCAGGGCAAGCTTCCAGTTGCCAAACATCGTGTGGAGTTGCTGCAGGTAGTTCAACGCGGCATCGGTCGCGGCCCGGATGTCTCGGCGTCCGTCGTACCACCAGTTCTGGTGGAGCCCGAAGTTGCGTCCCGTCTGCGGGACGAACTGCCAGATGCCGGAAGCCTGGGCAGGAGACAATGCCCGTGGATTGTAAGCGCTCTCGATCATCGGAAGGAGCGCGATTTCGCTGGGCATGCCGCGCGCTTCCACTTCCTTCACCACGTAGTAGAGGTAGAGCTTGCTGCGCTGCACCATGCGCTGAACGTACGCCGGGCGGTTTTCATACCACGCCTCGTTTTCATGCAGACGGGCGATGTCGGTGGTCGACGACATCCGGAAGCCGGCGCGGATGCGCGCCCACAGATCTTCCGGTACGGCATCCGCCGTCGCCGCGGGAGGAACGCTCGTCGCCTGGGAGTCCGGTGCTGCCGCGGTGGCCGGGGTGTTCACGGGCGAAGCGGCGGCGGCTTGTGCCGGGGCGAGTGGTGCCGCGCCCGCGGTCCCCGGGCGTTGCACGGGCGCCACTGCGCACGCGCTGAGTCCGGAGACGACGACAAGCAAAAGAATGAATCTGGAATAGCTCATGCCAATATCATGCTTATGATTACATGGACTGAGTTTGGCCTAAAGTATAGGTGTCCGCCTCCTCCTCCGTCCATTTCATTTTGTTCATGTTTTTGCGTTGTGGCGGTCGTCGGGGTCACGATGGGCGCATGGATCCTCGTCCGGCGTGGATCTTTGGCGCCTGCCCCTGCGGAGAAGGTCTGATCTTACGGAGTTACCCTGCCGCCGTCAAGGAATTGTGACCGCCGCCATGCCGGTCGTTTAGCGTGAAAGAGACCATGCCCAGGGCGAGCGAGGGCCTGACCAGCAAAGATCATGTTTTTGCGCGAGCTGCCGCTTAGAGCGCTGGGGCAATGAAGCCGAACTTGGTCAGGGCCTTAATCCAGC
>JAJYKK010000013.1 GCA_021788645.1 Pseudomonadota bacterium
TCAGGATGGCGCCGCGCCTGCGCGGTCCTACCTGCCCCCGCATTGCCTCACCGCATCTCATCCATTCGCGGCGGCATATTCCGAGATAAATATAGCGGTGGATCGCGATTTACCGTGAACGCCAACACCTTGCCAGCTTCAATCGCCGCATTGCCGAGCGCGAGAATTTTCAGCAGTGCCAGCGTTTCCTGTGTTTCTTCGTAGGAGGCGACACCCTGAATAATCGCTTTGGCCTCCCCGTTCTGGGTGATGACAAGCGGTTCCCGCCTCTCGGTCAATTGGGCCAAGACTTCGGCCGCGTTCGCCTTGAGGTAACTGATGGGTTTGACCTGCGCTGAGTAGCGCATGACCTGACTCCTTGATCTGACAAGGACTCAATATGGTCTTTATTCAGTCCTGTTGCAACAAGTGATCAATCCGCTCCTGCACCCAACCAAAGCTCAGATGTTCCTGCTCCAGCCGTAGTCCTTCACGGATACGGTTGTCGCGCAGGTCGTTGTACAGGCTCAACTCCTCCGGTGTCAGTCTGTGCAGATTGCCCCGTTGTGGCTTGTCTTCTCGTCCCCAGAAGGATATGTGGGCATCAAGCGAGGCTCGATCCATGAGGAACGAACCGACGTGGCTGAAGTGACTCCGCAGTTGATCCAGGATGGCAAAGCCATGGGTATCGATGTCGCCCCAATAATGAATGGCGCACTGCTCTAGCCACCGAGCCTGGGCGAGTGCGTCCCAACCGTAGCCGGAGCCAAAGATGGCGATTGCTCCTGGTATGTTTGGCATGGTCAGGAAGTTGGTTTCATTCTCGGTGATGAATACCCGTCGCACATCGATAGCCAGCTGGCTGAAACTGCTGGCGTCCAGCGTGATGTCTGGGCACCACGTGCCGGCGACGGCGTGAATCCCAGGATCGAGGATTCGGAAGCGAACCCTCGTGGGTTTGTCCAGAAAGCCATATCGGGCGGCAAACTGGGAAACGCCGGTCTTGGTGGTGTCCACGCTGTCCGCAGGCACAGCCAGGTCAAGCAGCTCGGCCAACACAGCGCGATGTGTCTCGATGAATTTGCTATGCACCCCGGGCAAGTCCACCTGGCGCAGGTAGACCGCTGGCCGAGGATGCCTCCTGACCCAGTCCACCACGGTCAGCAAACGAGGCCATTCACCCTCCAGTTCGAGTGCCTGCAATGGTCTCTTTTCCAGCCAGGGCATCAAGGAGGGATTTTGCAGCCGGGTCAGCTCAACCAGGCTTGTATACCGATCCCACTCGCGGCGCTTGCCGAGCCAGCCAAGCGCATCATCCATCGAGTCAACCCAGCCGCTCGACGGGAGCCTCTGCAACCCTTGCACCCGGTGGCGAATTTCCTGCCACTCCATACGCAAGGGATGGGCGTTGGCCAATTCCGCAGCCCAGGTGCGCACGACGTCAAACCGCTGGGTGATGTCCACTGACGCGGGACCCTTGACGGTCAACCGCAAGGGGAAACGGGTGTTGCCCGTCACGGCATCCCGCAGCAACTCCCCTCGTTCCCATAGCCGCGCCAACTGCGCTTTCAAATCCTTTGGGGTCGTCCAGGTCACTGTGGCATCTCCTGCGCGGACTGCGGGGCGACTGCTGTTATCGCCGCAGTATCCTTGGCCTTTTGCGCCCGGTACTCCTCGATGGACAGGTTACGCAATTTGGAGGCCCGGCCGCCCTCGTTGTGCACGAACCCTACGCTGGACACAAAGGGCTCGATGATGTGGATCTTCTGTAGCGGCGTAACAATCAGCAGTTGCAGGTTGAGTTGCCGGAACAGCTTCAAACCGTACTGCGCCGACTCGTCCGAGCCACGCCCGAAGGCCTCGTCGATGACCACGAAGCGGAAGGAGCGCGAGCGCACCGCACCCCATTCCAAGCCGAACTGATACGCCAGGCTGGCGGCGAGAATGGTGTAGGCCAGTTTCTCCTTCTGACCGCCCGATTTTCCGCCTGAATCCGAATAGTGCTCGTGTTCCGTATTGTCCTCGCGCCAGCGCTCGCTGGCTGCGAACAGGAACCAGTTGCGCACGTCCGTGACCTTCGCGGTCCAGCGCCGATCCTGTTCCGACAAGCCATCCCGGCCACGGAATCGGTCGATGATCGCCTTGACCTGAAGGAACTTGGCTTCGGAATACTGGGCGTCGTCCGACCCAGTCACCGCACCCTCGGTGCAGGCGCGCAGATCCTGCTGGAAATCGCGAATTTCGGCATCAAGGCTGGCCTGCGATTCCAGCACGATGTAGCGTCCAGGGTTGTAGGCGATTTCCGAGAGCGACTTGTTGATGTGGGCGATGCGATCCTTGATCGTCTCGCGCTCGCGTGCCAACTGGGCATTGAAGTTGGCAATTTCGTTGATGGTGTTGACGTTCAGCAAATCCTTGAAGCGTGCCACGAAACGTGGCAGATCATCGCGATTGAGCTGCGTCAGAACATTTTCGAACTCGAAGGCGGCTTCCACGCTGGCATCCATCTCGGCCGTCTCAAGTTTGAAGGTTTCCTTGAATGACGCCATTGCCTTGATGATCTTCTCGGCCAAGCGTTTGAGCTTCAGGTCCTCGGCATCGATCCGCGCTTGCAGCCAGGTGCGTACGTCCTGCTCGCGGTTGTCGCAGGATTCCACGGTCAGCTGGTGTTCACCCAGGGCCTCGGCCCGCATAGCCTCCAATGTGGTCGACAGCGTCGCCTCGACAGCAGGGTCCTGGACCAGTAAAGCCGTCTGCTGGCGCAGTTCCTGTGCATCCGAGCGACGCTGCTCCACCTTGGCGCGTCGGTCGCGCACGGATTGCAGCTCCTCTTCGGTGCCCTTGAGCGTCTGTTGCAGTTCCCGCAGGCGTTCATGCAATTCTTTGAGGACATCCGATGCCTGCTCCAGCTTTTGGCGCTCGTCATCAAGTCCTGCGATGTCCGTCGCCACGCTGGCCCAATCGATTTCTTCGAAGCTCGTGAACTCTTCCAGGCGTGTCAGTGCGTCTAGTCTGGTCTGCAGCCCCTTGCGCTCGCCGTCGATCTTACCGATCTGGCTGCCCACCTCGCCGAGATGGCTTTCGAGCTGGCGACGCTTGGCTTCCAGCGCGGCAATTTTGACGCTGTTGCTCCAGCCGAGCACGTAGCGGCTGCGGTCCTCGATGCGGTGCCGGTCGTCCTTCTCGTGCCGGCCAGTCGGGTCTTTGATCTGGCCTGCGCGGGTAATGGCCCGCGTTTCCCGGCGGAACTGCTCCTGCGTGGCGCAACAGGCCACGTCAAAACGATGGGCGAGCTCATGCTCCAGCCAGTCGTAGTGGTGCGAATCGGGCTTGATGGCGAGTTTCCTCACCAATGAGTCACGGTGCAGTTCCGGCAAATCGGATGTTTTGCGGGGTCGAACGTGGAAATAGACCAAGCGCCCGCGCAGATGGCTACGGTCCACCCACTCGGCCACCGCCTTGTAGTGGGCATCCGGTACCAGAAGGGCCAGACCAAAGCCGCGCAGCAGTCTTTCGGCCGCGCCCTCCCAGTCGCGCTCATCCTCGCGTACCTGGATCAACTCGCCCGCGAAAGGCATATCGTCCACATCCAGGTCCAGCGCGGCGCACAGGGCAGCGCGTATCTGAATCTGCTGGTCGTCAATGTTGCTGCGCCGGCGTTTGAGACTATCGATTTCCGCAGTCAATCGTTCGTGCTCAAGTTTTCCCTGGCGCAAGCTCACGCCATGCTCGGTCAGCGTGTTCTGGAGGTTGGCATCGCGGTTGTGTACCTCTTCCCGCCACGCCTTGAATTGCGCCCTCTGCGCGGCAAAGCCGGCATCGTCGCTGGGCGTGAACTCACCCAAAACGGCCGCCAGTTCACGATAACGCCCATCCTTGGCCTTGCGGACATCGCGCAGTTGCTCTTTCTTGCGGATATCGGCGGCGAGCCGCTCCAGACGGTCGCCACCGTTATCGTTGATGGCCTGCTTCAGTTCATCGACCTGCCGGCCTTGCTCCTCGCGCGTGCTGTCCAGGCGTCGCACCAGCCCATCGACCTTGCTCCACTCTTCATCCAGCAGACCAAGGCGTTTGTCCAGCAATCCTAATTTGAGGCTGGCAAAGTGCGCACGCAGGCCGTCGCGGCATTTCCGCAGTTCATTCACTTCGTTCACCAGTTCGCCATGCCGCTTGCAGTCGGCCACCAACGGCGTCAGCAGCTCCACCTGTTGCTGAGCCTTGAGCACGGCCTGATGGGCGCGGTTGAGATCGTCGAAGTGCCCAATCAGTGCCTGGATGCGCGATGCCACCTCGAACGGCTCCAGCATATGGTTGCGCACAAAATCGGTCAGATTGCCCACCGACTTCATCGACACCGTCTGGTGGAACAGCTCCAGCGCCTGATCATTCTCGATGCCGAAGCGGCGCCTAAACCACGCGGCATAGGGCGGAAAGGTGTCGTGAAGTTCGGCGCCGGTTCCGCGCAGCCGCTTGCGCAGAGCTGCGATGTCGGTGCCGAAGTTGGCGAAATCCTCGGCAATCGACAGGCTGCGCTCGGCCCCGAGGAAGAACCGGGCGGGCTGCCCTTGCGCCTCTTTCATCCAGAACACCTGTGCCAGGCTCACCGTCTGGTCGTAACCCGCGTTGTGAAATACGCCTAAAATGACGGAATAGCTGTTGTTGTCGCGCAGGGATACCGGTTTGGCCACCCCCGTGACCTCATTGCGTTCGGATTTGTAATGTCCAAGCACATAGGAACGCAAGGTCCGTTCCCTGCTATCCGCGCCGGCGGCCTTGTTGTAGGCAATGCGATGGGCCGGCACCAGCAGCGTGGTGATGGCATCCACTAGCGTGGACTTGCCGGAACCGATGTCGCCGGTGAGCAGCCCATTTTTGCCGTCCAGTTGCAGCGTCCAAACCCGACCGTCGAACGTGCCCCAGTTGAAAACCTCCAGCCGGGAGAGACGAAAGCCCGACAAGGCATCGTCCGCCACGAAATCCAGTCCCAGTGACTGCGCCTCACTCATCGCGCACCTCCTTGGCCGATGCCACGCCGGACAGGGCGGATTGGTAGACCGCCAAGCGGGCATCGAACTCGGCCAGCCACTGCGCGTCGACGAAAGCCTTCAGGATGCGCCGAACCTCGAAATTGGTTTGCCCCGACGCGCCACCACCAGCGGGCTTGAGTTTGTGCAGAAAGCCCAGTTCCACCACCTTGTTGATGGTGGTTTCGATCTGGTCGATCAGTTTGGCCTCGTTGGGCCCATCATGCAGGAAAACCCGCACCAGATCGACGATCTCATCACGCGATAGCACCAGACGCGTGTCAGCGCCACCAGCATCGAATTCGGCCAGTTTCTTGCGCAGCAAGGCCAGCAACAGACTCACCGGAAACGACAAGGGGCGGCGCGCAACCAGGCGCGGCAAGCGCGGTGACGGATCATCCTCCGCAGGTTCCGGGCGGCTTTTCAGGAAGGCATAACCCTCCGCCTCATCCAGCACCAGTTCCAGATTGAGTACCGCCACGTAGTCCCGCACGCGGGCTTGCAGGTTCAACAGGGCCGCCCACTGGCGCTCATCCTGCTCCCGGTACTGCACCCCCTTGAGCAGCCCGATCAGCAACGACGACAAATCCGGTTCGGGTGAGGTAGTGGTGCTGGTGAAGTCTTGTTCCATCCCTGTTGAATTCCCTGGTTCGTTCTTGGGTCAGCGCATGAAAATCACCCGAGGCAAGCGGGCCGTGCGACTCACAGTTTCGTCACGGTCATCTTCTGCCTGCCAGTGAATGGCTTCCGGCGTGTCCTCATCCACCACAGCATTGAAGGCATCGCTGCTCAGTTGCAGGTAGGCCACCAGTTCTGCCAAGCCCTGCTGCAGGGGCTGGGATGTCACCAGTTCGCGCAAGGTGATCTGCGCCCTATCCTGCAAGGCGTGGCGGATGTGACGGGTCAGCCTGGCCTTGTCCACCACCACCTGATCGAACAAGGCTGAAGGGTCGATGTCTTCGTCCCCGGCCATCAGCGCCAGGTTGGCAATGACCGGTTTCACCGCCGGCGTAAACAAGGGCCGCTCCATCGCCAGTTCGATATCGGCGCAAGACTCGGCCATCTCCATCACGGTTCCCGTCGGCGGCGCTTCCCGCAGCGCCAGGGCCTTGCTCTCGATGCCGTGCAGGATGTCCATGATGCGGCGGTTTTCCAGCCAGGCTTGGTCGTCGAGAAAGCGGCGCAGTTGTTGCGACAAGGCCGCCACCGTGCGTTGGGTGTGTTCGCCGGCCTCCATCCAGTCGTAATGCACGCGGCGTGTACGGGCATCGGGCTGCAAGACAGCCACCGCCGGAAGCTGAAGCACCCGTTCCAATAACTCGGTCAACTCCTCCTGGCGGCGGCTGGAGAGCAGGAAATCCCAGAACGCGCGAAAGCTTTTGCCCTGATCGGAATCGGCAATTGCGTCGCGTTCGCCCATGATGTCTTCCAACAGCGCCCCCTTGCTGCCTTCCCACAGCGCAATGCGCTCACGAACACGCCGGTCCAATTGACGGAAGTTGTGCTCCACCTCGCGAAAGTCGGTGAGCAACTCGCGCGCACCCTGGATGAACTGCTGAAAGCGATCCTTCAACTCTGTGTCATCCAGCAGCGGCACATCGCCCGTCAACACGCGGGCAATCTCGGCATCGATTTCCTCACGCTTCTTGTGCAGGTCGCGGAGGCGCTTGGCCGGGTCGGCCTCGCTTCCCTCGCTCATCTGCTTGAGCAGGTCGAACAGCGTGAGCAGGCGTGATTCGGTGCCGACGAACTGCCGCTCGGACAGCTGTGCCAGCCAGGCGATGGCCTTCTCGGTGGCGGGCGTGAGGTCGAATTGCGCCTCGTCGGTGCCGGGCTTGTAAAACTTGCGCAGCCAACTCTTTTCCGGCGACGCCCAGTCGTTCAGATAGTCGAGCGCGGGCTTGGGAAACGCGGTTTCGCCAAGCTGCAGACGCAAGGCGTACAGTTCATCTTCCAGCGCCTCGGACAAATCGGCGGCCGCCATCACCCGCACATTGGGCGCCACGAATACGCGGTGCAGAAAGCTCGCCACCAGCGGCGCATGGTCTGAACGCAGCAGGCGCCAGGCAGGGTGGCGGATACGCAGGGCATCGAGGGTGGCGAAGTCAAGGGTCATGTCAGCAGCGGTTCAATCCAATCCCACCGTTTGTCCTTGACCACGGCGTTTGTCAACATAGTTGTCCGGTTTCCTGATCACGCTTCTGCTACTTCTTCCTGTGCTGGCAGGTTCTCTGGATTGAGCCAGACTATGCCTGCCGGCTGCCAGTTGCGTGTCTTGCCAGCCCAGCGTTCGGGGTGTTTGGCGCGGGCCACCGCACAGACCACCTCTCGCTGTGCCAATACCTCCCTGTCCCGTCCGCGATGACGTTCCTCCGGCGTCACGAACTTGATGCCACTGTGACGGTGCTCGCCGGTGTACCACGTCACGAAGCCGTGCACCCACTGCCTTGCGGCATCCAGGCTTTCAAAGCCCTGGGTCGGGAAGTCCGGCCGATATTTGCATGTCCGGAATGCCGCCTCCGAGAACGGGTTGTCATTGCTGACTCGTGGCCGGCTATGCGAGGGCTCGATACCCAGGCGTTCCAGCGTCGCACGAAAGGTGGCTCCCTTCATCGGGCTGCCGTTATCGGCATGCTCCGCGCTCTCTCGATCGAAGACCTCCCAGCCGACAATTTTGCGGCTGTAGATGTCCAGGATCAAGTACAGATAGTAAAACAGCCCGCGTACCGGCCCCGCCAAGTATGTGATGTCCCACGACCAGACTTCGCAAGCCTTCATTGCACTGTGGCTTGTGGGCGGCTTGCGGCGCTCGGGGGCACGGCTGCGCCCACGATGGTGCTGCTCATCTGCGGCACGCAACACACGATAGAACGTCGACTCCGACGCAACGTATTCGCCCTTGTCTGCCAGTCGCGGCACGATTTGGCTCGGCGGCAGACTCGCAAACTCGGGCCGGTGGCAGACCTCCAGTACTTGGGCACGCTTCCTGCTCGCCAAGCTTGTTGCGGGGCTCCGGCCGGCAAGCCGTGGGCCTGCCATCGCGCTTTACGTTCCCTTCCTCAACCCATTGCCGGTGTGTCCGGGCATCAATCCCCCATTCGGCGCACGCTCGTTCTTTGCGGGCGCCCGACTGGCAGGTGTTGGCTGTCGCACTGAATCGCGATCCACCGGCTTGTTTTCTGCGCAATATTCCACCGTGCGAGAGGGCGATGCGGTGAAGCAATGTGGGAAGGGCGTGGACTTCCCGCGGAGGATGTTGGCGGCGCCCCACAGGCGCGCTTCGAGTTGTTGTTGGGTCAGCCTCATTGTTGTTCCGGTGTCAGTTCCGACTCGCCCATCCAGTAGCACAGCAGGGGTGCCGGGATGCGCAATATGCGAGTGTTGGTGTCAGGTAGATCAGCAATGGTGCCGAAATCGGCCAGCGATTTTGTGACCACGTAGCCGCGATCAATGGATTTCTGCTGGCAGAGTTCGCGCAATCCCTTGAGGTCGCGCAGGCCGGTGTGCTGGGCGCGGTATTTCACCTCGAAGGGGATGATCTGTCCTCCGAGCTCTGCCACAAGGTCGACCTCGCGATCCTTCTTGCCACGCCAATAGGTGAAGCGCACATTCTGCGCGCAGTAGCGGGCGAACAGGTGCTTGAACACGGCGGTTTCTGTCGCCACGCCCAGTGCGGTAGGGTCTTCGAGGATGGCTTTACCCTTGAGCATGACCGCCGGCGCGATGGCGGCATCGGCCAGATAAATTTTGAAGCGAGCGCGCAGTCTGTCCTTGCCGTAACCCAAGGGCGGCAGGCGGTAGATGAGGTGCGTTGCTTCCAGCAGCTCGATGAAGTTCTGCGCCGTTGGCCGCTTCACCTCTAGATTGGCGCAGAGGTCGACCATATCGAGCAGGCCGCCATCGTGCATGCACAGGTAGAGGAAGGTGTGCTCCAGGTCCAGCACGCGCCGCACGCCGAACAGCGCCGTCATGTCGCGCTTCAACACCTTGTCGATGATGTCCTCGCGCAGCAGGCGCTGGGCTTGGGTGATGCTGTCTACTTGGGCCGTTTGCGGAAAACCGCCGCGCACCAGGTATTCATGAAAATGCCCGACGTAGGGCGCGGCTGCCTCCGTGACGCGATAAAAATCTGGTTGTGGCCAGTCGAACAGATCGCGCAGGGATTTCAGGTGCGGCAGCGCCGGCAGCGACAGGTTCTTGATCTGGAGATATTCGTAGAACGAGAGCGTGGTCAGACGGATGGTGTGCCAGCGGCCGACACCGGACTCCTGACCGACCTCGACCAACGGCATGGCCGAGCCGGTGAAGGCGATGCGTCGCTCCTTGCGGAAATCCACCTGATGCTTGACCCAGGTGCCCCAGTCGCGGATGAACTGGGCCTCGTCGAGAAACAAATACTCAGGCCCTTCTGCCTTTGGCTCGCGCTCGCGCCAAGCTTCGAGCACGGCATCGATCCCGGCGAGCTTGAGGATGGGGTGGTCGAAGGTGGCGTAGAGGATGTTGGCGGGAGGTACGCCATCCCGGAGCAGCGCATCGGTAACCTGCAACATCAGCGTGGTCTTGCCGATTTGCCGGGCACCGGAAAGCAGGATAGCGCGCGGTGCGGGGGGCGTAGTCAGCCAACCCTGCAATTCGCGAAAGGCGGCTCGCCGCCACTTAGGTAGGTCGGCAATGGCTTCGTCTCGCCACCAGGGATTGAACTGGGACAGGACGGCGACAAGCTCTTCTTTCGATACTCTCATGGCCGTCAATCTAGCAACAATTGATGTTCAGTGCAACTACACATTAACAAAATACAGACTTTTGACAAAGTAGCGCGTTTTTCGGCCTGATTCTTGGCATTCGTCTGGCAGGAATAGCTTGGCTTCCTGAGCGAACAGCGCAGTCATGTGCTTGCCGCTGACAGCGCACCAATCGGCGTCCCGGTGCGCAGTGCTCAGCGACCTATGTGTGTTGACAACGACTACACGCCCGCCTACTATTCGTATATCTGTTGTGTGTGTGGATAGGAGATGAAGATGCGCGATGCGGCCATCAACCTGCGGGCTCTTCCCGAGCAGCGTGATCTGATTGATCACGCCGCCAGTCTGCTGGGCAAGAACCGTTCGGACTTCATGCTGGAAGCTGCCTGTGAACGCGCGCAGGCGGTGGTGCTAGATCAGATCCACTTCACCCTCGACGCTGACAAGTTCCAGCAGTTTCTCGCTCTGCTGGACGCCCCCCCCAAGCCCAACCCTGGCCTTGAGCGGTTGTTCGCCTTGAAAGCGCCGTGGGACAAGGAATGAGCCTTACGCTTACAGCGCCACAGCCGCTGGCCACGGCGCATCGCCTTGATGAATTTTCCTGCGGCGAGCAGGTGCTGGATGACTGGCTGAGGCGCCGGGCGATAGCCAACCAGGCTAGAGGCGCCAGCCGCACGTTCGTTGTCGCAGATCAGGATGGCCGTGTTTACGGCTACTATGCGATGGCAGCCGGCGCGGTTTCGCACCAGATGGCCACGGGAGGCGTGCGGCGAAACATGCCTGAGCCGATACCGGTCATGGTGTTGGCACGACTGGCGGTTGATCGTCGCGCGCAAGGGATCAAGCTTGGGGGCGCATTGCTGCAAGACGCCGTCAACCGGGCGCTGGTCGTATCGCAGAACACGGGAGTGCGGGCACTGCTGGTTCATTCCCTCCATGACCGTGCCAAGTCGTTCTACGAGCACTACGGCTTGGAGATTTCGCCGGCTGATCCTATGACCTTGATGCTGCGCCTGAGCAGCACAATAGCATGAACGGGTTCCAGGGACATCAGGCAGGACACCATTGACCAAGTATGAGCGCAAGCCCCTGGCTTCAGACAAGTATTGCCGCCCGTCGCGCACAAAGGTCGTGTGGCGAGGATCGCCGCAACCGGGACAGCGGAAATCCTCAGGCCAGCGCCACGCCACGACCGCCGCATGGCATTTCTCTTCGGTGCCGTATTGGTCGAGAAACTCCGCCATCGAAAGGCCTTTTTGGAACTGGACTTGATTGATCGCCATGCCGCATCTCCTCAGGGTAGATGCGGCCATTTTGTGCCCCCTGCAGGCTCACCCTGTGAGCCTGCTGAACTATGGGGCTAATCAAAGGTTTATTTGGAAATTTTCGTCAGCGCGACCGGCGGTTTTGGGTCGATCAGAGACACCGCGAACACATAGAAACTGACTCAGGCCGATCATTACCGCGTCAGCAGATCGACATAGCCCTGATAACTGTAGCTGCGATTCTTCTTCTGCCCGGTCATTTCCTTGACAATCCCTAAATCGACCAACTGATTCACTGCCGCGCTGGCTGTAGGGAAACTGGTGTCAAGCACCTGTCGGGCGCGCTCGATGTTGAAACGCGGCATCGTCGGCAGCATCTCGAACAGGCGATAGGTCACCGGCCCCGATTTCGGTGCTTCCAGCAGACGCCGGCGATCCGCCGCAACCAGGCTGGCGATGGCGACGATACCGCGCTCGGCCTCGCCAGCCGCATTGGCCACGCCCTCCAGAAAGAAAGAAAGCCAGCCCTCCCAGTCACCGTCGGTGCGGATGCGGGATAATCGGCGGTAGTACTCGGACTGATACTGCTTCAGGTAGCCGCTCAGGTACATCAGCGGCTCAGGCAGCAGATCCCAATTTTCGAGCAGCGCGGCTATCAGCAGGCGTCCGATACGGCCGTTGCCATCCAGGAACGGATGGATGGTCTCGAACTGTGCGTGGATCAGCGCGATGCGCACCAGTGGCGGCAGCGTGGGCGAGGCATCGTGGATGAAGTGCTCCATGTCGCTGAGCAGATTCGCCACGCGCTCGGCGGGAGGCGGTACGAACACCGCATTCCCCGGACGTGTACCGCCGATCCAGTTCTGTGAGCGGCGCAGCTCGCCCGGTTGTTTGCCGGCACCGCGCGCACCGTCTAGCAGCAGCCGATGGGACTCACACAACAGGCGAACGCAGATCGGCAACCCGTTGCGATCGCGCAGGTTGTCCTGTACCAGGCGGAATGCGCGTAGGTAGTTGGTCACCTCCTCGACGTCTTCCGTGTTGCTGACGGCAAAGCCAGCTTCCTCGTCGAAGAGGTCGGTGAGCGTGGCCTGGGTGCCTTCGATCTGGGAAGTGAGCAGCGCTTCCTTGCGGATCGCGCTGTAGAGCAGCCAGTCCACCGACGGCACCAGCCCGGATACCCCGGACAGCCTAGCCAGCGCCAGTTCCGCCGCGCGATTGAGCTCGATGAACGATTCCGGCGCCAGCGGGGGATCGCTCGGCGGCAACGGGTTGGGAACGAAGGCCTGCACGGCCTCGCCCGATGTCGTGGATGTCGTGTAGATGCCGGCGGTGCGTCGCACGTTAAAGGGGTCTTGAATTCATCGCATGAATATTAAAGCACTCTTTAACTCCGCCATCAATATTCAAGCCATCTTTAACACTGTGCATGTCTCGAGACCAATTCCAAGAAACTACTAAACCGCGCCGCAGATGCGGGCACGTCTGTCGATGCAGGGGTCTTTCACCGGAGTCCTGCTTAAGCAAAGGCGCGCGATTGTGATCACGCACTTTGTCTCACCTTGCGGAGAGATGCTTCCTGCCCCGAGCTCCTTGGGGGCTCAGACCCGCATCTGGCAGGCGTAACTTTCCGGATAGCCTCCGGAAGTGCTGTGACTGGTCTTTGCGCGGTCGAAAGCCGCTCAAGGTTGATTGACGCATTCGCGTCGCGGTCGTGGCGCGCGCCGCAGCTGGGGAACGTCCATTCCCGATGCTGCAACTTATGACCGTTGTTGACGTCGCCGCAGGCCGAGCAGAGCTTCGAGCTGGGGAAGCAGCGGTCGGCGATGAGGGTTCCATGTCCGATTCGCTGGTTCTTGTACTCGATCTGCCGCCGGATTTCGTGGACGCCGACGTCGAGCACGGCCCGGTCCAACCCGGCTTTCTGCCGGACGTTCTTCCCGGGCGGCCCGACGGTGCCGGCCGCCGATGCGGACATGCCGTTCACGCTCAAGTCTTCCAGGACCGTCGCTTGGCTTTTGCGGACGATGCTTGAAGTCGTCTTGTGCTGAAAGTCACGGCGCAGGTTCCTGACACGCCGATGCGTGGCTGCGAGTCTGCGCGCTAACTTCGAGCAGTTGCGCGATTGAGGGATGTGTTGTTTCGGCTTGAGCCCCACAGCCACTTTGGCGGCTTCCAACTTGCGCGAGAGCCTGCGTTGCCTGGGCGTGATGCGCCGGGTCTCCCGCTTTAGCCCGCTTATTGCACTAAGTGTCGCGATCGCGGCGGATCTGCTCAGAAACTGAGCAAATTCGCCAGTTCCGGACGGACCGCCCCCTGACCCCCGTTGTTTGTCATCGTGCCGGAGACAGCACTCGGACCGCGTTACCTGGTGGCGATGCGCCATGCCACCGCGAGGAACAGATCCTTGTACGGGTACGCTTCCGGCAGCATGAAGCGGATCCTGCGCGGGTTGCGCGTGATCACCGCACCGACCTTGAGCAGCTTGAGCCTTATGGTCGATGCCTGGGCCCGTGCAAGGTCAGTACCGGCAAGCCCGATGCGGCGGATGGCCTCCATCAGGGTATAGCCCAGCGCCGATGACAGCATGCGGTGGGGTTAGACGTAGTTACTTCGCGGAGGAGAAGCTGGCGAACCGTTCCCCGTTCGTCTTTCTGATAGAGTATCACGATACCAGCATGACTTGCGGCCATGCGGCGCGGATGCCCATGTGACCCCCACGCTCAGTAGGCCGATGCTCAGCCGATTAGTGTCGCCCGGGCCCCAGCCCAGGATGAAACCTAAGCGCATGGCTGGGCCGGGGAGCCTATCACCGTGACGGCCGATGTGTGCCCGCACGATAGGGGTGCGTCTGACGGGCACCCCAAAGGCGTATGCCCTCAATGCGATTATGTTCTTCTCGGGCAGGTGGTCGGCGACGCCTTGCGAGGCTAATGAAGTTCGCATTGCCCATTCATACAAAAAGTTGTATATTTTTAAATGAGCGAACTCAAGCCGATCGAATTTCGGGGTGGCGCCCTTGATGATTTGCGCGCCTTTCCGCTTTTGGCTCGGCGAGAAGCCGGGCATCAGCTGGACCAAGTCCAGCGTGGACGGGAGCCAGATGACTGGAAGCCCATGAGCACCCTGGGCAAAGGTGTGAAGGAAATCCGAATCAGGGATGCGACCGGCGCGTTTCGCCTCATCTACGTCGCCAATTTCGCGACGCGGTCTACGTTTGCATTGCTTCCAGAAGAAGGCGGCAAAGACCCGTAAGGCGGATGTAGACTTGGCTGCTAAGCGTTACCATGAGTTGCTGCAGGAGTTAACGTGAATGAGCAAGCAATCATCCGGCTCTCGATTCGCCAGCGTGTGGGATGCCATCGAGGACACACCAGCCGAGGCGGAGAACATGAAGCTCCGTTCGATACTCATGACCGCTCTGAAGGATCACCTTACCCGCACCGGCATGAGTCAGGTGCAGGCCGCCAAGCTCCTCGGAGTGACCCAGCCGCGCGTCTCGGATCTCTTCCGTGGCAAGATCAACCTGTTTGGGCTAGACGCCTTGGTAAACATGGCGACTGCAGCCGGGCTGCACATCGAGATGCACGTGCAGGAAGCGGCCTGATACGTCGGTAGCGCGCGGGACGAGCAGCCGCTCTGCAGGGTGTCACAAGGCCGTGACCGGGAGATCAGCCCCGAAATGTCAGCTCGCGCACCGTGCGTCCAGGTGCCGACAGCTGCGATTCCTCTGCATTTTCGCATTCCCGGTCGTCATGAGCGCATGGACCCAGCCTGCGCGATCCTGGCGTGTCGGGTGGGCATCTTCACATCGACGCTACGCCGCATGCAAGTTCACTATCACCGCCGCGACGCCTTCGAAGCTCTTGAGGTTGTCAACTCGCGCTTCACCCATCGTCGTGATGGTGGGTGTGGTCGGCACCAGCGGATCGAACGGCGATACCTGCTCACACGCGAGACGGGTCAGCATCATGCGGAACGCATCGTCTTGGGATGCTCTGGGACACCCTGGGATTGATATTTGGTGGAGCGGAGGAGGATCGAACTCCCGACCTTCGCATTGCGAACGCGACGCTCTCCCAGCTGAGCTACCGCCCCACGCCAGAACCGAAGATGCGAATTCTCCCACATTAGCAGCCAATCTGTCGAGAGGATTGCGCGGTCGCGCTATGGCCGGGTCGTCCGCTGCGGCTGCTCTGTTGCCTGCGCGATCCCATCCGATGGCAAGGCGGCGGCTACGGTGTCACGGCCGCGACGATAGGCCCAGATCAGCATGCCGAGGCCTATGACGATCATGGGGACGCTCAGCCACTGCCCCATGCTGAGCCCCAGCCACAAGAGCCCTAGGAAGGCATCCGGCGCGCGGAAGAATTCGGCGATGAAGCGAAAGGTGCCATAGCCCAGCAGGAAAAGCCCGGAAATCGCCCCACGGGGCCGCGGCTTCGCCGAGAAGGTCCACATGATGATGAAGAGCAGCACCCCTTCAAGCAGAAATTCGTAAATCTCCGAGGGGTGGCGCGGGATCATGTCGTGTTTGGGATAGATCATCGCCCAGGGGACATCGGTCGGGCGCCCCCACAGCTCGCCGTTGATGAAGTTGCCGACGCGGCCGGCGCCCAGACCCAAGGGGACGAGAGGCGCGATGAAATCCATGATCTTGAACCAGGGCTTGCCCGTTCGCTTGGAGAACCGCCACATGGCGAAGAGGACGCCCAGCAACCCCCCATGGAAGGACATGCCGCCTTGCCATACGGCGATGATGCGCATGAAGGATTCCTTCAGCCCTGCCAGGATGTGGCCTGCGGTGAAGGGGTCGATCAGGTAGTAGGCGGGCTGATAAAACAGCACATAGCCCAGCCGTCCCCCCAGGACGACACCGAGGACGCCGTAGAAGAGCATGTCGTCAAGCTCGGTATACGACCAGCCTTCCTTGGGACGCGTCCTGATCCGGTAGCGCCCGAGAATGATGACGTTGATGAAGGCCAGCAGGTACATGAGCCCGTACCAGCGGACGGCCAGCGGGCCGATGCGGAAGGCGACCGGATTGATATTCGGATGAATGAACATGAACGGACTTTCAGTTCGTGCCGGAGTCTGCCCGCCGACGCGCTTCCCTCCATCGGGCCGCGATCCGCGAAGCCATCGTGGGCTGGTGCCGGCGTTTTGCGTTAGAATTGGGCATTATATCGACTTTTAGTCAATGCACCGCGGCAATTGTTTCCGAGGGGCACGATTTTTGTCCGGCGTGCCCGCCGCAACGACAGCTTTCACCGTGAGGACTTCCCATGCCCGAATACCGTTCCCGCACGACCACCCACGGCCGCAACATGGCCGGTGCCCGCGCCTTGTGGCGTGCCACAGGGGTGAAGGACGAAGACTTCAACAAGCCGATCATCGCGGTCGCCAACTCCTTCACGCAATTCGTTCCGGGGCATGTGCACCTGAAGGACCTGGGACAACTCGTCGTGGGCGAGATCGAGAAGGCGGGGGGCATCGCCAAGGAGTTTAACACGATCGCCATCGACGACGGCATCGCCATGGGCCACAGCGGCATGCTCTACAGCCTGCCCTCCCGGGAGTTGATTGCCGATTCGGTGGAATACATGGTCAACGCCCATTGCGCCGATGCGCTGGTGTGCATTTCCAACTGCGACAAGATTACCCCGGGCATGCTGATGGCGGCGCTTCGCCTGAACATTCCCACCGTCTTCGTCTCCGGCGGGCCGATGGAGGCCGGCAAGGCGACGATTGGGGGCAAGACGCTCCACCTCGACCTGATCGATGCGATGGTCGCCGCCGCGGACCCGAAGGTGAGCGATGCCGATGAACTGCAGTTGGAGCGTTCGGCGTGTCCGACATGCGGTTCCTGCTCGGGGATGTTTACCGCGAACTCCATGAACTGCCTGACCGAGGCGCTGGGACTGGCCCTGCCCGGCAACGGGTCGCTCGTCGCCACCCATGCCGAGCGCAGGCGCCTCTTCATCGAGGCGGCCCATCTGATCGTGGCCCTGACCCGCGCCTACTATGAACGCGACGACGCATCCGTCCTGCCGCGATCCATCGCCACGCACCAAGCCTTCGAAAACGCCATGACGCTCGACATCGCCATGGGCGGGTCGACCAATACCGTGCTCCACCTGCTCGCCGCCGCCCAGCAAGGGGGCGTCGACTTCACGATGGCCAACATCGACCGCCTGTCGCGCAAGGTGCCGAACCTTTGCAAGGTGGCGCCGGCCAGCCCGCAGTATCACATGGAGGATGTCCATCGCGCGGGGGGGGTCATGGCCATCCTGGGCGAACTGGACCGGGCCGGTCTCCTCCATCGCGAGGTGCCGATGGTCCACAGCCCCTCGCTTGCCCAGGCGCTTGCACATTGGGATGTCCGCCGCAGCGAGGACGCCAAGGTGACCGCGTTCTTCCGCGCCGCGCCGGGCGGCATCCCCACCCAGGTGGCGTTCAGCCAGGACAGCCGCTATCCGTCGCTCGACGTGGACCGCGCGAGCGGGTGCATTCGGGATTCGGCGCATGCCTATAGCCGGGACGGCGGCCTGGCGGTGCTCTACGGGAATCTCGCGCAGGACGGCTGCATCGTCAAGACTGCCGGGGTGGACGCGAGCATCCTCAAGTTCGCGGGCCCGGCGCGCATCTTCGAATCCCAGGAGGCGGCCGTGGAGGCGATCCTGGGCGATCGCATCCGGGCGGGAGATGTGGTGCTCATTCGCTACGAGGGCCCCAAGGGCGGGCCGGGCATGCAGGAAATGCTCTATCCGACGAGCTACCTCAAATCCAAGGGCCTGGGCAAGGCCTGCGCGCTGATCACCGATGGGCGCTTTTCCGGGGGCACCTCGGGGCTGTCCATCGGGCACGTCTCGCCCGAGGCGGCGGAGGGTGGCAACATCGGCCTCGTCGAAGAAGGCGACCGCATCGACATCGACATTCCCAACCGCTCGATCCATCTGGCCGTGGCCGAGGATGTGCTGGCCTCGCGCCGCACGGCGATGGCCGCCCGCGGCGCGCGCGCATTTCGTCCGGCCGCGCGCCAGCGCGTGGTGTCCGAGGCGCTCAGGGCCTACGCGGCACTGACCACGAGCGCGGCAACGGGGGCGGTGAGGAACGTCGACCAGGTCGAAGGCCGCAGCGGCAAGGGGCGCTAGCCCGGCGCCTTGGGCGCGGGCGGCGCGCCTTGCGCCGGGGTGCGGACGGCGGGCGCTGCCGGGGTCACCAGCACCTTGTCGACGCGGGTCTTGTCCATGTCGACCACCTCGAAGCGCAGACCATGCCATTCGAAATGGTCGGCCACCCTGGGGATGCGGCCCATCCGGGTCATGATCAGACCGCCCAGCGTATTGTACCCGCGCGCCTCCTCGTCCGGCGTCTCGCGGATCTGGAAGGTCTCCTGCAACTGCTCGACCGGCAGCATGCCGTCCAGCAGCCAGGAGCCATCCTCGCGTCGGACCGCGAGTTCGCGCACGTCCTCCGGCATCATGCCCACGACCGCACTGAGGAGATCGGTCGCCGTCACGAGGCCTTGAATCTCGCCGTACTCGTCGACCACCAGGGCGGCATTGATCGCCGAGCGTCTGAAGGTCTCCAGGAGGTCCAGGCCCGACAGCGACTCCGGCACATAGACCGGCGGCAGGAGGGCGCTCACGAGGTCGGGCGCCTTGCCCGCGAGCGACCGGGCGAGCAGCGTCTTCGCCTGGACGAATCCCAGCACGTTGTCGAGTCCCTCCTTGCACACCGGAAAGAGCGAGAAGCCGCTCTCTTCGATGCGGCGCAGGTTCTCCGCCATCGAACTCGTCGCGTCGAGATAGACGATATCGGGACGCGGCGTCATGAACGCGCCGACGGTGCGCGCGTCCAGCCGGAAGACGTTCCGTACCAGTTCCTGCTCGGTCTTCTCGAAGATGCCGGCCTTGGTGCCCTGCTCCATCAATACCCGGATCTCCTCTTCCGTCACCGGCGGCTCCTTGGCGGCGCGCGCGCCGAGAAGCCGCAGCACGAGGTCGGTGGCGGCGCTCAAGGTCTTGACGGCGGGAAACATGATGGCCGAAAGGGCTTGCATGGGCCTCGCCATCCGCGTGGCCATGCCCTCGGGATTGAGGAGGGCGAGGCGCTTGGGGACGAGCTCGCCGATGACGAGCGAAAGGAAGGTGATGACGACGACCACGATCGAGAACGCGACCGTCGCGGCATGGGGGCGAAGCCACGCCATCCCCCCCAACGTCCGCGCCAGCGGAGCGGCGAGGGTGGCCTCGCCATAGGCGCCGTTCAGGATGGTGATGAGGGTGATGCCGACCTGGATGGTCGCGAGGAACGTCGCCGGCTCGCGGGCAAGGGCGAGCGCCCGCTGCGCGCCCGGGCTGCCGGCTTCGGCCCGGCGCTGCAGCCGCGCCTTGCGCGCCGACACGACCGCCATCTCCGCCAGGGAGAACACGCCGTTCAACACGATCAGCACGGCAATGATCGCAATTTCCATGGTCGGCCCTTTGCGTTCAGGAAGTTGATCCCTATCTGTATTGTTGCATAGCCCCGCGCCGCCCGTCGGGCGACCCCAATACCTGACTAATGCATTCAGGTATTCTTGTTTTCATGCTAGAGTGCAGGGGACGCCCCCACGGATGCCCTTCATGCCCAATCGCCTCGCCGCGCAATCGAGCAGCTATCTCCAGCAGCACGCCGACAATCCGGTGGACTGGCATCCCTGGGGGGGCGAGGCGCTGGCGCTCGCACGAAAGACGCAACGGCCCATCTTGCTGTCGATCGGCTATTCGGCCTGCCATTGGTGCCATGTGATGGCCCACGAATCGTTCGAGGATGCCCGCATCGCCGCGCTCATGAACGCGGCGTTCATCAACATCAAGGTCGACCGCGAGGAGCGTCCCGATCTCGACCAGATCTATCAGGCGGCGCACGCCCTTCTCACCGGGCGTCCCGGGGGCTGGCCGCTCACCTTGTTCCTGACGCCGGAGCAGGTGCCGTTTTTCGGGGGGACGTATTTTCCCCCCGAGACCCGCGGCGCGCTTCCCGGCTTCGCCACGCTGCTGCCGCGCGTCGCGCAATTCTATCGCGACCACCGCGACGAGATTGGCACTCAGACGGACTCGCTGCTGGCCGCGTTGCGCGCCTTGGAGCCGGCCTTGGAGCCGGCCGCCGCGTTCGATCACGTGCCGCTGCGGCGGGCGCTCGAGCGCCTCGCCAGTGCGTTCGACCGCGCCCATGGCGGCTTCGGCGCGGCGCCCAAGTTTCCCCATCCGGCCGAGCTGGATCTTTGCCTGCGCTTCGGGGCGACGAGCGAGGATGCGCGCGAGAAGGCGCTTTTCACCTTGCGCAAGATGGCCGACGGCGGGATCTTCGACCAGCTGGGCGGCGGCTTCTTCCGCTACAGCGTCGACGAACGCTGGGCCGTTCCGCATTTCGAGAAGATGCTCTACGACAACGGCTTGCTGCTCGGCCTCTACGCCGACGCCTTCCTCGTTTCGCGCGACCCGTGTTTCCAGCGGGTGGTGGCGCAGACCGCCGCCTGGGTCAGCGCCGAGATGCAGGCGCCGGACGGCGCGTACTACGCCTCGCTCGATGCCGACTCGGGCGGGGTCGAGGGGGCCTTCTACCTCTGGGATCGCCAGGAAGCGGCGCAGGGCCTCACCCCCGAGGAATGGGCAAGCGCGCGCCTGCGCTACGGGTTCGACGCGTCCCCCAACGTCGAGGGGCGGCATTGGCATCTCGCCCACCGGCGGGATGTGCCGGGCATCGCCCGGGAACTGGGCATTTCCCCGGAAGCGGTCGAGGCACGGCTTGCGGCGGCCCGCGGCAAGCTTTATGGGGTCCGCACGAAGCGCGTTGGCCCGGGCCGTGACGAGAAGGTCCTGGTGGGCTGGAATGCCCTGATGATCAAGGGGATGGCGCGGGCAGGCCGGATCTTCGGACGGCCCGAGTGGGTGGCCTCGAGCAGGGCGGCGATGGACTTCATCGCCCGACATCTGTGGGTGCAGGGTCGTCTGCGCGCGGTGTATGCCGACGGCCGTGCCCATTTGAACGCCTATCTGGACGACCATGCCTTCCTGCTGGAGGCCTTGTTGGAACTGATGCAGGCCGAGTTTCGGGCCGACGACTTCGCGTTTGCGACGGCGCTTGCCCAGGCGCTGCTTTCCCGCTTCGAGGCGGCCGGCGCGGGGGGATTCTTTTTCACGAGCCATGACCACGAGCGTCTCATTCACCGGCCCAAGCCAGCGCACGATCAAGCCACGCCCTCCGGCAACGGGGTCGCCGTCCGTGCCCTCAATCGGTTCGCGCATCTGGCCGGTGAGCCTGCGTATGCGGCCGCGGCAAGCCGCGCGCTTGCCCACTATTATCCGGCGATGCGCGAGGCGCCGGAGGGCTTTGCCAGCCTCATCGGGGCGCTGGAGGAATGGCTCGCGCCCCCCAGCCTGGTCATCGTGCGCGCAGACGGGACATCGCGCGGCGAGTGGATGCGGGCCTTGTCGGCACGCTATTGCCCGGACGTGATGGTTCTCTCGTTCGCGGGCGAGTGCCCGAATGTGCCCCCCAGCCTCGACAAGCCCGCCGGTGCGCAGCCCACCGCCTGGGTCTGCCATGGCGCCACCTGCCAGGCGCCGATCCGCGCGCTGGACGCCCTCCTGGAGGTGCTCGACGAGCGGTGCACCGCGCCTTGCCCGTGAGCCAAAACCTCACGAGGCGCTCGCCGCCGCCGCCCGCCGGGCCTTATGGGACCACGTCCACACGTAATGACATCCCGACAGGGCGGCCGACGCGAACACCAGGTCGAACAGCCCATGCAGCCAGTGCCCGCCGCCGACAAAGCCCGCCGCCTGGGCCATGACGAGGATCAGCAGCGCGAACTCGAGGAAGACGTGGGCCTTGCCCAGCCGGCTCGGGGCGATGTCCACTTCCCCGAAGAGCCAGCGATAGGCGGCCGCACCCCCGATAATCAGCGCATCGCGTCCAATCAGCGCGCTGGCCACCCAGTCCGGCACGAGCCCAAGCCAGGTCGTCGTCATCAGGGTGGCGAGGAGCACGACTTTGTCGGCGACCGGGTCCAGCACCGCCCCCAATCGCGTGAACCAGCGGAAGCGGCGCGCGAGAAAGCCGTCCAGGGCGTCGCTCACGGCCGCCGCGAGAAAGAGTGCCGCGGCGGCCCCATAGCGGCCCTGCAGCAGGACACCGACTTCGAGCGGCGCGATGCATAGGCGCGCGAGCGTGATGAGGTTCGGAAGGTTTCGCATGATGAGGGTCGCCGCGTCTGGCGGCGCGCGGCACATGAACAAACGGTAACCGCATGATACCACCGGGCGCGCCGGCAGCGCCCGTTCCTCATGCCTTGCGATCGGGCCACCGGCGTGCACCGCCTAGGGGCGGATGATGCGGCCGGTCTCCGGGTCGAGGATGGTGGACGGGCGCGTGCGCCGTCCAATGCGCCCGCGGATGACAAGCACCCGATCCCCGAACATCCGGCGTACTCCCGCCGCCGTCCGGGCGGGCCTGCGTCCCGCCGGATTGGCGCTCGTGGACACGATCGCCTGGCCCAGGGCGCGCGCGAGATGGGCCGTGTCGGGGTGGGCGCTCACCCGCACGGCGAGCGTCGCGTGGCGGCCGGTCAGCCAGCGCGGCGTGTGGCTCGCCGAAGGCAGAAGGAGGGTCGTGGGTCCCGGCCAGACGGCGCTCATGACTGCCCGCGCGCGTTCGCTGGGGGCGCGCACGAAGGGTGCCAGCCGGGCGAACGCATGGGCGGCGAGGATCAGGCCCTTGTGGCGGGGGCGCCCTTTGAGCCGAAGCAGCTTCTCGACCGCGCGTGCGTTGCGCGGGCCGCAGCCCAGGCCGAAGCACGACTCGGTGGCATAGGCGATGAGGCCCCCCCGCGCGAGCTGCGCCCGGATGCGCGCCGCCGAGGGACGCAATGGCCTGGGCCTCGGGCGAGGCGCCGCGCCGGCTTTAGTGCGGCTCGGCCCCATTCTTCAGTCTCGCCTGCAATGCCTCGTCCTTGGCGATGATGGCCCGGGCGTTCTCGGCGCGTTCGTCCTTCAGGCGTTGGAAAAGCCCGGCGTCCTCGACGGCCAGGATCTGGGCCGCGAGATAGGCGGCGTTCTTGGCGCCCGCCTTGCCCACCGCGACACTGGCCACCGGCACGCCGCCGGGCATCTGCACCGTCGAGAGCAGCGAGTCGAAGCCATTCAGCGGCCCGCCCGCCATCGGCACCCCGATCACCGGGCGCAGCGTGTTGGCGGCCACTGCCCCAGCCAGGTGCGCCGCGAGGCCCGCGGCCGCGATGAAGACCTTGCAGCCGCGCGCCTCCGCCGAGCGGACATATTCGACCGTGCGCTCGGGGGTGCGGTGGGCCGAGGCGATGCGCACCTCCCACGAAACGCCCAGCGCGGTCAGGGTGTCGAGGCTTGCCTGCATCGTCGGCAAATCGGAATCGGATCCCATCAGAATGGCCACAAAACTCATCGTACACTCCCTCTCAATGCTTGTTGTTGATCGCGCGGCTTCCGATATCGTGCCGCATCTGGCATCCCTGGAAGCTGATCAGGCGGGCGATCTCGTAGGCCCGGCGCTGCGCCATCCGGACGTTCTCGCCCAGCGCGGTGACGCACAGCACGCGGCCGCCGTCCGTCACGACCGAACCGCCGTCGAGCCTTGTGCCGGCATGGAACACGCGGTAATCGCTGCCCGCCGGCGGGAGCCCGTGGATCGCATCGCCCTTGCGCGGGGCCTCGGGATAGCCGTCGGCCGCCAGGACGACGCCCAGGGCGGCGCGCCGGTCCCATTCGGGGGCGACCTGGTCGAGGGTGCCCGCCACGGCGTGCTCGACCAGGGCGACGAGGTCGCTTTTCAGCCGCAACATGATGGGCTGGGTCTCGGGGTCGCCCAGCCGGCAATTGAATTCCAATACCTTGAGCTGTCCGTCGGGCCGAATCATCAGGCCGGCATAGAGGAAGCCGGTATAGGGTTCGCCGTCCTGGATCATTCCCGAGACGGCAGGCATGATCACCTCGCGCATGATGCGGGCGTGGATCGCCGGCGTGACGACCGGCGCAGGGGAATAGGCGCCCATGCCGCCGGTGTTGGGCCCGGCATCCCCGTCGCGCAGGCGCTTGTGGTCCTGCGAAGTGGCGAGCGGCACCACGTGCTTGCCGTCGGACATGACGATGAAGCTCGCCTCCTCGCCTTCGAGGCATTCCTCGATGACGACACGGGCGCCCGCGTCCCCCATCGCGTTGGCGAGCAGCATGCCGTCGACGGCCGCGCAGGCCTCTTCCACGCTCTGCGCCACCACCACCCCCTTGCCGGCGGCGAGACCATCCGCCTTGACGACGATCGGGGCGCCGTGCGCGGCGATGTAGGCGCGTGCCTGGGCGGCGTCGGTGAAGGTCCCGTAGGCGGCGGTCGGGATGCCATGGCGCACCATGAACGACTTCGCGAAGTCCTTCGAACTCTCGAGGCGCGCGGCGCGCTGCGAGGGGCCGAAGATGCGCAGGCCGGCGGCGCGGAAGGCGTCGACCACCCCTTGCGAGAGGGGCGCCTCGGGTCCGACCACCGTGAGGGCGATCGGCTCTTGCACGGCAAAGCGCACGAGTTCCGAAATCTCGCGCAGGTCGAGGTTTTGCAGGCCGGGCTCGAGGGCGGTGCCGCCGTTGCCGGGCGCGACGAAGATCTTGGAGACCTTGGGCGATTGAAGCAGCTTCCAGGCGAGGGCGTGTTCCCGGCCTCCGCCGCCGATGACGAGTATTTTCATAGACTCAGAATCTCCCGGGCCAGGCCGCCGGCCAGGCCCAATGACAAGGGGGGGGCACTCGCCCCTTCCGGGCGGTGCCCGCCCCGGGATCTGTCTTCTTCCGCGTCGCGCGCCGGGTGCCCGCCGCGCCCAAAGGCTCAGGGCAAGGCGCCGAGCGCGCGCGGAAGCAAGGCATGCCGTGCGCGCCCGGGGTCAATGCCGGAAATGCCGGACCCCGGTGAAGACCATGGCGATGCCCCGCTCCTCGGCGGCGGCGATGACCTCGTCGTCGCGCAGGCTCCCGCCCGGCTGGATGACCGCCTTGGCGCCGGCCGCGGCCAACACGTCGACATTGTCGCGGAAGGGGAAGAAGGCGTCCGACGCCACGACGGCGCCCGCCAGGTCGAGTCCCGCGTTCTGCGCCTTGATGGAGGCGATGCGGGTGCTGTCGACGCGGCTCATCTGGCCTGCGCCCACGCCCAGCGTGCGGCCGCCGCCGGCAAAGACGATGGCGTTGGACTTGACGAACTTGGCCACGCGCCAAGCGAACAGCAGGTCCTCGAGCTGCTCGGCGCTGGGCGCGAGGCGCGTCACGACGCGCAATTCGGCGGGGCCGACGTTGCGCAGGTCGGGGCTTTGCACCAGCAGGCCGCCGCCCACCCGCTTGAAGTCCCAGGCGTTCGCGCCCTCGCCCAAAGGGATGGCGAGAACGCGCACGTTGGGCTTGGCGGCGAACACCTGCGCCGCCTCGGCCGATACCGCCGGCGCCATCACCACTTCGACGAACTGGCCGACGACGGCCCGGGCGGCGGGGGCGTCGATCTCCCGGTTGAAGGCGATGATCCCGCCGAACGCCGAGGTCGGATCGGTGGCAAAGGCGCGCTGATAGGCGTCCAGCAGCCCGTGCGCGGTGGCCACCCCGCAGGGGTTCGCGTGCTTCACGATGACGCAGGCGGGCGCGGCGAAGGTCTTGACGCACTCCCATGCGGCATCGGCATCGGCGATGTTGTTGTAGGACAGCTCCTTGCCCTGCAGTTGGGTGAACGCGGCAATCGACCCCGAGGCGCCGTTCGTTTCCCGGTAGAAGGCCCCTTGCTGGTGCGGATTCTCGCCGTAGCGCAGATCCTGGCCCTTGCGGAACTGCAAGGTCAAGGCCTCGGGGAAGCGCGACGGCTTGCCCGCTTGGTCGAGGCTCGTCAGATAATTGGCGATCGCCCCGTCGTAGGCTGCCGTGTGGGCGAAGGCCTTCTTGGCGAGGTCAAGCCGGGTGGCGGCGCCGAGATCTCCCCCCGCGTGCGCGAGCGCCTCGAGGACGAGGGAATAGTCGGCGGGCTCGGTGATCACCGCGACGCGGTCATGGTTCTTGGCGGCCGCGCGGACCATGGTGGGGCCCCCGATGTCGATGTTCTCGATCGCGTCGGTCAGCGTGCAGCCGGCTTTGGCCACGGTCGCCTCGAAAGGATAGAGGTTGACCACCACGAGGTCGATGTAGGGAAAGTCCATCTGCGCCATCGCCGCGACGTGCTCGGCGCAATCGCGGCGGGCCAGGATGCCGGCGTGGATCTTGGGGTGCAGGGTCTTGACCCGACCGTCGAGCATTTCCCGGAAGCCGGTATAGTCCGACACCTCGGTCACCGTGACCCCCGCCTCCTGCAACAGCTTGGCCGTGCCCCCCGTGGAGAGGATTTCGACGCCGTGGCTGGCGAGGCCGCGGCCGAATTCGGCCAGGCCGGTCTTGTCGGAAACGCTGATGAGGGCACGTCGGATGGGAGTCATAAGTCTATCGATTCTCTAACACGCATGAAGCCCGGTCGGGCGGAGTCGGGCGCCGGATGGAAGGCCCGGCGCTCACTTGATGCCATACTGCAGCATTTTCTTGCGCAAGGTGTTGCGGCTCACGCCCAGGATGCCTGCCGCCTTCGCCTGGTTTCCCTGCGCATATTCGAGGACGAATTCGATGAGCGGCTTGTCCACGCAGCCGATCACCATCTCGTAGATGGCGCGGGGCTGCTCGCCGTCGAGGTCCTTGAAGTATTCGGCCATGGCCTGCCGAACGCAGCGCGCGATTTCGCTTTCCTTGTTGACCATTGTGTCACCGCTCAAGCCGCCAGGGGCGGCGGTAGGCAAACATCCGCGAAGCAGGCATCGAAGGCCGTCCATTGGTCGCGGGCGTCCGTGTGTGCGTTGACGGCGGTTCGGACGGCTTCTTCGCACCCGAGCGCACGGCCGTACCATGCCAGATGCTTGCGCGCGATTCGCACCCCCAGGGCCTCGCCGTAGAAGTCATGCAAAGCGGCCACGTGGCGGCGGATGACCCGATAGATTTCCGCCGCGTCCGGTGCGCCCGCAGGATCCCCGTGGCCGAGCGCCGGCGACAGTTCGCGGAAGATCCAGGGCCGTCCCAGGGCCGCCCGTCCGATCATGAGGGCGTCGACGCCGGTGTGCGCGAGGACCCGGCGGGCGACGGCCGCGCTGGTGATGTCTCCGTTGGCGATGATCGGAATGCGCGCCTGCGCCTTGACCGCCGCGATCGTGTCGTACTCCGCCGGCGTCCCATAGCCGCAGGCGCGCGTGCGCCCGTGCAGCGCGAGGGCCTGGATGCCTGCGTCTTCCGCGATGCGCAGGATGGTCAGGGCGTTCCGGTGCCCGGTGTCCCATCCGGTGCGCGTCTTGAGCGTCACGGGCACGTCCACGGCCTTGACCACGGCGTCCAGGAGGCGTGCCACGAGCCGCTCGTCCTTCAGCAGCGCCGAGCCCGCCAGCGTCCGGCAGACCTTCTTGGCGGGACATCCCATGTTGATGTCGATGATCTGCGCGCCTTGATCCACGTGGTAGCGGGCGGCGCGGGCCAGCATCAGCGGATCGGCGCCGACGATCTGGACCGCGATCGGCGCGGTTTCCCCGATATGGTCCCCGCGCCGCCGGGATTTCGGCGTGGCGCGCAGGCGCGCATCGGATGAGACCATCTCCGAGATCGCCAGATCGGCCCCGAATTCGCGGCACAGGGTGCGAAAGGGGCGGTCCGTGACGCCCGCCATCGGCGCGAGGATGAGCTTGTTCTGCAGGCGATACGGGCCGATGCGCATGGCGATTCTTGTTCGGGAAGAGCGCTAGATTCTATACCGAATCCGGTGCGCAGCGAAAGGCCACCCCGCAGGTCTCCGGGGGGCGCGCCTCGGGTGGGGTGGTCGTGCCAGGGGCGTCGTGGGTGCGCGCGAAAAGGGCCGTGGCGGGCCGTCATCCGCCGCCGGTCATCGGGAGGGGCACAGCAGCGTGTTGTTTCTTTCCCCGCTCTCGGCGATGCGGTCGAGGCTCTCGAGCACCTGCTGGCTGGCCGTCTCCATGCGGCCGATGGCTTCGAACGCTTCGTCCGGACGGCCCGCCCGGAAGTGATGCAGGGAGGCCATGCCGCTGTCGTGAAAGACCTTGTGCGGGTCTTCCATCTCGCGGTAGCCCGGCAGCGCGGAGAAGCAGTCGCGCCCGTCGCCTTCGTAGTACCACTTGCCGAGCCGGCAGCGCTGGTGGTTCGCGAAGTCGCCGTCCGCCTTGTGTGACAGCCCCATGAAGACCTTGTAGATCTCCAGCTTGTACACCAGATGATCGATCTTGGCCACCTCCACGAAGCTGCGCAGGGCGGAGGCGGCGATCACGCCTTCCATGCCCTCCGCCAGCTGAAGCACCCGCGTCATGTGGGAGGTCGTCTCGTGGCCCTTGCGGCTGAAGCCTTCGGTGTTCTCCGCCCAGTCGTTCATGTGGGTGCGGGTCTGCTCGGTAAGACCCTGGATGGTCGTGACGAGGTGGGAAATCTCGGCGGTGGCCTTGCCGGTGCGCTCGGCAAGCTTGCGGACCTCGTCGGCGACCACGGCGAAGCCGCGGCCCATCTCGCCCGCGCGGGCCGCCTCGATGGCGGCATTGAGCGCGAGCAGGTTGGTCTGGTCTGCGATTTCCTTGATGAGCCGGACGATGCCGCCGATTTGTTCCGCCTGTGCGCTCAACTGGCCGACCTTGTCCGCCATCTCGGAGGAATCGGCCGACATCGATTCCATGCTCCGCGAGAGCTGCTCCATCGCCGTCTGGCTCGTACCGCTGGCCGCCGCGGCTTCCATCGCGTGCTGCTTTTCGGCTTGCATGGATTCCGCCAGGGCCGCCTGCGAGCGCTGTATTTCCAGCAAGGACGCGGAGAAGACCCCGAGGGTCTGATACAGGCGGCGACAGTGGTCGACGTCCTGCCGCGCGTCGGCCGCCGCCGCGAGGGCGGCGAGCTTGTCTTGCCGCTCCGTCGCAAGACCGGCCTCCAGCGCCGCAACCCGGGCCTCCAGTTCGCGGGTGCGCCCTTCGTAGGCGAGGGCTTTTTGCTTCCATTGGGTCGAAAACATGCTTTCTCCGTCTTGGCCGGCCGCCCCGCTAATGCGGCGTGCGCGCCAGCTTGAATTGATCCACGAGGCGCTTCAGGCCCCCGGCGGTCGCCGCAAGCCTTTCCGTTTCGCGCCATGCCTCCTGCGCGGATTCGGTGTTCCGGTCGATCAGCGTCGAGACTTGTTCCATATTGGCGGCCACCTGGTGGCTTGCCGCGGCCTGCGCCGCCGCCGCATCGGCGATCCCCTGCGCCTTGCTCGCCACATCGACGCTGGCCTCGGTGATGAGGTCGAGGTCGGCCAGGGACTCCTTCATCAGGGCCGTTCCCGACTCGACCTCGTGCATGGCTTGCGCCATGGCGGCCACCGTCTGCCCGGTGACGCTCTGGATTTCCGCGACGCGCGCCGAGATGTCGCCGGTGCTCAGCGTGGTCCGCTCGGCGAGCTTGCGGACCTCGTCGGCAACGACCGCGAAGCCGCGGCCGAGTTCGCCGGCGCGGGCCGCCTCGATGGCCGCGTTGAGCGCCAGGAGGTTGGTCTGATCGGCGATGTCCTTGATGGACTGGGTGATGGTGCCGATTTTCTCGATCGACTGGTTGAGCTTGCCGATGGTCGCGCTTGAGGCCTGCACGGCTTCCACCACGCGAGCCGTCGCGTCCTGGCTTCGCGTCATGCTGGCATTGCTGTCCTCCACCCGCTTTTGCGACTGCGTGGCGGACAACGCGGCCGCGCCGGCCCCTTCCGCGACTTCGCCGATCGACGCGCTGAACTCCTCGGTGGCGGCGGCGACCGATTGCACGCGGCCCCGCTGCTCGTGCGATTGCTCGACCACGCTTTTCATCTCGCCCTCGAGCACGGCGCACTGCCGGTCGATCGCCCGGGCCGCTTCCTTGATCTCGTCCAGCATGACCGTGAGGTTGGCCTGCATCGCCGCCAGGCCGTTCAACAGCCGGCCCTCTTCGTTGCGGCCGCCGATGTCGATGTCGTCGGTCAGGATGCCTTGGGCGATGCGGTCGAGGTGGCCCAAGGCGACATCGAGCTTGCCCATGACCGTGCGCGCCAGAAGGAAGAACGCCGCGAAGGTGACGGAGATCCAGGAGAAGGCAAAGGCGCCGAGTTGCCCGATCTCGCTCCAGGAGAGCTGCAAGGCGGGTTTGCTCGCCGCCAGGGCGAACCCCATGCCGATATACAGCGCGGAGAGCACCGCGAACATCCGCGCGCGGATGGACAGTCCGCGCCAGCTGAAGCGCGAGGGCGTCGGCAGGGCATGCCCGGCGCTGAGGCGGGCATAGAGCGCTTCGGCCTCCCTGATGCTCTCTCGCGACGGTTCCGAGCGCACCGACAGGTAGCCGATCGTCCGGTTGTCCTGGCGCACCGGGACGACCAGCGCCGCGACCCAGTAATGGTCGCCGCTTTTCGCCCGGTTCTTGACGATGCCGCGCCACGGATGGCCCGCCTTGATGGTGTCCCACAGGTTCTGGAACGCCGCCGCGGGCATGTCCGGGTGGCGGATGATGTTGTGGTTCTTGCCGATCAGCTCCTCGCGCGAGAACTCCGCGAGTTCGATGAAGGTGTCGTTGGCATAGGTGATGATGCCCTTGAGGTCGGTCTTCGAGACCAGGTATCGCCCCTTGGGATAGGGCCTTTCGTTCTGCGTCACTGGAAGGTTGATTTTCATGGGCTTGTTCTGTCCCCGGTGATGGAAGGGCGGATGCGTGTCGCTATCGCGGTCGCTGCGGAGGCGGGATGGGGCAGGGAAGCAGTCCGGCGCGGGCGGGCGGGAGCGGCTCGGTGCGGGCATTCTTCATAACGGGTCGCCTGGCAAGAAATGGAGTGCCGCCACGCTTCACCGGGCAATCCCGCCGTCATGGGCTCGCGCCTTTAGACCGGGACTTTGCGCCTTCGCCTTTCGAACGAAGTAACCTTTATCGGGTGTCTCTCCGGCAGGAGAAAAAGACCTTCTGCCGGTAAGCGGATGTGCATGTCGCCTATCCTATATTAACTCGCGGCGCGCGCGCAACCGTGCGGAGCCACCCCCTTGCCGGCAAGGATTAATGAGCGCTTTCCCAGTTGGGCCCCACCCCCACTTCGGCGAGAAGCGGCACCGCGAGGGCGGCCACCCCGCACATGAGGGCGGGCAGGCGTTCCTTGACGCCGTCCAGCTCCTCGTCGGGGACCTCGAGCACGAGTTCGTCGTGCACCTGCAGGATGAGGCGGCTCGCGGCCTTCTCCCGCTCCAGCCAGTCCTGCACGCTGATCATGGCGAGCTTGATCAGGTCGGCGGCCGTGCCCTGCATCGGGCCGTTGATGGCCGCGCGCTCGGCCGCCTGGCGGCGGGGCCCGCTGCCGCCGTTGATTTCGGGCAGCCAGAGCCTGCGCCCGAACACGGTCTCCACGTAACCCCGGGCGCGCGCCGCCTCACGCGTTTGCTGCATGTAGGCCGCCACGCCGGGGTAACGCGCGAAATAGCGGTCGATGTACTGCTGCGCCGCCGCGCGCTCGAGCCCGAGCTGCGAAGCGAGGCCGAACGCCGACATGCCGTAGATGAGGCCGAAGTTGATCACTTTGGCGACGCGCCGCTGCTCCGGGCCCACGGCCTCCGGCGCGATGCCGAAGATCTCCGCGGCCGTGGCGCGGTGGACGTCCTGGTTTTCGGCAAAGGCGCGGGTGAGCCCGGGGTCTTGCGACAGATGGGCCATGATGCGCAGCTCGATCTGGGAATAGTCCGCCGACACCAGGTGGTGTCCCGGCGGCGCGATGAAGGCTTCCCGGATGCGGCGGCCCTCGGGGGTTCTCGCCGGGATGTTCTGGAGATTGGGGTCCGAACTGGCGAGCCGGCCGGTGACCGCCGTCGACTGGCTGTAGTGGGTATGGATGCGGCCGGTCGACGGGTCGACCATGGTCGGAAGCCGGTCGAGATAAGTGGACTTGAGCTTGGCGAGCGCGCGATACTCGAGCAGGCGCTTCGGGAAGGGGTAATCGAGGGCGAGTTGCGCGAGCACCTCCTCGTCGGTGGAGGCGGCGCCGCCGGGCGTCTTCTTGAGCACCGGGAGCCCCATCCGGGTAAACAGGATTTCCTGCAGCTGCTTGGGCGAATTGAGGTTGCACGGATGGCCCACCAGCCGGTAGCAGTCCTGCTCCAGGGCGTTGATCTTGAGTCCGAGTTCGTGGGCCTGCGCGCGCAGGCGCGCGGCGTCGACCAGCACGCCATTGCGCTCCATGGTGAGCAGCACCGTCGCCAAGGGCACTTCGATGTGCTGGTAGATGAAATCCAGCGGGGGCGTCTCGCGGATCCGGGGAAACAACGCCTGATGCAGCTTGAGCGTGACGTCCGCATCCTCGGCGGCATACTGGGTGGCGGTATCGATGGCCACCTGGTCGAAGCCGATGCTGTTCGCGCCCTTTCCGGTGACGTCGGCATAGGCGGTGGTCCTCAGCCCCAGGTGGCGCAGCGCCAGCGCGTCCAGGTCGTGCTGGCGGTGGGATTCGAGCACATAGGATTCGAGCAGCGTATCGTGACGCACGCCGGCCAGGCGGATCCCGTGGTTGGCGAGAATGTGGGCGTCGAACCTGATGTTGTGGCCCACCTTGGGGAGGCTCGGGTCTTCCAGGCAGGGCTTGAGTTCGGCGAGCACCCGGTCGAGCGGCAGCTGGACCGGCGCGCCCGCGTAACGGTGGCCGACCGGGATGTAGAACGCCGAATCCGGTTCGACCGCGAAGGAGAGGCCGACCAGGCGGGCGTTCATGGGGTCGAGCCCCGTGGTTTCGGTGTCGAGCGACACCAGCGGCGCGGCCGCGAGGCGCGCGCGCAAGGCGCCCAGACCGGCCTCGTCCAGGATGGCGGCATAGGCGCGGGCAAGCGCCGGCGGGTTCGCGAGACCGTCGCTCGCCGCGCCGCCGATTTCCCGTGCCCAGTTCTCGAACTCGAACCGCTCGAACAGGGGCAGGAGGGTGTCGCGGTCGACCGGCCGCGGGACCAGGTCCTCGAGGCCCACCGCCAGATCGACGTCTGTTTTCACGGTCAGGAGGAGGCGCGCGAGGGGCAGGAAGGCGGCCGCCCGACGCAGGTTCTGGCCGACCGCGCCGGAGATCTCGTGCGCGTGGGCGACGAGATTGTCGAGGCTCTGGTAGGTCGCGAGGAGCTTGGCGGCGGTTTTCGGACCGACCTTCTCGACACCAGGCACGTTGTCGGCGGCATCGCCCACGAGCGCCAGATAATCGACGATGCGCCCGGGCGCGACGCCGAACTTCGCCGCCACGCCTGCTTCATCGAGCGCTTCGTTGGACATCGTGTTCACGAGCCGGGTGGCCGGTCCCACGAGCTGGGCCAGATCCTTGTCGCCGGTCGACACGACGGTGGCGACCCCGGCGCGCTCCGCCGCCCGGGCGAGCGTCCCGATCACGTCGTCGGCCTCGACGCCCTCGACCGCCAGCACGGGCCAGCCCAGCGCCGAGATCGCGGCTTTCAGCGGCTCGATCTGGGCGGCCAGCGCCTCCGGCATGGGCGGCCGGTGGGCCTTGTAGGGGGGGTACAAGTCGTCGCGGAAGGTCTTGCCCCGGGCGTCGAATACGCAGGCCCGGTAATCGGCGCTATAATCCCGGGTAAGCCGGCGCAGCATGTTGAGGACCCCGTAGATCGCCCCGGTCGGCTCGTTGCGGCGCGTGCGCAGATCGGGAAGCGCGTGGAAGGCCCGGTAGAGGTAGGAAGACCCGTCGACCAGCAAGAGCCGTCTGGGGCGGGCGCCTTCCGGGGCATCCGGCGCGTTCTCGCGCGCGGGGCTGCGAGGTTTGTCGTCCATCCAGTCAGGTTTCCAAACAATGAGTGCTTTTGAGAAATTGCCCAAGCTCGTCGACCCGAATGCGATCGCCCGATCCACCTACTCGGCGCGCGAGTCCTGGCGCGTGTTCGAGATTATGGCAGAATTCGTCGAGGCGACGGAGCGCCTCAACGCCATCCAGCCCGCGGTCAGCATCTTCGGCAGCGCCCGCACGCCCGCGGACCATCCCTATTACATGCTGACCGAGCAGATCGCACGCCAGCTCTCCGACGCCGGCTTCAGCGTGATTTCCGGCGGCGGGCCGGGCATCATGGAGGCCGCCAACAAGGGCGCCTATTTCGGCAGGTCGCCCAGCATCGGGCTCAATATCCAGCTGCCGCACGAGCAGCATGCCAATCCCTACCAGGACATCAGCCAGACCTTCCGCCATTTCTTCGCGCGCAAGGTCATGTTCGTGAAGTTCGCCAGCGCCTACGTGGTGATGCCCGGCGGCTTCGGCACCATGGACGAGATCATGGAATGCCTGACCCTGGTGCAGACCGGCAAGACGCGCAGGATTCCCATCATCCTGGTCCATGAGCCGTTCTGGGGAGGGCTCATCGGCTGGTTCAAGAACACCTTGGTCGAGCAGGGCATGATCGACCAGCGGGACCTCGATCTCATCAAGATCATCAACGAGCCGCAGGCCGTGGTGGCCGCGATCTTCAACCACTACGAGACGCGCGGCTTCGAGCCCTCGGTGGAGGAGCGCGAAATTCAGCTCAACTTGTAACGCCTTCTGCTACAATAGCCCGGGCCGAAATGGCCTTGTGTCCACCGACAGGGAATGCTATGCGGCCGCTGATCTTCGTTTTCCTCCTTGGGCTTGGCTTCGGCACGGCTGTTGCGCAGGATGCCGCGCCGCAGGTGCCGATGGGCGGGACCCCGCCGCCGGAGCTGGGCGGCAAGGCGCTCAAACCGCACATCACGATCATCAAGCGCGGCCAGAAGCGGGTCGAGCAGTACAGCATCAATGGCCACGTGTACATGGTGAAGGTCACGCCCGCGCATGGCAAGCCCTATTATCTCATCGACGAGAAGGGCAATGGCATCTTCGTGCGCGAGGACACGCTGGGCCCGCAGCCCAGTGTCCCCGAGTGGGTGCTGTTGCGCTTCTAGCCGGCCCGGCGGTTTTCCTCGCCCCGTTCGGGCGAGGCGTGCTCCCCAATGGATGAAGAAGAGATGGTATGCAATTAAGGCGCGACCTTAGCCCCAGGCAGGTCGCCGCGGTCGACGGCTGGCTGTGGATCCGGGAAGGGTTCCGGCTGTTCCGGAAAAGCCCCTTCGTCTGGGTCGCCTCCTTCTTCGTCTGCGTCGTGGCGGCCTATCTTGCGACCCTGATCCCCTTCGTCGGCCCGTTGCTGGTGGAGCTCCTGTCGCCCGTGGTCATCGCCGGATTCATGATGGGATGCTGGGCCTTGGCCCAAGGCGAGCCCACGCTCCGGCCCCGCTATCTGCTGGCGGGCTTCCAGCAAGGCGGGGGGCAGCTCGTGGCGGTCGGCGGCGCCTACCTGGTCGGCATGATCGTCATCTCCAAGCTGGTTGTCCTCATGGGCGGCGGCGCGCTCGAACGCTTCACGGCCTTGAAGACCGGCGCCGCGTTGTTCGCAGGGCTCAGTGCGGCGAGCTGGACGGACCTGGTCCGCGGCCTCCTGCTGCCCGCGGCCACCTTGCTGCTCCTGGAAATTCCCTTGGCGATGGCGACCTGGTTCGCGCCGGCCCTTGTCCTGTTCGACGGGCAGGATGCGCTGACCGCCATGAAGCTGAGCTTTCGCGGATGCGTGCGCAACATCCCGGCCTTCCTGCTCTATGGCGTTATTTCCTTCGCATGCACGGTGCTGGCGATGATCACGGGCATTCTCCTGCTGGTGCTGGGCCCGGTGCTGATCGGTTCGTTCTACGCCGGCTATTGCGATGTCTTCGGCGTGCCCCAACGTCCGTCGTCCGATCCGGCGGCGGTGCGCGGCGTCACGCCGGGCTGAGGTTCGCGTATTCCAGCACCAGCCATTTCACGCCACCCGCGCCGAAGTTGACCTGCACGCGCGCATCTGGCCCCCTTCCCTCGCAGTCGATGATGATCCCGGTCCCGAACTTGGGGTGCGCGACGTTTTGCCCGACGTGCCAGGGCGATGACGGCGCGCGCTCGCGGGGGGCGCGAGGGTCCGGGGCGCCCCTGCGCGGTCCGTCGTGCGCGAGGAGTTCGCCCGGCAATTCGCTCAGGAATCGCGAGGCGATGCCGTAACGCACCTGCCCGTGCAGCATGCGGTTTTGCGCGTAGCTCAGGAACAGGCGCTCCTTGGCGCGGGTGATGGCCACGTAGAGCAGGCGCCGTTCCTCTTCCACGCCCCCGCGGTCGTTGAGGCTATGCTCGTGGGGGAAGAGCCCCTCCTCGAGCCCGCTCAGGAACACCGTATGGAATTCGAGCCCCTTGGCCGCATGCGCGGTGGACAGCGACAGGGCTTGCGCGGCGCCCTCCGCCTGATGCTCGCCCGCCTCCAGCGAGGCGTGGGACAAGAAGGCGGTGAGCGGCGGCAGCCCGACGGGGGGGAGTGCGGGGTCCGTCGTGGCGGTGTATTCCTCGACGAAGGCGGCCGCCGCATTGACCAGCTCGGCGAGATTTTCCAGTCGGTCGGCCTCCGAGCGGCTGGCGGCATAGTGTGCGGACAGCCCGCTCAGCCTGAGCACGTGCTCGACCTGTTGGGGGAGCATGGCCGCCTGGCAGGCGGCGCGCATCTCGGCGAGGGTGCGGGCGAATTGCGCGAGCGCGGCCCCGCCCTTCCCGGTGCCCGGCCCCCGGGTCAAGGCCTCCGAGAGGGCGATGCCGTGCTGTTGCGCGGTGTCGGCAAGCTGGGCCAGCGTGCGCGCCCCGATCCCGCGCGGCGGGAAGTTGATGACGCGCTCCAGTGCGCCGTCGTCCTGCGGATTGGCGATGAGCCGCAAATAGGCGAGCGCGTGCTTGATCTCCTGCCGTTCGAAGAAGCGCAGTCCCCCATAGACGCGGTAGGGAACGGCCGCGTTGAACAAGGCGTGCTCGAGCGCGCGCGACTGGGCGTTCGAGCGGTACAAGACGGCGATGTCCGACAACGGCACGCCCTCGGCGGCCAAGCCCGCCACCGCCTGCGCGATGAAGGCGGCTTCGTCCTGGTCGCTCGAGGCGGCATGCACGATGATCGGGGCGCCCGGCCCCCGACCGGTCCACAGTTCCTTGCCGAGGCGCCCCGTGTTGTGGCGAATGAGCGCATTCGCCGCGTCCAGGATGTTGCCTTGGGACCGGTAATTCTGTTCCAGCTTGATGACTCCCTGAATGCTGAAATCGCGTTGGAACTCGCGCATGTTGCCGGTGTAGGCGCCACGGAAGGCGTAGATGGACTGGTCGTCGTCCCCCACGGCGAACACGCTCGCCCCGCCGCTCGCCAGGAGCCTGAGCCATTGGTACTGCAGCCGGTTGGTGTCCTGGAATTCGTCCACCAGGATATGCGCGAAGCGGGCGGCATAGTGGGCCCGCAGGATCTCGTTTCGCGTCAGGAGTTCGTGCGCGCGCAGCAGCAGTTCGGGGAAATCGACCAAGCCTTCCCGCGCGCATTGCTCATCGTAGGCGGCGAACAGTTCGGCCAGCCGCCGCTCGAAGGGCTGCGCGCCATCGACGCTGCCGGCGCGCAAGCCGCTTTCCTTGGCGCTGTTGATGAAGTGCTGGACCTCCTTGGCGGGGTAGCGCGCGTCGTCCACGCCGAGGGTCTTGAGCAGGCGCTTGATGGCTGCCAGCTGGTCGGCGCCGTCCATGATCTGAAAGAGCGCAGGCAAACCGGCTTCGGGCGCATGGGCGCGCAGCAGCCGATGGCACAGGCCGTGGAAGGTGCCGATCCACATGCCGCCGATGCGGATCGGCGTCATGGCCTGCAGCCGGGTCGCCATCTCCTTGGCCGCCTTGTTGGTGAAGGTCACCGCCAGGATGGCGCGCGCGGGCGCCTGTCCCGTGTGGATCAAGTGCGCGATGCGGGTGGTCAGCACGCGGGTCTTGCCGCTGCCGGCCCCGGCCAGGATGAGGGTGGAGCCTCGCGGCGCGGTCACGGCCGCGAGCTGCTCGGGGTTGAGCCCCGCAAGGTAGGCAGGCGTCATCGGGAGGACGGAAGCGGGCCGCCCCGGCGAACCGGGCGGCCCGCCGGGACGTTACCGCGCATTGGCCTTCGCGCGGATCATGTCATGGATGAGGGGGGTCAGGATGATTTCCATGGCGAAGCCCATCTTGCCGCCCGGGACCACGATGGTGTTCGGGCGCGACATGAAGGAATCGTGGATCATGGCGAGCAGATAGGGGAAGTCCACGGCCTTCGAATCATGGAAGCGAATCACCACGAAGCTCTCGTCGGGCGTCGGGATGTCGCGCGCGATGAAGGGGTTGGAGGTGTCCACCGTGGGCACCCGCTGGAAGTTGATATGCGAGCGGGAGAACTGCGGCGTGACGTAATGCACATAGTCGTACATGCGGCGCAGGATGGTATCGGTCACGGCCTCGGCGGAGTAGCCCCGTTCCGCGCAGTCGCGATGGATTTTCTGGATCCATTCGAGATTGACGATCGGCACGACGCCGATCAGGAGGTCGACATGCTGGGCGACATCGACCTTGTCGGTCACCACGCCCCCGTGCAGGCCTTCGTAGAACAGGAGGTCGGTGCCCGCGGGCAGCGGCGCCCAAGGCGTGAAGGTGCCCGGCTCCTGCTTGTAGGGGGCCGCCTCGTCTTCGTTGTGGAGGTAGTAGCGGCGCGAAGCGGTGCCCGTCTCGCCGTACGCGCGGAACATCTGCTCGATCTTGTCGAAATGGTTGGCCTCGGGCCCGAAATGGCTGGGGGCGCGCGTGCCCCCCTTCTCGGCCGCCACGATGGCCTCCTTCATGCCCTTGCGGTCGAGGCTGTGGAAGCTGTCGCCCTCCACCACGGCAGGATTGATCTTCTCGCGGTGGAAAATGTGCTCGAAGGCGCGTTTGACGGTCGTCGTGCCGGCCCCTGACGAGCCGGTGACGGCGATGACGGGGTGCTTTCTGGACATCAGGATCTCCCTACAATTTGAGTCAAAGGATAATATCGAAAAAATGATCCAGTATAGCCGGTGCGCCGGCCGCTTGTCACGGCCCGCGCGCGGGCGCGCCGCCGGCTCGGTCTCCCGTTTCGGCGAGGCGCTAAGGTATAATCGTGCTCTTTATAACCGTCACCAGGATGCCAGGCCATGCAGCCGCACTACTCGCCCGCCCAGGTCGAGGCCGATGCCCGAACAGAATGGGAGGCCACCCGCGCCGACCTGGCGGTGGAAGACCGCGCCAAGCCCAAGTATTACTGCCTGTCGATGTTCCCCTATCCGTCGGGCAAGCTGCACATGGGGCACGTGCGCAATTACACGTTGGGGGACGTGCTGGCGCGCTTTCATCGGCAACGGGGCTACAACGTCCTGCAGCCCATGGGATGGGACGCCTTCGGCCTGCCCGCCGAGAATGCGGCGCTCGCCAATGGCGTGGCGCCTGCGGCCTGGACCTATCAGAATATCGATTATATGCGAGGCCAGCTCAAATCGCTGGGCTTTGCCATCGACTGGGGGCGTGAGATCGCCACCTGCCGCCCGGAGTACTACCGCTGGAACCAATGGCTCTTCCTGCGCATGCTGGAGAAGGGCATCGCCTACCAGAAGACCGGCGTGGTGAACTGGGATCCGGTCGACCAGACGGTGCTCGCCAACGAGCAGGTGATCGATGGCCGCGGCTGGCGCACCGGGGCGCCGGTGGAAAAGCGCGAAATCCCCATGTACTACCTCAACATCACCGGCTATGCCGAGGAGCTTCTGGCCGACCTCGACCGGCTCTCCGAGTGGCCCGAGCAGGTCAAGACCATGCAGCGCAACTGGATCGGGAAGAGCCTCGGGGTCAGGGTGGGCTTCCCGCATGGACACGCGGGCGGAGGCACCCTGTGGGTGTTCACCACGCGCGCCGACACGCTCATGGGGGCAAGCTATGTGGCGGTGGCCCCGGAGCATCCGCTGGCGCTCTTTGCCGCCGAATCGAACCCCGAGCTGGCGCGCTTCATCGAGGAATGCCGGCACGGCGGCGTGACCGAGGCGGCGCTCGCCACGCAGGAGAAGCGAGGCCACGCCACCGGGCTTTCCGTGACCCATCCCCTTACGGGCGAGCCCCTGCCCCTGTGGGTGGCGAACTACGTCCTCATGGGCTACGGGGAAGGCGCCGTGATGGCGGTGCCGGCCCATGACGAACGCGACTTCGCCTTCGCCCGGCGGTACGGCCTGCCGATCAAGCCGGTCATCCGCACCTCCGCGGGCGATGCGACCCCCGCGCCCTGGGCCGATGCCTATGCCGAGCACGGGGTGCTCATCAATTCCGGCCGCTATGACGGGCTGGGGTTCGACGAGGCGGTCGAGGCCATTGCCGCGGACTTGGCCGCCCAAGGCCTGGGCGAGAAAAAGGTGACCTACCGCCTGCGCGACTGGGGCATCTCGCGCCAGCGCTACTGGGGCACGCCCATTCCCATCGTCCATTGCGAACGCTGCGGGCAGGTCCCGGTGCCCGACGAGCGTCTCCCGGTGGTGCTGCCGGAAGACCTGGTGCCCGACGGCGCCGGCAATCCGCTGGCCCGTTCGCCCGAATTCGTGCAGACCCCGTGCCCGCGCTGCGGCGCTCCCGCGCGCCGCGAGACCGACACGATGGACACGTTCGTCGATTCGTCCTGGTATTTCTTCCGCTACGCGTGCCCGGACGCCCCCGCCATGGTGGACGGCCGCGCCGACCACTGGATGCCGGTCGATCAGTACATCGGCGGCATCGAGCACGCGATCTTGCATTTGCTCTACTCGCGCTTCTGGACCAAGGTGATGCGCGATCTCGGACTGACGCGCCAGACCGAGCCCTTCCGCGCGCTGTTGACGCAGGGCATGGTCTTGAACCACATCTTCTTCCGCAAAGGGGCCGCGGGCGGGATCACCTACTATGCCCCGGAAGAAGTCGAGATGACGCGCGATGCCCAAGGCCGGGTGGCCGGGGTGCGCGCGACCGCCGACGGGCAGCCGGTCGAGTACGGCGGCATCGGGACGATGTCCAAATCGAAGAAGAACGGGGTCGATCCGCAGCGCCTGATCGAGGAGTACGGGGCGGACACGGCGCGGCTTTTCATGATGTTCGCGGCGCCCCCGGAGCAATCGCTCGAATGGTCGGACGCGGGCGTGGAAGGCGCCTTCCGCTTCTTGCGGCGCCTGTGGCGGGCCGTCTATGAGCACGTGGCGGAGGGCGAGACGGCGCCTTGCGACGGCGCGGCGCTGTCCGCGGAGCTCAAGGCGCTCAGGCTGTGCACCCACCAGACGATCCAGAAGGTCACCGACGACTTCGCGCGCCGGCACACCTTCAATACCGCCATCGCCGCCGTCATGGAGCTCATGAATCGGCTGGGCCGGCTGGAAGACCGCACGCCGCGCGCCCGCGCGGTCCGCCAGGAGGCGCTGGAGGCGGTGTGCCTGATGCTCTTCCCCATCGTGCCGCACATCTGCACCGTCTTGTGGCGCAGCCTCGCGCCCGGCGAGTCGCTGGCGGCGCGCGGCTGGCCCGCCGTGGACGCGGCGGCCCTGGTGGAAGACGAGATGGAGCTCGTCCTGCAGGTCAATGGCAAGCTGCGGGGGAGCCTGCGCGTGTCGGCCCAGGCGGATCGCGGGGCCGTCGAGGCATTGGCGCTGGCGCACCCCGGGGTGCAAAAATTCACTGCAGGGCTGGCGGTGCGCAAGGTCATCCATGTGCCCGGCCGCCTGGTGAACATCGTCGTCGGCTGACATTAAGGAGCGGCACCATGCTTCGATCCTTCCTCGTGGCTGCCTTGAGCCTCTGGCTGGGCGGCTGCGGCTTTCATCTGCGCGGCCAGGAGGCGATCCGGCTGCCCTACCGCTCGATCTATGTCCAGGGCAATCCCAATACCGTGGTCGTGGCGGCGCTCAGGCGCGCGATCGAGGTGGCCGGCGCCACCGAGCTGGCGGCCTCGCCGGCGAGCGCGCAGGCGGTGCTGACCATCCTGGGGGAAAAGGAGTGGGAGGAGATTCTCGCCTTGAGCGGCGGCGGCCGGGTGAGCGAGTACCGGCTGCACTACCAGGTCTCCTTCCAGTTGGCGAACCGGCAGCATCGCCTCGTGATCGCGCCTTCGAGCGTCGCCTTGTCGCAGGATATCTCCTACAACGATTCACAGGTGCTCGCCAAGCAATCGGAGGAGGCCGGCCTTTATAAGGCCATGCAGCGCGATGCCGCGCGGCAGATCCTGCGCCGCGTGCGCTGGTTGCGCGCAGGGCAGGGAGGCTAGATGCAGCTTCGCGCCGAGAACCTCGGCGCCCACCTCGCGCGCTCGCTCAACCGCCTGTATACGGTCTGCGGCGATGAGCCGCTGCTCGTCCAGGAGGCCGTGGACGGCATCCGGGGGGCCGCCCGCCGAGCGGGCTTCACGGAGCGCGAGGTCTTGACCGCGGAGGGGGGGTTCGCCTGGGGCCGTCTTCGCGAGTCGGCGAGGAGCCTGTCGCTGTTCGCGTCGCTGCGGCTCATCGAATTGCGGATTCCCTCGGGAAAGCCGGGCGCCGAGGGTGGGCGGCTCCTGGTCGCGCATTGTGCGCAGGCCTTCGCGGATACGATGACGCTCGTCGTGCTGCCCAGGCTCGATCGCGCGACCCAGGCGCAGCCCTGGGCGCAGGCGCTGATGGAGACGGGGGTCTGGGTGCAGGTGCAGCCGGTCGAGCGTGCGCGCCTGCCGGCATGGATCGAAGGGCGCTTGGCGGCGCAAGGGCAGAAGGCCGGACGGGACGCCTTGGAATTCCTGGCCGATCAGGTGGAGGGGCACTTGGCGGCGGCCGATCAGGAGCTGAAGAAGCTCGCCTTGCTGTATCCGCCGAGGGCCTTGTCCTTCGACGAGGTGAGGGAGGCGGTGGTCGACGTGGCCCGCTTCGACGCGTTCAAGCTCGCGGAGGCGGTGGCCACGGGCGATGCCGGCCGCTTCGCGCGCATGCTCGCGGTGCTCAAGGACGATGCGGGGGCCGCGCCGCTGGTCTTGTGGGTGCTGGCCCAGGAGGCGCGGCTTTACTACAAGCTCGCGCGTGCGCGCCGCGAGGGGCAATCGCTGGAAGGCGTGCTCAAGCGGGCGCGGGTATGGGACTCGCGCGCGGGGGCGGTCAGGCAGGCGGCGGCCCGCCTGTCTCCGGCGGCGATGCATGCGGCTTTGTGCCACGCCGCGCGCATCGATCTCATGATCAAGGGATTGCGTCCCGGGGAGGTGTGGGACGAACTGTTGGCGCTGGGGATCGCGCTGGCCCGGGGGGTCGCCTCGGTGCCCGGGCGCGCCTTGGCGTCCTAGAATGAGGGTATCGCGGATTGAGGACATGCGCATGGACGGCACGGAAAAGGACGTGAAGGCGTATATGCAGGGCATCGGGCGCGCGGCGCGCCAGGCATCGCGGCTGCTGGCGACCGCGGACACGCGCGCGAAGAACCGTGCGCTCACGGTCATCGCGCAGGCGCTCAAGCAGGACGCCGCCGCGCTGCTGGGAGCCAACCGGCAGGACGTGGACGCGGCCAGGCACCAGGGGCTCGATGCGGCGATGATCGACCGCCTGACGCTGAACGAGAAAACCGTGGCCGCCATGGCCGACGGGCTCCTGCAGATCGCCGAGTTGCCCGACCCGGTGGGGGAGATCAGCCACCTCAACTACCGGCCCTCCGGGATTCAGGTCGGCCGCATGCGCGTGCCGCTGGGCGTGGTCGGCATCATCTACGAGTCGCGGCCCAACGTGACCGCCGATGCCGCAGGGCTGTGCCTCAAGTCGGGCAACGCCACGATCCTGCGCGGGGGGTCGGAGGCCTTCCACAGCAATCAGGCCATCGCCGCCTGCGTGCGCCGGGGCCTCGTCGAGGCGGGGCTGCCGGAACAGGCGGTGCAGGTGGTCGAGACCACGGACCGCGCGGCCGTGGGCGAGCTGGTGCGCATGAAGGAGTACGTCGACGTGATCGTGCCGCGCGGCGGCAAGGGCCTGATCGAGCACATCTCCGCCGAGGCCCGGGTCCCGGTCATCAAGCATCTGCACGGGGTATGCCACGTCTATATCGACGACCGGGCGGATCTCGAGAAGGCGGTGCGCATCGCCGACAATGCCAAGACCCAGCGCTACGGGACCTGCAATACCATGGAGACGCTGCTCGTCGCCGGGCGCATCGCCGGCGAGGTGCTGCCGCGACTCGCGCGGATCTATTTCGCCAAGGGCGTGGAGCTGCGCGGCGACGATGCGGCGCGGCGCCTCGTGCCGGACATGAAGGCGGCGACCGAGGAGGACTGGTCCACCGAATATCTGGCGCCCATCCTGAGCGTGCGGGTGGTCGCCGGGCTCGATGAGGCGATCGACCATATCGCGGCCTACGGCTCGCAGCACACCGATGCGATCGTCACCGAGGACTTCGGCCGCGCGCGGCGCTTCCTGCGCGAGGTCGACTCGAGCTCGGTGATGGTCAACGCCTCGACGCGATTCGCGGACGGATTCGAATACGGCCTGGGCGCGGAAATCGGCATTTCGACCGACAAGATCCACGCCCGTGGGCCGGTGGGGCTGGAAGGGCTGACCTCGCAGAAGTTCGTCGTGCTGGGCGACGGTCATGTCCGGGGTTAGGCGTCGGCCTTGAGCGCGGTGGGGATCCTGGGCGGGACGTTCGACCCGGTCCATTTCGGCCACCTGCGCCTCGCCCAGGAGATGGCGGAGGGCCTCGGGCTTTGCGAGGTGCGGCTCGTCCCGGCAGGCATCCCGCCCCATCGCGCCCAGCCGGCGGCGAGCGCGCCGCACCGGCTCGCCATGGTGCAACGGGCGATCGCCGCCAATCCCCTGTTTTGCGCCGATCCGCGCGAGATCGAGCGGGCTGGCCCGTGCTACACGGTCGACACGCTCTCCGGCCTGCGCGCCGAGCTGGGCGCCGATCGGCCGCTGTGCCTGCTGATGGGGGCCGATGCGTTTCTCGGGCTCGCCACGTGGCATCGCTGGCAGGAGATCTTCGATCTGGCCCATGTGGCGGTCGCCTTCCGCCCGGGCTTCCCCGAAGGGGCCTGGACGGAGACCATGCCCGAGGCCTTGAAGACGACGCTGCGCGCCCGTTGCGAGAGCGATCCCGCCGCGCTGCGGGCGAGGGCCGCCGGGGGCGTCTACACCCATCCCATCACGCCGCTGGATATTGCTGCGAGCCGGATCCGCAGCGCCCTCGAGGCGGGGCGCAGCGCGCGCTATTTGCTGCCGGACGCCGTTCTCGATTATATTCAGTGCCACCATCTGTACGTCCGGCCGCCGGAGCAGACCCCAAGGCCGGGGGCTTGAGAGGAATTTTGCACGCATGCAGGGAGCACGATGAGCCGCAACGCGATCGAGAAGGCCGTGGTTTCGGCCCTGGAAGACATCAAGGCGCACGACATCGTCGTCCTCGACGTCACGCGCATGACGTCGCTTTTCGACAAAATGGTCATCGCCAGCGCCGACTCCACCCGGCAGACCCGTGCGCTTGCCAACCACGTCCAGGAGAAGGCCAAGGCGCAAGGCGCCACGGTCCACGGCATCGAGGGGCTTGACGCCGGCGAATGGGTTTTGGTGGACTTGGGTGACCTCGTCGTGCACATCATGGTGCCGGCCGTGCGCGAATACTACAACCTCGAGCAGTTGTGGGGCGGGGCCCCGGCGCCGCAGGCGCGGTCCCGGCAACCGCCCTTCGACTTTGACCGCTCGCACGACGCGGCCGAGACCTGAGGATGCCGCACGCCGCCTGGCGCAGGCGCGCATGAAGCTTTCCATCGTCGCCGTCGGCAACAAGATGCCGGCCTGGGTCTCGGCGGCTTTCGCCGAATATGCCAAGCGGATGCCGAGCGAAGCCCCCCTCGCCTTGACCGAGATCCGGCCGGAACCGCGGGGCGCCAAGCCCGTGTCCCGGCTGCTGGAGGCGGAGCGCGCACGCATCGAGGCGGCGCTCTCGCCCGGCGTCCGGGTCGTGGCGCTGGACGAACGGGGCGGCCAGCTGGACAGCGTCCGATTTGCCGAACTGCTTGAGGAGTGGATGCAAAGTGGGCGGGACGTGGCGTTTCTGATCGGCGGGCCCGACGGCCTGCACCCGAGCCTGAAGGATCGCGCCGAGCGGCAGCTGTCCCTGTCGCGCTTCACGCTCCCGCATGGCCTGGCGCGCGTGGTGCTGGCCGAGCAGCTCTACCGCGCGCTGTCCATCGTGCGCCATCACCCCTATCATCGGGCATGAAGGGGGTTCGCCGCCGATGGAACCCGGTCCCGATACCGACCTCTACCTGGCCTCCAACAGTCCGCGCCGGCAAGAGCTCTTGCGGCAGATCGGCGTCCGGTTCCAGCGGCTGCCGTCCGGCTGCCCGCAGGAGGTCGACGAAGCGGTGCGGGCGGGCGAGGCCGTGGCGGCGTATGTCCTGCGCCTTGCGGCCGAGAAGGCCCAGGCCGGCTGGACCTGCGCGGCGGCGCTTGGCCTGCCCGCCTTGCCGGTGCTCGGCGCCGATACGGCGGTTGCCATCGACGGCATCACCTTGGGCAAGCCCGCCGATGCGGTTGCCGCGGCGGCCATGCTCAAACAGCTGTCCGGACGGGTTCATCGGGTCTTGACGGGGGTGGCGGTGGTCTTCGAAGGGGGCGTCGAGACGGCCCTGTCGGCGACCGAGGTCGAATTCAAGGCGTTGTCGCCGGCGGAGATTGGGCGCTACGTCGCGACCGGCGAGAGCCTGGACAAGGCCGGGGGCTATGCCGTCCAGGGTCGCGCGGCGGTGTTCGTGCGCCGCCTTGCCGGCAGCTATTCCGGGGTGGTGGGACTGCCGCTTTTCGAGACCGCGGCGCTTTTGACCCGATTGGGTGTGGAGCTATCTTGAGTGACGAAATTCTGATCAACGTGACGCCGCAGGAGACGCGCGTCGCGGTCATGCAGCTGGGCGTCGTGCAGGAGCTCCACGTCGAGCGGACCTCGGCCCGCGGCCTGGTGGGCAACATCTACCAGGGTCAGGTGGCGCGCGTCCTGCCGGGGATGCAATCGGCGTTCGTGGACATCGGGCTCGAGCGCGCCGCCTTCCTGCATCGGGCGGACATCTGGGAGAGCCGCCAAGAGGAAGCCGCCGGCGTCCCGATCGAGCGGCTGCTGTTCGAGGGGCAGCCGCTCATGGTGCAGGTCGTCAAGGATCCGATCGGCACCAAGGGGGCGCGGCTGTCCACCCAGATCAGCATCGCCGGGCGCCTGCTCGTCTACCTGCCGCAGGAGACCCATATCGGCATTTCGCAGCGCATCGAGGACGAACAGGAACGCGAGCTCTTGCGCGGGCGCCTGCAGGGGCTGCTGCCGGCGGGCGAGCATGGCGGCTTCATCATCCGCACCGTGGCGGAATCCGCGGCGGACAAGGAGATCGCCGCCGACATCGAGTACCTGTTGCGGCTATGGGAGGACATTTCCGAGCGGGCCCGCAGCCTCCCCCCGAAGAGCCTGCTCTACCAGGACCTGGATCTGGCGCTGCGGGTGCTGCGGGACTTCGTGAGCGAGGCCACCGGGCGCGTGCTGGTCGATTCGCGCGAGACCCATCAGCGGCTGCAGGCGTTCTCCCAAAGCTTCATGATGAACGTGGTACCGCGCCTCGAGCACTACTCGGGGGAGCGGCCCCTGTTCGATCTCTACGCCATCGAGAACGAAATCGAGAAGGCGCTCTCCCGCAAGGTGGACCTCAAGTCGGGGGGCTATCTCGTGATCGACCAGACGGAAGCGCTCACGACCATCGACGTCAATACGGGCGCCTTCGTGGGCGGGCGCAACTTCGACGACACCATCTTCAAGACCAATCTCGAGGCGGCCCAGGCCATTGCACGGCAGCTTCGGCTGCGCAACCTGGGCGGCATCATCATCGTGGATTTCATCGACATGGACAACGAGGAGCACCGCAACGCGGTGCTCGCGCAGTTCAGCCAGGCGCTCTCGCGCGACCGCACGCGCATGACCATGAACGGATTCACGGCGCTGGGGCTGGTGGAGATGACGCGCAAGCGCACGCGCGAAAGCCTTGCCCATGTCCTGTGCGAGCCGTGCCCGACCTGCCAGGGGCGCGGCCAGGTCAAGACTGCCCAGACGGTGTGCTACGAGATCCTCCGCGAAATCGTCCGGGAGGCGCGCCAGTTCAACGCGCGGGAGTACCGTATTCTCGCTTCCCAGCCGGTGATCGACCTGTTTCTTGACGAGGAGTCGCAAAGCCTCGCGCAGCTCGGGGACTTCATCGGGCGCCCGGTCTCGCTTCAGGTGGAGAGCCAGTACACGCAGGAGCAGTACGACATCGTCCTCATCTAGCCGGCATGCGGGGCGCCGCGCGCCGGTGCCTCGGAAAGTGCTGCCCGGATGTCCTGCAGTTCGAGGCCCGTCTGCCGGAGGCCCTGGATCCGTTCCGCCACCGCCGCCTGGGTCTGCTTCAAGGTGCCGAGGTTGTCCTGGATCCTGCGCAGGTTGTCGGCGCGCCGCTCGAGGTGGCCCTTGTATTCCTTGACCGCGCGCAGCAGCGGCTCGAGTGCGTGCGCAAGCCATCCGTCGGCCTCGGCGTAGGCGAGCCGGTAGCTGTCCTCCGCGCGCGCCACCAGGGTCGAATAGAATTTGCGGATCAGGAAGCGCTTCTCCGTCATCACGTTGATCGGGTCGCGGCCGAAGGCGCGCGTGCGGGCGGCGAGCCCGCGCAGGCGGTCGCGGTGGGGGGCGAGATCGAGCGACGGGGCGGGCGGCGGGGCGAAGCCGTGCCGCGACGAAAAGTTGGCGTAGGCGTTGTCGACCAGCCGCCTGATCTGGTGGCTCAAGACCAGCGTCTTGTCGAACTGGCGGCTCAGTTCCTCCGTGAGGGTGCGCATCCCCCGCACCAGCGCGGCCGTCGTCCAGCTGCCGGCGAGCGCCTCCCGGCTGTCGGCGGCGATGGGCTCGAAGGCTTCCGGGCCCAGGTTGCCGAGCAGGGTGCGGCCCGCCCGTGCCAGGGCGTTGCGCGTCTGATTGAAGTCCTGCACGGTCGCCGCCAGGCTTTGCCGGTCCGCCGTGATTCGTTCGTGCAGCCCCCGCATCACCTCGCGGTTTTGCCCGCTCAAGGCCCGCAGCTCGCGCTCTTCCTTGGCGGCTTGCCTGAGGGCGTCCGCCTCGAGGCGCAAGGCGGCGCTCACCAGAGGGACGGCGCGGGTACGCAGGGTTTTCTCGAGGAAGTCGCGCTTGGCGGGCAGCACGTGGCTGCCGAGGTAGGTTTGGAGCCTTTCGATGCCGCCCGCTGCCGAGACCGGAAAGACCTGCGCGAACGGCAGCCCCAGGCGGGCGGCGTTTTCTTCCAGCTGGCGCGGTTCCGGCTGGGCGTCGCCGGTGGGGTGGAGGACCGCCAGGCGGTTGCGCACGTGGGGGCGGATATGGCGGTTCCAGGCGTCGAGCTCGGTATCCGTCACCGTGCCGCTGGCCCCCGCCACGAACAAGACCACGTCCGCCTCCGTCAGTGTGCCCAGGATCAGTTCCGGTTCGGCGCGCAATGCATCCAAGCCGGGGGTGTCGATGACGACGAGCCCGGCTTCGAGCAGCGGGTGCGGATAGTTGAGCCGCGCATAGCGCCAAGCCGGGACGCTGACGGCCGGCTCCCCGTCAGTCGGCTGCGCGCCGCCGCCGTCGCCCAGCCCGATCGCTTGCGCCTGCGTCTGCGGGAGCGCCAGGCTCTGGTGCGTCTGGTCCAAGGCGGCCGCGAGCGCCTGCGGAGAACACGAATCGAGCGCGATGGTGCTCCATTCGACCGGCAGGCGCTTGAAGTCCTCGATCGACTCGCCGCGCCCCCGCGTCTCGATCGGCAGCAGCGACAGCGCGGGGGCGTCCTCGGGCGCGCGGTAGATCTCGATCGGGCACAGGCTCGCCCGGCCGGCTTCGACCGGGAGGAAACCGCCCGGGCACTCATGAAAGAACAGGGCGTTGATGAGCGCACTGCGGGCCCGCCCGCACTCTCCTACGACGGCCACGCGCAATGTTTCCCGCTGGAGCCGGGAGATCAGGGTGCGCACCTTGAGCATTTCGGCGTCGGTGCCGCTTGTCCCGCGCAAATAGGCGGCATAGCGCTCCAGGCTCTTGACCCATCGCCGCCGTCGCCGATCAAACTGAGCCAGCTCTTCTTGCACGTGCTTCGCTCCTTGCAAGGGGCTTACCGCGCAAGCGCCCGCAAGACAGCGGGCAAATCCTGGGCTCCCCGGATTTCCACGACCTTGTGCCGCCCATGGTCGCCGGACTTGAGCCGCAGCTGGCGCGCCGGCACCCGGAACAGCTCGGCAAGATAGGCCAGCAGCGCGGCGTTGGCCTTCCCGTCCACGGCCGGCGCCGCGACGCGAACCTTGAGCGCGTCGCCATGAAGGCCTGCCACCTCGGTCCGCTTGGCATTCGGTTGAACATGCACGGTGAGGACGAGACAGGCCGGCGCGGCCTGGACGCTGTACCAGCAAGCTGACATCGGCAGGGACCTTGAGAACTTTAGATCAGGCGGAAGGCCAGGACCTCGAGCCAGGTGACCGGCAGCATCAGGACCAATTCGGCCGCGATGAAGACGAACAGGGGCGACAGGTCGACGTTCGCAATGGGCGGGATGACGCGCTGGAAGAAACGCGTGAAGGGCCGCGACAAGGCGGTGAGCACGGGCTGCAGCGGATTGAAGGGGTTGACCCAGCTCAGGACGGCTTGCGCGAAAACCACGGCGATGAGCAAATACAGGCTGAGCTTCAGGAGCTTGGCCGCCGTGAGCAGCAAAAAGCCCAAGTAGGCGGTGCCCGGGGCGACCATGAAGGGAAAGCCATTGAGCCATTGCACGGCCGCGATGAGCAAGAATTCGGCGAACAGGGCGAGGAGGAGGCAGGACAGATCGAGGCCCCATAGCCCGGGGATCACCTTCCGCAGCGGCCGCACCGCGAAGTCGGTGAGGGCCACGATGAACTGCGCAAACGGATTGCGGAAGGGCGCGCGCATGACCTGCATGTAGAAGCGCAGCAAGACTGCGAACACGAACAGGTTGATGAAGGTTCCGAGCAGAAACTGGACGGCTTGATTGAGCATGGTCGTTAGGTGGGGGCACCTCCCTGGGCACTAATCACTATTCTATACAAAACGCGCGCGCGATGCTCCTGCGCGTGGCGCGTCCTTCGGCGCGGCACCGCGTCCCGGGGGCGCGCGCAAGAGGGCGCGGCTCATCGCGGGGGCTCGGGGAGGGCGGAAGACCCATCGGCGAGCGCCGGCTCGGGGCGTTGCGTCCGTGCGGCAACGAACGCGCCTGCCGCTTTGTCAGCCTGCAGGATATGCGCTTCGGCCCAGTCCACCAGGTAGGCGAAGGCGAGCGCCGTGCGGGCCGGCCGCGCAGGGTCCAGCGCGTTAACGAGATTGCTGGCGTGCGCGATCAGCGCGCGATGCTCGCTTTCGTGGCGCGCCAAATCCGGGTAGCCGTGGGCGCGCATGATCGCCTCTTCAACCGCGAAGTGGCGGTCGGCCAGCGCCAGCACGCTGGCCAGCGCGTGGCGTAGCGCGGCGTGAGGCAAGCCGATCTCCACCCCGTCATAGAGGGCATTGATGCCGGCGATCAGGCGGCGGTGCTGTTCGTCGATGACGGGACTGCCTGTGCCGTGGCGGCGGTCATCCCACACGAGGATTCGCTTTGGCATTTCGTGGTGCACCCGAGTGCGCGCCTCCGGACAGGCTCGCTGCCAGGCGGCAAAGCCGCTAACATGGCGCGGTGGCGTCCATCGGAAAATATCTGGACAGCTATATTTAATAGTTTACTCCACTCGCCATCGGTGCGGTCCATGTGCCCGCCGGTGCGAACGGCGCGTACGGGAAATCTTGATTCTTGAGGGGGGCGACGACATGGGGACAGAGGGTGGCGCGCACGAGGCGGCGGAAGCGCTGCTGATCGGGGTGTATGAGGACGAGGGGCAGGCCGGCCGGGCCGTGGAAGCCGTCATCCAGGACGGCTTCGCCATGGACCGGCTATCCATCCTGGGGCGGGTGCATGCGGCCGGGGACGACGTCCTGGGCGTCTACGCCCTGGACCCCGGCAGCCGCATGAAAGCGTGGGCGAAACAGGGGGCGGCCTGGGGCGGGATCTGGGGGCTGCTCGCCGGTGCGGCGGGGCTGTTCATCCTGCCGGGCATCGGACCGCTGCTGGCGGCGGGCCCGATCGTCGAAGCGCTGGCGGGGGCCGTGAGCGGGGCCGCCCTGGGCTCGGCGGCGATGACCGGCGCGGCGGCGGCGACGCAGCTCGCCACGGCGATGCACCGCGTCGGCATCCCGCACGAGGCGCTGCAAGGGTTCCACGACGCGATCGCGCGGGGTCGCTATCTGGTGGTCTTGCGCGCCGGAGCGGGTCAAATGGCGCCGTGGGAGGCGTTATTGCGCCGCCACGGCGCACTCGAGATGAAGGTCTTGCCCTACACGCGCGTGCGCGACTTGCTGCCGGGCGGCCCCCATTGATTACCCCGCCTGTCCGAGCTCGTCGCCCAGGGCCTTGGCGCGTTCGGCCGCCGCGCCCACTGCCGCGATGATGGCTTGCTTGATGCCCGCCTGTTCCATGACCTGGAGTGCGCGCTCGGTGGTGCCCCCTTTTGAGGTCACCTTCGCGCGCAAACCGGCGGCGTCCTCGGCGGAGGCGGCGGCCAGCTTGGCGGCGCCCAAGAAGGTCTCGAGCGCGAGCCGGCGGCTCGTGGCGGCATCGAGCCCGAGACCCGTGGCCGCCGCCTCCAGCGCCTCGATGAAATAGAAGACATAGGCAGGTCCGCTGCCGGATACCGCGGTGAGCGCGTCAAGCTCGGACTCATCGTCCACCCAGACCGTGCTGCCGACCGCCGCGAGCGTCGCCGCCGCGCGCGCCTTGTCTTGCGCCGACACCGCGGGCAGCGCGAATAGCCCCGAGATTCCCGCGCCGATCATTGCCGGCGTATTGGGCATCACCCGCACGATGCGCGGATAACCCCCGAGCCAGCGGCTTAGATCGCCTGCCCGGATCCCGGCCGCGATGGAGACGACGAGCGGGGAGGCAAGGCGTCCCTGAAGCGACTTGGCCACGTCGGGGAGTTGCTGCGGCTTCACCGCGAGGATCAGGAGATCGGCCGCGAGCGCTGCCGGGGAGGCGCCCGCGCCGGTGGCCACGCCGAAGTCGCGCGCGAGGCTGGCGCGCTTGTCTTCGTCGGGATCGACGACATGGAGCTCGCCCGGCGGGGTGTTCTGGGCCAGCAGGCCGGCGATCAGGGCGCGGGCCATGTTGCCCCCGCCGATGAAGGTGATGCGCATGGTTATTTCTCCTTAGGACTACCGCCGGGTCCCGAAAATGGCCGAGCCGACCCTGACGAGCGTGGACCCTTCGGCGATCGCCGACTCGAGATCGTCCGACATGCCCATCGACAAGGTGTCGGCCGCGAGGCCCCCGCCACGGATCGCGGCCAAGAGCTCGCGCAGCACGGCGAACTGGCGCCGCTGCTCGGCCTCGTCCGCACTGGGCTTGGGGATCGTCATCAGACCGCGAAGCCTGAGCCGCGGCAGGCGGTCGACCTGCGCCGCGAGCGCTGCCGCTGCCTCGGGGGGCACGCCGCCTTTGCTCGCCTCGGCCCCGACATTGACCTGCACGCAGACGTTGAGCGGTGCCAGGGTCGCGGGGCGGGCGGCCGACAGGCGCTCGGCGATCTTGAGGCGGTCGATGCTGTGAACCCAGGCATAGCGCTCGGCGATCGCGCGCGTCTTGTTGCTTTGCAGCGGGCCGATGAAGTGCCATTCGACGGCCAGGTCGGCACTCGCCGCCATGTGCGCCGCGCCTTCTTGCGCGTAGCTCTCCGCGAAGGCGCGCTGCCCGGCGCGGTAGGCTTCCCGTATGGCATCCGCCGCGTGGCCCTTGGCCACCGCCAGGAGCGCGATCTCGCGAGGGTCGCGCCCGCAGGCGGCCGCCGCGGCGGCGATGCGGGCGCGCACCGCCTGCAGTCCGGCTGTCACACTACTCATGCAGGCTCCAGAAAAGCAGGCGCGCGGGGCGCGCCCGGCGGCCCCGTCCCGGCATGGACGGGGCCGCCGGCGTTATGCTATCGTGTTAGCGCTTTGTACGCTCCAAGGGGTGTTCCCAGGCGGCTTGCCGCCTGGTCCGTGGGCGGGCCGTCCATGCGAGCGGCCGCGCGGGCCCGGAGCCGGGAGGGATTATAATGGAAATTTCCGACTTGCTCGCCTTTACGGTGAAAAGCAAGGCGTCCGATCTTCATCTGTCGGCGGGGCTGCCGCCGATGATCCGCGTGCATGGCGACATCCGCCGGCTCAACGTCAACGCGCTCGACCACAGCGGCGTTCATGACATGCTTTACGATATCATGAACGACGCGCAGCGCAAGCACTACGAAGAGCGCCTGGAAGTCGACTTCTCTTTCGAGGTGCCAGGCCTCGCGCGTTTCCGTGTCAACGCCTACAACCAGCAGCGCGGCGCAGGGGGCGTCTTCCGCGTCATCCCCTCGAAGGTGCTCTCGCTCGAGGACTTGACGGCGCCGCAGATCTTCAAGGAGATCTCGCAGCAACCGCGCGGCATCGTGCTGGTGACCGGGCCGACGGGCTCGGGGAAGTCCACCACGCTGGCCGCGATGATCGATTTCATCAACGAAAACGAGTTCGGCCACATCCTGACCGTCGAGGACCCGATCGAATTCGTTCACCAGAGCAAGAAGTGCCTGATCAACCAGCGCGAAGTGGGCCACCACACGCATACCTTCGAGGATGCCCTGCGCTCGGCCCTGCGCGAGGATCCCGACGTGATCCTGGTGGGCGAGTTGCGCGACCTCGAGACCATCCGGCTGGCGTTGACCGCCGCCGAGACCGGCCACTTGGTCTTCGGCACCCTGCACACGAGTTCGGCGGCGAAGACCATCGACCGGGTCATCGATGTCTTCCCGGCGGCGGAGAAGGAGATGGTTCGTTCCATGCTTTCGGAGAGTCTGCGCGCCGTGATCTCGCAGACCTTGCTGAAGACCAAGGAAGGCGGCGGCCGCGTGGCGGCCCATGAGATCATGCTCGGCACGCCCGCGATTCGCAACCTCATCCGCGAGAACAAGGTGGCGCAGATGTATTCGGCCATCCAGACCGGGCAGGGCGTCGGCATGCAGACGCTCGACCAGTGTCTCACCGATCTGGTGCGTCGGGGCGTGGTCACCAGCGCCGAGGCGCGCGCGCGCGCGGCCAACAAGGACGCGTTCGTCTAATTGAAGAATCCGCAGCACAGGGGGCTCCGTTGGATCGCGATCAGGCAGTGAAGTTCATGCACGACCTTCTGCGGCTCATGCTGAGCAAGAAGGCCTCCGACCTGTTCATCACGGCAGGCTTCCCGCCCGCCATGAAAGTCGACGGCAAGGTCACGCCGGTGTCCAACCAGACGTTGGCGCCGGTGCACAGCCGCGAACTCGCGCGCGCCATCATGAACGACAAGCAGGCCAAGGAGTTCGAGGAGACGCGGGAGTGCAATTTCGCGATCAGCGTGCCGGAAATCGGCCGCTTTCGCGCCAACGCCTTCGTGCAGCAGGGGCGCGTGGGCATGGTCCTGCGCACCATCACCACCCAGATCCCCCGCTTCGAGGACCTCAATCTGCCGGCCGTCCTGCAGGAGATCGCGATGACCAAGCGCGGTCTCGTCATCTTTGTCGGCGGGACGGGCTCCGGCAAGTCCACCTCCCTCGCGGCCATGGTGGGCTACCGCAACGAGAACTCCCAGGGTCACATCATCACCATCGAAGATCCCGTCGAATACGTGCACGAGCACAAGAACTGCGTGGTGAGCCAGCGCGAAGTCGGGGTGGATACCGACAACTGGTCGATCGCCCTCAAGAACACCCTGCGGCAGGCGCCCGACGTCATTCTGATCGGCGAGATCCGCGATCGGGAGACCATGGACTATGCGATCGCCTTCGCCGAAACGGGGCACCTGTGCCTGTCCACGCTGCACGCCAACAGCGCCAACCAAGCCCTCGACCGCATCGTCAACTTCTTCCCGGAGGAGCGTCGGCAGCAGCTGCTCATGGACCTTTCCCTCAATCTGAAGGCCTTCGTTTCGCAGCGCCTGGTCCCTCATCGGGACGGCAAGGGCCGCGTGGCGGCCGTGGAGGTGATGCTCAATTCCCCGCTGATCGCCGATCTGGTCTTCAAGGGCGAGGTGCACGAGATCAAGGCGGTCATGGCGAAGTCCCGCGAACTCGGCATGCAGACCTTCGACCAGGCGCTCTTCGACCTGTACGAGGCCGACCAGATCAGCTACGAAGATGCGCTACGCAATGCCGACTCGGTCAACGACCTGCGGCTCAATATCAAACTCAATGGCAAGAAGGCACGCGCCATGAGGGAGCCCGAGGAGGGATCCGGCACGCTCAGCATCGCCTAGGCGCCCTTCGCCGCCCGCGCCGACCGGCCGCAGGCCGGCTCCCTACGCCTCCCCTCGAGGCGCTTCCCTCCGGCTTGTCAGATAGGCGGCCAATGCCTCCGGCGGCATCGGCTCGGCGAAATGATAGCCCTGTGCTTCGTCGCAGGCCTGTTCGCGCAACGCGGCCAGCATGCGTGCGTCCTCGACGCCTTCGGCGATGACGGCGAGGTGGAGGCTGCGCGCCATCTGAATGATGGCATGGACGATGGCCGCATCGCTGGGATCGTCGACCATGTCGCGGACGAAGGACTGGTCTATTTTCAGCTTGTCCACGTCAAAGCGTTTCAGGTACGCGAGGCTGGAGTAGCCGGTTCCGAAATCATCCACCGACAGCTTCACGCCGATGGCCTTCAGCCGCCGCACCGTCGCGAGCGCGTTCTCGGTATCCTGGATCAGGATCGATTCGGTCAATTCGAGTTCCATCCGATGCGCGGCCAGGCCGGATTCGTTCAGCGCCTGGGCGACGCTTTTCTCCAGCCTGCCGTGCCTGAACTGGACCGCTGAAAGGTTGACGGCGACGGTCAATTCGGGCAATCCCGCCTGCCGCCAGGCGACCGCCTGCCGGCAGGCCTCCCTGAGCACCCACTCGCCGATGGGCACGATGAGGCCGCTGTCCTCGGCGATGGGGATGAAGCGCTTCGGCGGGATCAGTCCCCGCTCGGGATGGTTCCAGCGAATCAGCGCTTCGACGCCTGTCACGGCCAGGGTGGAAAGATTGATCTGCGGCTGGTAATAGAGAACCAATTCGCCGCGCGCCAAGGCCTTGCGCAGGCCGTTGCGCATCTGCAGATGCTCGACGGCATCGATGTTCATTTGCTCGGTGTGGAAGCGATAGGTGTTCTTTCCCGCCTCCTTGGCGTGGTACATCGCCGTATCGGCCTTCCGCAGCAGCGTCTCGAAATCCGTGCCGTCGTCGGGATAGACGGCGATCCCCAGGGAGAGGGAAGTGCTGAGTTCCTGGCCTTCGATGTCGAAAGGCTTCGCCAGCCGTTCCAGAATGGTTTCCGCCGCCGCCGTGATGGTCTCGGCGTCGCGCACGTCGGACAGCACGATCAGGAATTCATCGCCGCCTTGGCGGGCGAGCGTATCCGGGGCCCGCAGGCATTCGCCCAACCGTGCCGAGACGGCCTTGAGCAAGGCATCCCCGATCGGGTGTCCGAGCGAGTCGTTGATGGTCTTGAAGTTGTCGAGGTCGAGGAACAGCAGCGCCACCTGGGCGTGCGCCCGTTCAGCGAAGGACATCGCGAGTTCCATGTGATCTTTTGCCAGCAGCCGGTTCGGCAGCCCGGTCAGCGCGTCGTGGTAGGCCATGAATTCAATTTGCGCCTGCGCCTCCTTGCGCTCGGTGATGTCGATGTAGCTGCCGCGGACCAGTTTCTTGTCGGCCGACGGCAGCTTGACCAGCCGCACTTCGCACAGCACGTCCTTCCCTTGGGCGTTGCGTATGGCTCGCTCGAAGACCAGCGGGACACCGGTCAGCGCCTCCTCGGTCCTGACGCGGACGCTCTCCTTGGGCGGCAGCTCATCGGGCTGCTGAGGGGGATAGAAATCGTCGGGCGCATGGCGCAGCAGATCCTCGCGAGCGCAGCCGAACAGGCGTTCGGCGTTGGTATTGGCGTCGACGAACCGATTCCGACCCACGTCGAAGACCACGATGGCCTCCGGCGCCTGTTCGACCAGCACGCGAAACTGCTGCTCGTTTTCCCGTAAGGCGGCTTCCACCCTGATGCGCTCGCGAATCTCCGCCTTCATCCCCCTCAATAGGCCGACATGGCTGTCGAACATGTAGTGAACGGCAAATCCGTAGGCGACCAGCCTGAGGGCATGCCACAGCCACCACGACGCATCCCAGAGGCCGGAGAACGGGAAGATGATCGACGAGCATCCCAGGACGGCATACACGCAGGCGAAAAGCAGGTCGTCGGCATTGGGCCGGCGCCGGTATCGGGCGGTGAAATAGGCGAAGGTCGCCAACGACAGCAGGGCCGCGGCAAGATTGAGTGCATTGAGCGGCTCGGTGAAGCCGCCGTGCATGTCGAGTGCGGGCAGCGCATCGGGGTGCGCCAGGAAGAAGGCTCCCAGCGCACTCGTGGCGATCACCACGGCGCGGTGGAAGGCGAGCTGCTGAAGCCGCGGCCCCCACCCCAGCCAGCTCAGCGCCGGGAAGAGTCCGCCCAGGAAAGCCCCCAGGCTGCGCAGCCAGACGAAACCGGGCGAGGCGGCGCCGGCGAGCGCATGAAAGATGTCCAGGATGCCCATGGCCAGGAAGCCGAGGGCCACAGGGTACAGGAGCGCTTCGCGCATGTCCTGATGGCACTGGGCGATCAGGAGGACGGCAAAGAAGAGGGCCGAAACCGCGCCCGCCGTCTCGACGACGGCATGAAGCACAGGATCCTGGAGGCGCCAGGTTGCTGCCCCCTGGGACCATGTGGTCAGCACGGCCAAGACCACCGCCGACAGCAGCAGCGCGCCACCCAGCAGCCCCCGCGTTGTGCCCATCGCTCTGATGGCGCTATCCCCCAATGGACTGCCCCTTCTCGCTGCCGAGGATTCGCTATCCCGGCGTTATGTGGCGTGACCGCGCCTTATCGGCTGAAGCGTCTGCGCTACTATATCACTTCCCGACCCGATGCCAAGTCATCGGACACCGCCTTGTAGAGAACAAGTAATCTGTCCGGGTCTGTGGCAAATGATCTGTCCGGTTTGATGCTGTGTCCGAGGAGGGCGCGGCCCGTTCGGGGCTTTCTCTCGGGAGGGGGCGGATCGTCTGTCCCTGACGCCGGGCGTGCCGCGGCAGGATGCGGGTGTCTAAGGGCGATGGCGTTCGAGCCACCCGATGACATCGTCGGCATTGCGGTCCGGCGGATAGGCCGGGTAGAACACCTTGCGGATGACGCCCCCGATGCTGACGAGGGTGAGCCGTTTGATGCGCCTTGTCCCGGCATACGCGAAGGTGGGAAGACGCAGCGCGTCCGACAGCGTGAAGCGGCCGTCATGGAGCAGTTCGAACGGGAGCCCGAGGCGAGCCTTGGCTTCGCGCTGTTCCTCCGGGGACTGCGCGCTGGCGCCAAACACCTCGGCGCCGTGACGCTTCAGCTCGGCATGGCGATCACGGAAGGCGCAGCTTTGCGGGGTGCACCCCCTTGCGCCGGGGATTTCATTCCAGCCTGCCAGGGGCGGGCCGTCGGGCCGTCCGATCATCGGATAGAAGTAGATGACGGTAGTCCCGGGCCGTGCACCGAGATCGACGAGGTCGCCGGAGGTCGCGAGGAGCGGCAGCGAGGGCATGCGCGTGCCGGGCAAGTGGGCGCACGCCCCATCATCGACGGGAATCGGCAGATGCTCAGGCAGGGTGGACAGGTCTTTCATGGCGTCTGTTCCTAAAAAGTTGCGCATATTTGCGCATCGGATTTATCCGCAGTCGGTTGACGCACTTTCGTGCCCAACTCGACCCTCTTGACGCTCAGTTGCGCCGGAGAACGAGCAAGCAGGATTCGACGCACTTCCTTGTAGGGAGTGAAGCGAGAAATCTCGCAATCGTCTATTCGCGCCAGCACGTTCAGAGCAGCGTTGTGGTCGGCTTGGAGAACGTCCCCGTTTGCACGGTAAAACTTGTCGCCTTCGCGCCTGCCTTCCAGCAAGCCGTTGGTCGAGTCCATTTGCGACGTATAAGCCCCATTCACCAAGGTATGCTTGGCGTCACGCTGCTCACATACAGAGTCCAGAG
>JAJYKK010000067.1 GCA_021788645.1 Pseudomonadota bacterium
CGCAAGAAGGAACACGGCGCGCTCGCCAACAAGATCCTCGGGCTGGGCAATCTGATCCAGACCGAAGCACTGTCCTATAAGGCGCTCCAGAAGAACTACGGCCGGCGCGTCAAGGTTCGTGCGCCGGGGATGTTCATCGAACGGCTGTCTCGCAAGGCTGAGAGTGCTGGCGGGACGCTCGTGGAATTGAACACCCGACGCCTGCGTATGAGCCAGTACGACCATGTGTCTGGTACCTACGCCAAGAAGCCGCTGTCGCAGCGTTGGCACCGCATCGGTGCGGCCGATTTGATCGTACAGCGGGATTGCTACAGCGCCTTCCTGGCGAAGCACGCCACGGCAGACGGGCACGGTTCGTCCCGGCTCGAAGAGGGCTGGGCAGTTGCGGAACCGCTACTAGTATAACGTTTCGTTAAATAGTTTACTTAACGTAGCTTCCATGCCATGATGTCTTTCCAGGCATAATAACAGTCTGGAGGGCGGTCATGGCGCGTAAAACGGGGCGGCCAGCGTTGGTGCTTTCGGCAGAGGATCGGCAAGAGCTCGAACGGTTGAGGAGTTCACGCAAGGGACCGAAGCGCGAGATCGAGCGAGCGGCCATTTTGCTGCGATACGCGGATGGGGAGGGCCCTACGGCGATTCAACAGGCGCTGGGGGTGAGCCGCCCAACCATTTACAAATGCATCGACAAGGCGCTGGCGGCCGGCACACAGGCGGGACTAAAGGATCAGTATCACCGGCCGAAGGAGCCGGTGATCACGGAAGAGGCCAAAGCATGGGTCTCAAACATTGCCTGCACGAAGCCCAGGGATCACGGTTTGGCGGCGGAGCTGTGGTCACTTGCGGCGCTGGCCCGCTACACGCGCGAGCACGCGCCTGCGGCAGGACATGACAGCCTCGCACGCGCGGGTAAGGCGACCATCTGGCGAATCTTGAATGCGGGAGCCATCAAGCCCCACAAGATCCAGTATTACCTTGAACGCCGTGACGCGCAGTTCGAGGAGAAGATGCGTGAGGTGCTGATGGTCTACCGGGAAGTGGCGCTGCAAAACGAAGCCATCCCTCCTGAGGAAACGCCGTCAGTCGTGACGGTGAGCGTGGACGAGAAACCCGGGGTTCAGGCCATAGAGAATACCGCCCCGGATCTGCCACCGGTACCCGGAAAGCATGCCACGTGGAGCCGTGACCATGAGTACAAGCGGCATGGCACGCTCTCAATTCTGGCCGCCGTGGATCTGCACAATGGCGAGGTGATTGCGCAAGTTCATCCGCGCCATCGCAGCCGCGAATTCATCTTGCTGCTCAAAGAGCTTGATGAGCATTATCCGAAGGAGTGCACCATCCGGGTCATCCTGGACAACCATTCGGCGCACATTTCGAAGGAGACCATGGCTTATCTCGCCACGCGGCCGAACCGTTTCATCTACGTCCACACCCCGAAGCACGGGTCTTGGCTCAACTTAATCGAGACGGTATTCGGGAAAATGGCGCACACCTTCCTCAAGGGCATTCGCGTCAAGTCGCGCGAGGAGCTTAAACAGCGAATCTTGCAAGGCGTTCGCGAGATGAACCTTGCCCCGACCGTGGTTCGCTGGAAGAAGTTTGACCTTGGCCTGGCTTAAGCGTAAATGTTTTTCGGAATCGTTATACTAGTGGCCGACGTGAACGCCCCCCTGTGCGGGGGCAGGCCTTCCCTAAGGGACCCGCGCCTGCGCCTCAGGCCAGGTGCTCTTCCGGTTCGTCTTCGAAGGACAGGGCGACTTGTCCGTCCTCGGTCGCATCGACGATGACGTGCCCGCCGTGCACCAGCCTGCCGAACAGCAGCTCGTCGGCCAAGGCGCGGCGGATCGTGTCCTGGATAAGACGCGCCATCGGCCGGGCGCCCATCATGGGGTCGAAGCCGCGCAGGGCCAGATAATCCTTGAGCGCTTGCGTAAAGCTCGCCTCGACCTTTTTCTCGTGCAGTTGCTCCTCGAGCTGGATGAGGAACTTGTCGACCACCCGCAGAATGACCTCACGGTCCAGCGCGGCAAAGGAGATGATGGCGTCCAGGCGGTTCCGGAATTCCGGCGTGAACATGCGCTTGATGTCTGCCATCTCGTCCCCCTGGGCCTTGCCCAAGGTGAAGCCGATGCCGCCTTTGTTGAGCGTTTCCGCCCCGGCATTCGTCGTCATCACGAGAATGACGTTGCGGAAATCGGCCTTGCGGCCATTGTTGTCGGTCAGCGTGCCGTGATCCATCACCTGCAGGAGCACGTTGAAGATGTCCGGATGGGCCTTCTCGATCTCATCGAGCAGCAGGACCGCATAAGGATGCTTGGTCACCGCCTCGGTGAGGAGCCCGCCCTGGTCGAATCCAACATATCCCGGTGGCGCGCCGATCAGTCGGGAAACGGCATGGCGCTCCATATACTCCGACATGTCGAAGCGGATCAGTTCGATCCCCATGCAATAGGCCAGCTGGCGCGCGACCTCCGTCTTCCCCACGCCGGTGGGTCCGGAGAACAGGAAGGCGCCGATTGGCTTCAACGGGTTGCCGAGCCCGCTGCGCGCCGTCTTGATCGCGGCGGCCAGCGCATCGATCGCCCGATCCTGACCGAACACGACCGCCTTGAGGTCACGGTCGAGATTGCGCAGCGATTCCCGGTCGTCGCTCGACACGCTCTTGGACGGCACCCGAGCGATCTTGGCGATGATCTCCTCGATCTCGCGCCGGCTAATCACCTTCTTCTGCTTCGATTTGGGCAGGATGCGCTGCGCGGCGCCCGCCTCGTCGATGACGTCGATGGCCTTGTCCGGCAGGTGCCGGTCGCTGATGAAGCGTGCCGCGAGCTCCACCGCCGAGGTCAGCGCCGACGCCGTGTACTTGACGTTGTGATGGGCCTCGAAGCGCGACTTGAGCCCTCGCAGGATGGCCACCGTCTCCGGAATGCTGGGCTCCGGCACGTCGATCTTCTGGAAACGGCGGGACAGCGCATGGTCTTTCTCGAAAATGCCGCGATACTCGTTGTAGGTGGTCGCGCCAATGCATTTCAGCACGCCGGAACTCAAGGCCGGCTTGAGCAGGTTCGAGGCATCGAGGGTCCCGCCGGAGGCCGCGCCGGCACCAATCAGCGTATGGATTTCGTCGACGAATAAAATGGCGTTCGGATTGTCCGTGAGCTGCTTGAGCACGGCCTTGAGCCGCTGCTCGAAGTCGCCGCGGTACTTCGTGCCGGCCAGCAATGCCCCCATGTCGAGCGCGTACACCGTGCCCCGCTTGAGCACGTCGGGGACGTCGTGCTCGACGATCCGGCGCGCCAGCCCCTCCGCGATGGCCGTCTTGCCGACGCCCGCCTCGCCCACCAGCAGCGGGTTGTTCTTGCGGCGCCGGCACAGGGTCTGAATGACCCGCTCAAGCTCCTGCTCGCGTCCGATGAGCGGATCGATTTTCCCGGCCAGCGCCTGCGCATTCAGGTTCAGCGTGAAATTCTCGAGGGCGGTCGCCGGCTGCGCCTCCTGCTCCGCTTCCTGCTCGCTTTCGGCCCGGGGCGCGTTGTTCTGCGGCACCTTGCTCACGCCATGGGAGATGAAGTTGACCACGTCGAGGCGGCTAATTCCTTGCTGCTGCAAGAAATAAACGGCGTGGGAGTCCTTCTCGCCGAAGATCGCGACCAGCACGTTGGCGCCCGTCACTTCCTTCTTGCCCGACGACTGCACATGCAGGATGGCCCGCTGAATGACCCGCTGAAAACCCAGCGTGGGTTGCGTATCGACATCCTCGGTCCCTGCGACGGTGGGGGTATGCTCGGTCACGAAATCGGCGAGCGATTTGCGCATGTCCTCGATGTTCGCCGCGCACGCGCGCAGCACTTCCGCCGCGGAAGGATTGTCCAGCATCGCGAGCAGCAGGTGTTCGACCGTGATGAACTCATGGCGCTTCTGCCGGGCCTCCATGAACGCCATGTGTAAGCTGACTTCGAGTTCCTGCGCAATCATTTCACGTTTCCTCCATCACGCATTGCAGCGGATGTTGATGCTGCCTGGCAAAGGCCAGGACTTGGTCGACTTTGGTGGCCGCGATGTCCTTCGGAAAGATGCCGCACAACCCCACCCCTTCCGTATGTACTTTGAGCATGATCAGTGTGGCACGTTCTCGGTTCATCCCAAAATACTTTTGCAGCACAATCACCACAAAATCCATAGGGGTATAGTCGTCGTTCAGCAACAGCACCTTGAAGAAAGGCGGCGGTTTTAGCTTGCTTTCCCGGGCCTCTAAGACGCTGTCTTCGCGATGCTTCGTAGCCATACCGTCAGGTTTTGCCATGGGGGCTGCCCAGCTGCCGCCTCGCCCCCGTCTGTGCAGGCGGACAGGCACGGATGTCGCCTGCTCCGGGACAGGCGTCCGTGGCAATCCTCGGCGGTTGCTCTCAGTACCGTTCATGCAATGCCGCGACAGGCGGGATCCCGCCTGTCGCGGCGCGTGTTTGTGTCTGGGTGCCGCTCGCGCCCTAGGGCTCCCGAAGGCCCTGCGCCACCGGCGTGTCGCGTTCGTCCTGCCCGAAGGCCGCCCGCCAGGGGCGCCGAAACGGCTTGCCCACGCAGGCGCGAGACGAACTAAATATCATTCTATACCATAAGGTGGCGACCCGGCGCGGCGCCACCGCGATTCCCCGGCGGCAGCGAACCGGCATTCGCGCAGGCAGATTTAATTTTGATCACCGCGGCGATTTTTTCAAGCCCCCGGCGCGGAAATTTCCGCGGATGCGGCCGCATCCCGTCCATGCGATAAATTGCTTGACGGCAAGAGGCGAAGAGGGGTAAAAAGCTTCCGTGTTTGGTTCAAGCTTTCCGCTTCACCGGTTTTGCCCGTGCGGTCTTGAAACCCAAACTTCGTGGAGCAACAGTCAAGTTCATTTTGGGAGGAAGGAAGTCCATGGCAACCGGTGTCGTGAAGTGGTTCAATGATTCTAAGGGATTCGGATTCATCACGCCTGACGATGGCAGCGAAGACCTGTTTGCGCATTTCTCCGCAATCAACATGCCCGGGTTCAAGACCCTGAAGGAAGGGCAGCGGGTGAGCTTCGAGGTCACCCAGGGTCCCAAGGGCAAGCAGGCGTCCAACATCCAGCCTGCCTAACCATCCTGACTCAAGGATCGGGGGGCCATGCCTGCATTGCCCCCCCAAGCGCCACCCCCCTCGCCCTTCCGCCAAGCCCCGCCCGTTCTAGTTTTTTCCGCAAGCTGTGCTAGATTCAATACTGGGTGTTTGGTTCAAGTCCCCCGCGCAACGCGATCGCGTTGTGATCTTGGAATTCAAACAGTTCTGGGCTTAGGGCCTGTCAGCGAGAAAAGGAAGCAAGTATGGCAACTGGAACAGTCAAGTGGTTCAATGATTCAAAGGGTTTTGGCTTCATCAGCCCGGACGACGGCGGGGAAGACCTCTTCGCCCACTTTTCGGCGATCAATATGTCTGGCTTCAAGACGCTCAAGGAAGGTCAGAAAGTGAGCTTCGAGGTCACGCAAGGGCCCAAAGGCAAGCAGGCCGCCAACATTCAAATCAGCTGATCCCCTGCCGGACCGGGTGAGGCTGTCGCCCGGTCTTTTTGCTATTCCCCGACGCTCGCGTTTTGCCGTCCCCTCTCTTCCGCGGGACGCGGCGGGCTTAATCGTTGCCATATTCCATAGGCGACGGTATCTGGATGTGACCATGACGATCACATAGGGCCGCGATCGCGCATCGGCGCCTGGAGATGAGGACGGTTCGCCCTCTGGTGGAAGACGCCCACCCGGGCAAGCGTCATGGGCTGGCGGTTGTCGGGCGGGCGCCCCCCCAGGTCCCTGCAGCGCAGCCGCGTGGTGCGCGACGAAGCGCTCGCCCGGAAGCACCAGAGTGGGCTCGAGGCCCAGAGGAAAGACGCGTCGCGCTTCGCAAACACCCGGCGTCCGCTGGGAGAGCGAAACGAGCTCGACAGGGGAGCGGCGCTAACGGCGTCCATGCTTCGCACACTTCTGGGCACGGGGGCATCCGCATCTCGACCGGATATGCGGGGACCGTCCAGGGTTGCGCCGGGGTCCCGTACCTGTCGATAACGGGGCGGCTGACGGCCCGCGTTCACCCGTGGAACGATTCGCGTCCCGACGGGCCGGTCCCACAGAACGGAAGGCCTCGCGACGGGAACTCCAGGGCGCCCATTATGCTAAAGTACATACAGGAGCGGTTCCCTCGGCGCCGCCGGCCGCCCCGCCCGCGAACCGCGTCGCGCATGCGATGCCTGTCGGGAATCTAAGGCGCAGGTTTCCTTGCGAGGACTCTATGACGATCGAACGAGCCTCGGACGGCAGCTTGATCCTCGAATTGGCGAGCATGGACGCCGCAACGCTGGCCAAGCGAGTGATTCACGATGCGCAGGCCGCACGCTCCACGCTGCTCACGTTCGCCTACCATCTCAACGAGGCCTGGTATGACGCGCGCAACGATTTCAGGTTGCCCGCGCCCACGGGAACAGATTCGTGAAAACGCTCTCCGCGGACACAAGCAAGGTGCAAATCAGCATGGTGCCCGAAGAAGCCGCCCTGCTGCTGCAAGGCCTGGAGTCGCAGCGCGCGGAGCTCGGAGGCATCGCGGAGGAACTCATCGCGCTGCTGCGCGCGAAGGGCGTGCGGCCCCCCGCCGCCCCGGACCATCTCCGCACCGAGTTCCTTGGGCCCGAGGAGTAGCGCGAGCGCCTCACATGTGGTCGATGATGGCGCGCCCGAAGCCGGAACACGTGACCTGCCTCGCCCCTTCCATGAGCCGAGCGAAATCATAGGTCACCGTCTTGGCGTTGATCGCGCCTTCCATCCCGTGGATGATGGCCTCCGCCGCCTCATTCCAACCGAGGTGGCGCAGCATCATCTCGGCGGACAGGATGAGTGAGCCTGGATTGACGTAATCTTGCCCGGCATAGCGGGGCGCGGTGCCGTGGGTGGCCTCGAACATCGCGACAGAGTCGCTCAGATTGGCCCCGGGGGCGATCCCGATTCCCCCGACCTCCGCCGCCAGCGCGTCGGAAATGTAATCGCCGTTCAGATTCAGCGTCGCGATCACGTCGTATTCCGCAGGGCGCAGCAAGATCTGCTGCAAGAACGCGTCGGCGATCACGTCCTTGATGACGGTACCGTTCGGCAGGCGGCACCAGGGTCCGCCGTCGACCTCGACAGCGCCGAACTCGCGCTTGGCCAAGGCATAGCCCCAGTTCTTGAACCCCCCCTCGGTATATTTCATGATGTTGCCTTTGTGCACCAAGGTCACCGACGAGCGATGGTGATCCAGGGCATACTGGATCGCCTTGCGGACCAGTCGCTCGCTCCCTTCGCGCGAGACCGGCTTGATGCCGATGCTCGACGTGTCGGGAAAGCGGATCTTCCGCACCTTCATCTCGTCCTGGAGAAACGCCAATACCTTGCGCACCTCCGGCGTGCCCGCGTCCCACTCGATGCCGGCATAAATGTCTTCCGAGTTCTCCCGAAAGATCACCATATCAACCTGCTCCGGATGCTTCACGGGGCTCGGCACGCCGCGGAAATAGCGCACCGGACGCAAGCAGACGTAGAGATCGAGGTCCTGCCGCAGGGCCACGTTCAGTGAGCGGATGCCGCCGCCAACCGGGGTCGTCAACGGCCCCTTGATGGAAACGACATATTCGCGCACCACGTCCAGCGTCTCCTGGGGCAGCCAGGCATCGGGCCCATAGACCGTCAGCGCCTTCTCCCCGGCATAGACCTCCATCCAGCGGATGGCCCGCTTTGCGCCGTAGGCCCTGGCAATCGCCGCATCCACGACCTGCCTCATCACGGGCGTGATGTCCACCCCCGTGCCGTCACCCTCGATATAGGGGATAATGGGCCTGTCCGGCACGTCCAGCGCGAAATCGGCCCCGACGCGGATCTTCTCGCCGTCTGCCGGCACTACAATATGCTGATACATGAATGCACCACCTCTCAAAATAGAATTGGACGCGCCCCGCCCCCGGTCTCCGGGGGGCCCCGGGAAACGCGCCCACGCGCCGCCGCGCGCCGTGCCGGCGACGCCTGGGGCATCCCGGCAATTGCCGCATCGCACCCCATGAGCCGAATTGTTCTGTTCAATAAGCCCTACGGCGTCCTCTGCCAATTCAGCCCGGACGGCCGGCACGCCACGCTCGGAGACTTCGTGCCGATTCCCGACGTCTATCCCGCCGGACGTCTCGATGCCGACAGCGAAGGACTCGTCATTTTAACCGATGACGGCCGCTTGCAGCACCGAATCACGCACCCGGCCCACAAGCTCGCCAAGACCTATTGGGTCCAGGTGGAAGGCATCCCGACGACCGCGGCGCTCGATCAGCTGCGCCAGGGTGTCGATCTCGGCGACTTCGTGGCGGCACCGGCCCGCGTCCGCCGGATCGAGGAGCCTCCCCGGCTGTGGGCACGCACGCCGCCCATACGCACGCGCATGGCGATCCCCACGACGTGGCTGGAAGTAATCGTCGCCGAGGGCAAGAACCGGCAGGTCAGGCGCATGACCGCCAAGGTCGGACTCCCCACCTTGCGCCTCATCCGCCAGGCCGTCGGCCCCTGGACGCTGGCCGGCCTCGCCCCGGGGCATTGGCGCGAAGACCCGCGCCCCCGCCCCGCGGCATCCGCGGGGCGCAAGGAACCCCTGCGATGAGCGCTGCCCGAACGGCTGGGAATTTTTTTGTCACAGTGTGTCAACCTCGCAACACACCAAGCGTTATTGGTTGGGACACACTAGCTTGTGTCCTGGTTGCATCACCCAAGTTCAACGAAAAGGAAACTGCTGAAAATGAGCAAACTACTGTCCGCCTTGATCGCCGCAGCCTTCGCTGCCGTGACCTTCATCACCCCGGCCGCGGCGCAAACGGCTCCTGCCAAGGCACCCGCCAAGCACATGGTGAAGAAGCATGCTGTCAAGAAGCACGTCGTCAAGAAGCATGTGGCCAAGAAGCACCCGGTCAAGAAGCATGTGGCCAAGAAGCATGTGGCCAAGAAGCACCATGTCGTCAAGAAGCACCACGTCGTCAAGAAGCATGCCAAGAAGGCGCCGGCCAAGAAGTAATCGCGTCTCGATTCGGCAGTGAGGAAAGGCGGGCCCTGACCCGCCTTTTTTCATGCGCGGGCGCGTGGCGCCCGGTCAAGCCCGCGCCCGCGGGATAGCCATGGCGGGCCCAACCGGTCCATAATACGCATGTCTTGAATGGCGATGGTCCAGCATGGTGGGCATGCACGATTTGACGAGCCTGTTTAAGATCACGGTTGCCTTGCTGGCCATCGTGAATCCGATGGGCGCGATCCCTCTCTTCATCAGCGCGACGCAGAACTGGTCCAGCGCGGACCGCGCGCGCACGGCCCACACCGTGACGGCGACGGTATTCCTGGTTTTGACGGCGACGCTGTTCCTCGGCGATCGGATCCTCGCCTTTTTCGGCATCAGCCTCTCCTCCTTCCTGGTCGGCGGCGGCATCATCATCCTCATGCTCGCCCTGTCGATGCTGCAGGCGCGCGAAAGCCCGATGCGGCAAACCCCCGAGGAGGCGAAGGCCACGGCGGACAAGGAGGCCATCGGCGTGGTCCCGCTCGGCGTTCCCCTGCTGGCCGGGCCGGGCGCGATCAGCAGCGTCATCATCGCCACGCACCATGCCAAAGCCGGCTTCGGCTACCACCTGCTGCTCCTCGCGCCGATTGGCGCGGTCTCCCTTGCCGTCTGGGGCGTCTTTCTGCTTTCCGGGCCCATCGCCCGCCACCTGGGAACGATCGGCATCAACATCGTCACACGGCTGATGGGGCTCATCCTCGCGGCCATGGCGGTCGAGTTCATCGCGCGGGGGTTGAACGAGCTGTTCCCCCGCCTGTCGTGATCGTTTCTTTCCCTGCGAGCCATAACGCCACCCACCATGCCCTGGAAACCGAACGTCACCGTCGCTGCGGTCGTGGCGCAGGAAGGGAAATTTCTTCTCGTCGAGGAGCGCACGGAACAAGGCATCCGCTTCAACCAGCCCGCCGGGCATCTGGAGGCAAATGAATCACTCGTCGCGGCCGTCGTGCGGGAAACCCTGGAGGAGACGGCCTGCCCATTCACCCCGCGATGGCTCATCGGCGTCTACCGCTGGCCGCACCCGACCCGTCCGGTCACCTACCTGCGCTTTGCCTTCGCGGGCACGGTGGGCGAACCGCTCGGGCAGACACTGGACACCGGCATCCTGTCGGCCCGATGGTATGGGCTGGACGAGATCCGCGCCACGGCTGGTCGCCACCGCAGTCCTTTGGTGCTCCGGTGCATCGAGGATTATCTGTCAGGCAGGCGCTATCCGCTGGACATCCTGGTCCATTATGACTGAGCCCTCCCGCCCCGAACGAGGTCCATGGCATGGCTAGATCACGCATCGTCGTCGGCATGTCCGGCGGCGTCGATTCGTCCGTGGCAGCCCTTCTGCTGAAACGCGAGGGGCACGACGTCATCGGCCTGTTCATGAAGAACTGGGAGGACGACGAACCCGAGCATTGCCCGGCCAAACAGGACTTCATGGATGTCCTGGCGGTCGCCGAGCGCATCGGCATCGACGTCGAAGCCGTCAATTTCTCGCAGGAATACCGCGATCGGGTGTTCCGCTACTTCCTCGCCGAGTACGGGGCCGGCCGCACCCCCAACCCGGACGTCCTGTGCAATGCCGAGATCAAATTCAAGGCCTTCCTGGACCATGCGCTGACCTTGGGGGCGGATTCCATCGCCACCGGCCATTACGCGCGGGTACGCACGCGCGAGGGCGTCCACGAACTGCTGAAGGCTCACGACGCCGCCAAGGATCAAAGTTACTTCCTTTACCGCCTCAATCAGTTCCAGCTGTCCAAGACGCGCTTCCCGCTCGGCGATACCACCAAGCCGGTCGTCAGGGCATTGGCCAAAGAAGCCGGCCTGCCGAATTTCGCCAAGAAGGACAGCACCGGCATCTGCTTCATCGGCGAGCGGCCGTTCCGCGAATTCCTGAGCCGCTATCTGCCGCGGCAGCCGGGCGACATGCGGACGCCGGAAGGCCGGCTCGTGGGACGGCATGAGGGCCTCATGTACTACACCCTCGGCCAGCGCCAGGGGCTCCACATCGGCGGACCCGGCGAACCGTGGTTCGTTGCAGGAAAGGACCTTGCCCGCAACGAACTCATCGTGGTGCAGGGCCATGAGCATCCCCTGCTTTACCGGAGCGAACTCGCGGCCGCCGAGCTCAGCTGGATTTCGGGGCCGCCGGCGCCGGGACCGGAGTATGCTGCAAAGACCCGCTACCGCCAGGCCGATGCCCCGTGCCGGTTCCGGCACATCGACGCGCAGCGGTGCGAGATCGCTTTTGCGCGGCCGCAGTGGGCCATCACGCCGGGTCAATCGGTGGTGATTTACGAGGGTGAACGCTGCCTGGGTGGCGGCGTGATCGCCTGAAGAAGCGCCGCCTAGTCCTCGGCGTAGCCTTCTCCCTTGAAGGAAGGCCGTTCCGACAGCTTGTCGGCCAGATGCGCCAGGTTCGGGTGCGCCCGGTACCACTCGATTTCGGGGAAGCGGAAGCTCAGATAATGGATAGCGCAGCCCGCCGCGATATCGGCCAGGCTGAAATTTTCCCCCCCACACCAGGCCTTCTCCCCCAACTCCTCGCTCATGGCCTCCAGCACCCGGAAGACGATGCGCTCCTGCGCCACCATCCAATCGGCGCTCTGCTGATCGGACGGGCGCGCGCGTTCCCGGCTGAGCGACACCGCGACCGCGTTCAACCCATCGGCCAAGGCCTCCCAGCGCTTCACGTAGATGCGCTGCCGCGGGTCGTCCGGCACGAGCCGCCCCACCGGGGTCACCGTGCTCAGGTACTCGACGATCACGCGCGAATCGAAGAGCGCGCTGCCATCATCCATGATGAGGACGGGCACCTGCCCAAGGGGATTGAACTGGGCAATCGCAGGATCCTGCGCGCTCGTCGACACGAGTTCGTAGTCGATCCGCTTCTCGGCCATCACGATGCGCACTTTGCGCGCGTAAGGGTTGGAAAGGCAACACAGTAGTTTCATCGAGCGGCACCCTCGATCCGCGAAAGCGAATGGGCTTGTGACGAAAGGATAGGGAATCGGCCCGGCGCCTGTACGGTCCGCGAGTGGCTGAGCCAGTCTCCGCGCGGCAACAGGGCAACGGTCCCGTTGCCGTGGCTCCTGCCCAGAAGGCGTCTCGCAGGGGGCGCCGGGGCAGAGACGCGCCTCACCCGCGGTTGCGGGCACCCGGCACACACAAGCCTTGCGAACCGTTCCGGGTCAACGCATCGCAGCCGCCCGCGCGGCCTTTGGCGCCACGCCCTCAGGCAGACAGTATGTGGTTCGCCCACCCCGCCTAACATGGTTAGCCTAGCATCGCGAACGGTACATTGCAAACGCGTCCTGGCTGCGCGTCGATCCCACGATGGGAGGCCAGGGAACGCTCGCACGTGGTTGGGGGGCGGGCCTCAACCGCGCAGACGAGCGCACGGCGCCCTATCCGCAAACCGGGCCGAGCGCGGGCCGGCCTCACGCGCCGGTGGGGCGCGCATACTCCGGCATCCGGTCGAACCCCAGGTAGCGGTAGATGCGATCTTTCTGCGGTTCGATCCTGTCGCCCATGCGGCTCAAATACTCCTCGACGGTCGGCATGCGCCCGAGCTCCGCACACACCGCCGCCAGTTCGGCCGACCCGAGGTAGACACGGGCATGCTTGCCCATGCGGTTGTCGAAGTTGCGCGTGCTCGTGGAGAAAACGGTCGCACCGTCGGCCACGCGCGCCTGATTGCCCATGCACAGGGAACATCCCGGCACCTCGGTGCGGGCACCCACGCGCCCAAACGTCGAATAGGCGCCCTCCTCGGTCAGCTGCGCTTTGTCCATGCGGGTAGGCGGGGCGATCCATAGGCGCGTGGGCAGATGCCCCGCGTCCCTCAGGATCTGCTCGGCGGCCCGATAGTGACCGATGTTCGTCATGCAACTGCCGATGAACACTTCCTGGACGGGATCGCCGGCCACCGCCGACAGCGGGCGCACGTCGTCCGGATCGTTCGGGCACGCCACCAAGGGTTCGCGAATCGTGTTCAGGTCGATTTCGAGCACATGCGCGTACGCGGCGCCGGCATCCGGTTCTTCCAGATGCGGCGCATCCAGCCAGCTGCGCATGGCCTCCACCCGGCGGCGCAGCGTGCGCGCATCCCCATAACCCTGATCGATCATGCGCTCGAGCAGCGCCACGTTGGACTTGAGGTACTCCACCACCGGGGCGAGTCCCAAGCGAACGGTGCAGCCATTGGCCGAGCGCTCGGCGGACGCATCGGCAAACTCGAAGGCCTGTTCCACCTTGAGGTCGGGCAACCCCTCGATCTCCATGATGCGCCCCGAGAAGACATTCTTCTTGCCCTGCTTGCCGGTGCTCAAAAGGCCCGCCTGGATGGCGCAATACGGGATAGCGTTGACCAGGTCGCGCAAGGTGATGCCGGGTTGAAGCTCCCCCTTGAAACGGACCAGCACCGACTCCGGCATATCCAGCGGCATCACCCCCATGGCCGCCGCGAACGCCACCAGGCCGGAGCCCGCCGGAAAGGAGATGCCGATCGGGAACCGGGTATGCGAGTCGCCGCCGGTGCCCACCGTATCGGGCAGCAGCATTCGGTTGAGCCAGGAGTGGATGATGCCGTCGCCCGGCCGCAGGACCACCCCGCCGCGGGCCGTCATGAATGCCGGCAGATCG
>JAJYKK010000068.1 GCA_021788645.1 Pseudomonadota bacterium
TCGAAAGCCCCTTCTGAAACTGCACCTTGTTGATCCCCATTTGCGCATCTCCTCCCGAATGATGCGCTCATTTTCTACCCCAGCAGGCTCACCAAATGAGCCTGCTGAACATTGTGGCTAATTAGGTGGGATGTTGTGCTCTCCGATCATAAGCTCCCGGCGTTCGATTCTCTCGCCGCCCTGGCCGTGTTGCGCGAATCGGCGCTCGATCTGCCGTTCATCATCGTTTCCGGCGCCATCGGAGAGGAAATTGCCGTCGCAGCGATGAAGGCCGGCGCGCAGGACTATATCCTGAAGGGACATCTGCAGCGACTGGCACCCGCCGTCGAGAGAGAACTCAAGGACGCCGAAGTGCGTCGGGCACAGAAGCGCGCGCAGGAAACGCTGATCAAACTCTCCCAGGCGGTGGAGCAGGCCGCCGACACCATCTTCATCACCGATATCGGCGGCGTCATCGAGTACGTCAATCCCGCATTCGAGCGGCTCACGGGCTATGCGTCCACGGATCTCGTCGGAAAAACACCCAGCATCCTCAAATCGGGCGCCCTGCCCGCCGTCTTCTATCAGCAGATGTGGCAGACCATCCTGGCGGGCGAAGTCTTTCACGACGTGGTGGTCAACAAGAAACGGAATGGTCAGTTGTATCACGAGAACCTGACCATCTCGCCGCTGAAGGATCCCAACGGGCGAATCATGCGCTTCATCGCCACGGGCCAGGACATCACCGAGCGCGAGCAGGCACTTGAGGGCTTGCGCGAAAGCGAGCAGCGCTTTCACGCCACCTTCGACCAGGCGGCGGTCGGCATCGCCCAAGTCGCGCTAGATGGCCACTGGCTGCGAGTCAATCACAAGCTGTGTGACATTCTCGGCTATCCTGAAGCCGAGTTGCTGCGGCACACCTTCGTCGAGCTCACCCACCCGGAATATCGCCAGCAGGATCTCGACTTTCGGCGCCGGTTGGTGGACGGCGAGCTTCCTTATTTTTCCATGGAGAAACGGTGCATCCGCAAGGATGGCCACGTGATCTGGGTCAACCTCACGATGTCCCTGGTGCGGGAGCCCTGCGGTGAACCCAAATACTTCATCACGGTCACCGAGGATATTACCCGGCGCAAAGACGCCGAGGCGCAACTCGTGTACCTCGCCAACCATGATGCCTTGACGGGGCTTGCCAATCGTACGCTGCTGCAGGACCGGCTTGCGCAGAACTTCGCGTTCGCCTCGCGCACGGGCGCCTCGGTGGCCGTTTTGTTCCTGGACCTCGACCGGTTCAAGAACATCAACGACAGCCTTGGGCACGAAACGGGAGATCGCTTCCTGCTCGCCATCGCGAATCGCCTCGCGAGCTGCGTTCGGACGGGAGATACCGTCGCGCGCTTGGGCGGCGACGAATTCGTCCTCGTGCTGGGCGGGCTTAAGCGGCCCGAAGATGCGACGTCCTCCGCCGAACAGATCCTTTCGGTGGTCTCCCGCCCGATGACCATCGACGGGCGCGAGCTCACCCTGTCCGCGAGCATCGGCATCAGCCTCTATCCAAGAGATGGCCTCGACGCCCAGTCCTTGCTCAAGAACGCGGATGCAGCCTTATACCGGGCCAAGGCGACGGGAAAGAACTCCTTCCAATTCTATGCGGCGGAAATGAATGCCGAAGCCCTCGCGCGGCTCACGCTCGAGAACGACTTGCACCGTGCGCTCGAGCGACGCGAGTTCATTCTTCACTACCAGCCGCAGGTCGATGCGGCGACGGGCACGGTGATCGCGGTCGAAGCCTTGCTGCGCTGGCAGCCCAAAGAGGGCGCATTGCTCACTCCCGCCCAGTTCCTGCCTTTGGCAGAGGAAACCGGGCTGATTCTGTCGATCGGAGAGTGGGTCCTCAGAAACGCGTGCCAACAGGCATCGGCCTGGGCGCATGCAGGCACGCCCATGCGCGTCGCGGTCAATTTTTCCGGGCGCCAATGGCAGCAGACAAACATCGGAGAAATCGTGGCCCAAGCGCTGCGCGATGCGGACTGTCGTCCTGAATGGCTTGAGATCGAAGTGACCGAGAGCGTGCTCATGCACGATGCGGACAAGGCCACGGAGCTTCTGGTGGCCCTGAAGGACAGCGGAATGCACCTCGCGATCGACGACTTCGGGACAGGCTATTCGAGCTTGAGCTATCTGAAGCGATTCCCGATCGACACGCTGAAGATCGATCAATCCTTCGTGCGGGACATCGTCAGCAACCCCGACGATGCGCTCATCGCCAAGGCGGTCATCGCGCTGGCCCACAGCATGCGCCTCAAAGTCATCGCGGAAGGGGTCGAGACCGAGGAACAGCTCGCATTCCTGCGCGCGCATGGCTGCGACTATATTCAAGGCTATCTCTATGGACGCCCCGCGCCGCCCCATGAGATCCGGCGATCTTCCCGCGGCTAGGCGACTGCCCGCAAGACGCGATATGCAGCGGCGGCGACCGCGTCCCCTGCGCCGCGCGCCATGAATGCAGCCCTTCCCCCTAGGGGTTGCGCGAATCGGCAAACAGCGCGCGGTATCCCAGTTCGCTCACCGCTTCGGTGACGATTTCTATGGGCATTTCGGAATCTGCCACAATCTGCGCCCGGCCGCTGGGATAGGACACCACGGCAGAACGAACGCCAGGCAACCGTTCGAGGGCATGCTTGACGTGCAACGCGCACGATTCACGCGTCATGCCACCGATTTTCAGACGAACCATGGTTGACTTCCTCCGCTGCTATGACACCGATGCCGAGACGACGGCACAACGTCTTTCATCACCGCCCCCATGAAGCACATCATCCTGCCGAACGGGACCGGCAGAAATCGAATGGAACAAGACGGCATGGCGCGAAACCCCGGCTGGCCCATGTTCTTTTTGGCGGACTTCCCGCGCGACGACTCTTTTTTTTGGCGCTTCCAAGGTCCCACCATCCCTACATAGTCCATCTATCACAAACTGTCAAGGTAACCAGTAATGGCTGTGGGTCCCCATGCGTCGGTCGCCGTTGAACGTCCGTACAATATTCTTCCTTTCTAATATTACAATAGCGCATTGCGGCAGACGCTCGACGTCAGCGGCTCTGCTCTGGCATCATGCGGACTCGCCGGCCCCCTTCCGCACCGATGGCCCCGACTGGCCCTGGCGGTTGGGCCATGTCCTAACAGAATGAGCGAGACGGTGACACCTTCCGAAGCGTGGCTTTTGCGTCAACAAACGGCAGTCCGCGCGACCCTCAACCGCGCCATTGCGCTCGGCATGGCGAACGGCATCATGCTCATCGCGCAGGCCTGGCTGCTGGCGCAAGCGATCAATGCGGTTGCCCTGATGCACCAGCCGCTCCATGCCGCCCTCCCCGACCTCCTGCCGATGCCCATCCTGTTTCTGGTGCGCTTTGGCCTGGTACAAGCTCAGGAGCGTGCGGCCTTCGCCGCCGCCGCCCGCGTGCAGGGCGAATTGCGCGAGCAGCTCTTTAGGCGCTTGCAGGCCTTGGGGCCGCTTTGGCTGGCCGGCCGCGCGAGCGGCGATTTGGCCAACCGGCTGGGTGCCGGCATCGATGCCCTTGAGGGCTACTACGCGCGCTGGCTGCCCCACCGCGCGTTGAGCGCCCTCATCCCGCTGGCAATCCTGGTGGCAGTCTTTCCGGCCGACTGGATCTCCGGCCTGGTGCTGGTTTTCACGGCCCCCCTGATTCCGTTGTTCATGATGCTCATCGGAAAAAGCGCCGAGGAACTCAACCAGCGCCAATGGCGCGTGCTCGCCCGCATGAGCGCACGCTTCCTGGATACCTTGCAGGGCCTCACGACGCTCAAGCTGTTCAACGCAAGCCGGCGCGAGACGCAGGTGGTCGCCCAGATTTCGGAGACCTACCGCCTAAGCACCATGAAAGTGCTGCGGGTCGCCTTTCTCTCCTCGGTGGTTCTCGAGTTTCTCTCCACCGTCAGCATCGCCGTGGTTGCCGTCCTGATCGGATTTCGCCTGCTCTGGCACGACCTGCCCTTCCTGCCGGGATTCTTCGTGCTGTTCCTGGCACCGGAATATTACTTTCCCTTGCGTTCTTTGGGCGCCCACTATCATGCGCGCATGGAAGCCATCGGTGCCGCCGAGGGACTGCTCGAGGTGTTTGAGGCCCCGCTGGCCGAGGCGCCGCCGCCGGTGTCGACATCCCCGCTCCCGCCCGCGCCCTACCGGATCGAGTTCCTGGAGGTCGGCTTTTCCTACGGCCCGGATCGGCAAGCCCTGTCCGGCGCCAGCTTTGCCCTGGAAGCCGGCCAGGTGACCGCAGTGGTCGGACCGAGCGGCGCCGGCAAAAGCACGCTGGTCAATCTTCTGCTGGGATTCGGCAGCCCAAGCAGCGGCCGCATCCTGGTGAACGGCATCGATCTGAGCCGCTTTGAGCCAGCGTCTTGGCTTGCGCAGATCGCATGGATTCCCCAGCGCCCCCATCTTTTTGCCGGCTCCGTGCTCGACAATGTCCGCATGGCTCGACACGAGGCCAGCCTGGACGAAATCGAAGCCGCCACGCGGGCGGCGCGGGCCCATGACTTCATCTGCAACCTTCCCCAGGGATTGGACACGGTGGTGGGTGAACGCGGATTCGGGCTGTCGGGCGGACAAATCCAGCGTCTCGCCATCGCGCGCGCTTTCCTGAAGCGCGCCCCGCTGGTGATCCTGGATGAGCCCACCGCACACCTGGACGGCGCCACCCAGTCCCAGGTGCTCGCCGCGATCCGCGAGCTCGCGCACGGGCGCACGCTCCTCATGATCACCCATCGCGTGGCGACCCTTTCGCTTGCCCAGACCGCCGTGGTATTGGAGGGCGGGCGCGTGAGCGAGATCGGCACGCCTGCCCGCCTGATGGCCGCAGACGGCGCCCTGGCCCGCCTAGCCGCCGTGCACCCCGCTCCGGTGGCCCCATGAAAAGGACCTCCACCCAGCCCCCTTCCGCTGCCCGGGACTTGTGGCGCCTGATCCGGCTCTTCCGCCCCTATCGCGCGTGGATGGCCGCAGGCGGCGCCCTTGCGCTGGCAACCGTCCTGGCCAATGTCGGGCTGATGGCGGTATCCGGCTGGTTCATCAGCGCCATGGCGCTCGCCGGCCTTGCCGGGACGACCATGAACTACTTCACGCCCGCCGCCCTGATCCGCCTGTTCGCCATTGTGCGCACAGGCGGCCGCTATCTGGAACGATTGGTCACCCACGAGGCCACCTTCCGCCTGCTGTCCGAGTTGCGCGTCTGGTTCTATACCCGGTTGGAGCCGCTCGCGCCGGCACGCCTGCAGCGCTATCGGAGCGCGGACATGGCCAGCCGCATCCAATCGGACATCGACAGCCTGAACCACGTCTATCTGCGGGTGATCGTCCCCATCGCGGTAGCCGCCCTGGGAACGCTCATCATCTTGGCGGTCATGGCGGCCTTCAGTCCGGCGGTCGCAGCCACCTCCGCCATGTTTCTGGGCATGGCGGGCATCGCATTGCCCGCCTACCTACGCATCCGAGCCGCGGGTCCAGGCGAGAAGCTGGTGCAAACCCGCGCCGCGCTGCGCGGCGTCGCCGTGGACGGCATCCAGGGATTGGCGGAACTGCGCGTCTATGGCGCCGTCGAACGGCATAGCGCGAGTCTGCGCCAGCTGTCCGACGACCACATCGAGGCTCAGGGTGGGCTGAGCAAGCTCACCGGGTTTTCGCAAGGGGCACTCGGGCTATGCGCAAACCTCGCCCTCTGGGTGACGATGCTCCTGGCCATCCCGCGCGTCTATGCCGGTACGCTCGCGGCACCCGACCTCGCGCTGCTCGCGCTTTTCGTGCTTGCAAGCTTCGAGGCGGTCGCGCCCCTGCCGCAGGCCTTCCAATCGCTGGGCGAGTCCCTGAGCGCGGTGCGGCGCCTATTCGAGATCATCGATGCCGAGCCGGCCATCCTTGCGCCACCGCTCCCCTCGCCGCCGCTGGTCGAGCCGCGCGTATCGATCCAGGGATTGTGCTTCCGGTACGGCGACGAAGGCCCCTGGGTCCTCGCGGGGATCGATCTTGAGCTCGCTGCGGGCAAGCGCCTGGCGCTCGTTGGACCCACCGGGGCCGGCAAGAGTACACTGGTTCAGCTGCTGCTGCGGTTTTGGGAATATCCCGCGGGCAAGATTTTGCTGGGCGGGCACGATCTGCGCGCCTTCCAGCCGGAAGATCTGCGCACGCACATCGCAGTGGTCTCGCAGGACGCCTATCTGTTCAATGCGACCGTCCGGGAAAACCTCCTCATCGCACGTCCCGATGCGAGCGACGAACAGCTGGTTGCCGCCTGCCGGACGGCGCAAATCCACGACTTCGTGGCAAGCCTCCCCGCCGGCTATGACACGGAACTGGGCGAGGGCGGAACGCGGATATCGGGGGGCCAGGCCCGGCGGATTGCCATTGCACGCGCGCTGCTCCTGGACGCGCCTATCCTGATCCTCGACGAACCCACCGAGGGCTTGGATCCTCCCACGGCGCGCGCGCTGCTCGATGCAATCCATGCCCTGATGCAGGGCCGCAGCGTACTTCTGATCACCCACCGTCTGGACGTGCTGGCCGCCCTCGTCGATGAGGTAGTGGTACTCGAAGCAGGCCGCATCGTGGAATGGGGCACCGTCCAGGCGCTCGCCTCGTCCCAGGGCGCATACCGGCGGCTGCAGGATGACCTTGCCGAGGGGTAGGGCTCCCCTGTGCGACTTGGGACAGCCGTCAGGCACGCGCCCGCCGCTTACGCGCGAGAGCTCTCCTGCTCTTCTTCCTGTGTGTCGAGCAACGCCCCCCCAGCCGCCGAGATAAGCACGATCATCACGGTGCCCACCAGCCACGCGAAATACCAGGGTCCGATATCGCCGAGGATGATCCCGAGAACAATCACCAGAAGGGCGATCAGCAGGTAAACCAAGAACATCCAGAATGTCTTCATAGAGTCTCCGCACAGAAAAACTGGCAGGTCATGCGGCCGCGCGAACCCCACACCGCGCGTAGCCTCCAGGCGCTCCCATGGACCAGAGGCTCCGACCGGGTTCGAGGTGGGCCGGGCCTTCGCGTGTCAATAGGCATGTTCGTCGGCTTCGATCGCCTCGCTCTTGACCTTGCCGCGCATGACGTAGAACGCCCAGCTTGTGTACCACAGGACCAGCGGAACGAACACGGCGGTCCATCCTGTCATCCACGCCAGGGTGTGTGCGCTCGAAACCGAGTTCCACACCGTGAGGCTCTGCGACGGATCGCTGCTGGAAGGCATCATGAAGGGAAACATCGCGGCCCCTGCCGTACCGATGACGCCAATCCACGCGAGGGCACCCAGCCACCACGTGAGAATCGGCTTGTGGTTACCCGCCGCGAGCATGCCGAGCAACATCCCCGCGAACCCCAGCACCGGCACGAGCCACAAGGCCGGGTGGGCGCCGAAGTTGTGGAGCCACGCCCCGCTCGCAACCGTTACGGTCTGCTGCAATGGCGTCTGGGCAGCGCCCGGATCCGGGGCCGCGACCAGTTGATAGCCGGGAAGGAAGGACACCCACACGCCGGCGAGCGCAAACAGCACGGCGGCAACGAGGCCCCCGCCGATGACCGCCTTGCGCGCCCGCTCGTAGACCGCCCCTTCGGTCCGCCCCATCAGCATGGCACCGCCCATATAGATCGACAGGGACAGCGACACGAGTCCGGTGACGATGGCGAAGGGATTGAACAGCGTGATGAAACTGCCGGTGTAATGGGAGTTCATGTCCCAGTCGAAATGAAACGGAACGCCATCGAGCATGTTGCCGACCGCGGCCCCATAGATGACCATCGGCAGGAAGCCACTGAGGAACAGTAGCCAGTCCCACGCGTTGCGCCAGTTTTTCCCCGGCAGCTTGCTGCGATATTCGAAGCCCAACGGACGCACGATCATGGTCCACAGCAGAAGCAGCATCACGACATAAAGCCCGGAGAAGGCCGTCGCATAAATCAGCGGGAAGGCGGCAAATACCGCGCCGCCGCCAAGAATAAACCACACCTGATTGCCATCCCAATGGGGCCCGATGGTATTGAGCGCCACCCGGCGCTCCGTATCGGTGCGCCCAACGAAACGCAGCAGGGTGCCAACCCCCATGTCCATGCCCACCATGATGGCCAGCCCCATCAGCAGCACACCGAGGAGGAGCCACCACAAGCTCTTCAGAATCACATACGCTTCCATCGTGCACCTCCTCTCATTTCAGCATGGCAGCCGGCGCGTAAGTCCCGGCAGATCCGCCGCCGTGCGCCGGCGACTCGCGGCCGTGCGCGCTTGGGCCGAGGCGGATGAACTTCACCATCAGATACATCTCGACGGCGATGAAGATGGAATAAAGCAGCAGGAAGCCCGCGAGCGAGAACACCATGTAGCCAACGGTGTGCGACGAGGCCGCCATCCAGGTCGGCAACATCTGATAGACCGTCCACGGCTGGCGCCCAAGCTCCGCGACCAGCCAGCCCATCTCGCATGCCACGAACGGCACAGGGATCATCCACAGCGCGAGTTTCAGGAACCAGCGGTGTTTTTCCGCGTCGTTGCGCAAGGTAAACATGACCGCCGCGATGAAGAACGCCAGCATGAGAAGCCCCATCGCCACCATGACGCGGAAGGTCCAGAAAATGGGCGCCACTTGCGGAATCACATCTCTGGCCGCCTTCGCGATGTCCGCATTGGTCGCCAGCGCGACGTCCTGGTTGGGTGCATAGCGCTGCACTAAGAAGCCATAGCCCAGGTCCGCCTGATGGGCGTCAAACTGGGTCAGCGCCTGAGGGTCGTTGGGGTTGCTGCTTAATCTCTTGAGCGCCTCGACGGCCGGTATGCCATTCTTGATCCGCTGCACGGCTTGTGCTTCGAGGGTGTCCACCCCGGGGACCGACTGCGTCGTGGTATGGGTGATGAGCGGCGTGAGCACGTAGGGGATCTGCAATGTCCACAGGTTCCGCTGCTGGCTTTGCGAGGGAATGGCCGCCACGTTGAACGGGGCAGGCGGCGCCTCCGTGTGCCACATGGCCTCCATGGCCGCAAGCTTGGTGGGCTGCGCATGCCCGCCGACGAAGCCCAGCGCATCGCCCAGCGTAATGACGCCGGCCGTCGCCAACACGCCGAACAATGCCGCCATGCGGAAGGATCGCTTGGCAAGGGCCATATGGCGCCGCTGCAACATGTAATACGCACTCACGCCCAGCACGAAGACCGACGCCGTCACGTACCCGGCGATGCTGGTATGGACAAACTTGTCCTGCGCGTCGGGGCTGAACAGCAGCGCGGGAAAGTCGTGAAGCTCCATGCGCATGGTCAGCGGATTGAACTTGGCACCCTGGGGGTCTTGCATGAACCCGTTGGCCACCAGAATCCACAGAGCCGAGAGATTCGAGCCCAAGGCCACGAGGTAGGTCACGATCAGGTGCTGCACCTTCGTGAGACGCTGCCAGCCAAAGGCCATAAGCCCCACGAACGTGGATTCCATGAAGAACGCCATGAGCCCTTCGATCGCCAATGGCGCGCCGAAAATATCCCCGACGAAGCCGGAATAGAACGACCAATTGGTGCCGAACTCGAACTCCATGGTCAGCCCCGTGGACACCCCGAGCGCGAAGTTGATGAGGAAGAGTTTTCCCCAGAACTGGGCCATGTCCCGATAGATCTGTTTGCCCGTCGTGACATACACCGTCTCCATGGCGGCCAACAGGAAAGTCAGGCCCAAAGTCAGCGGCACGAACAGGAAATGGTAAAGCGCCGTCATGGCGAACTGCCACCGCGACAGCGCGACAACCGTTCCATTAATCATTCCGTCCTCCTTTCACCAGCGCAGAAAAAACCGTCATCAGCCCGCAATTCGCGCACCGTCATCCTCCTCAAGCCCGTCCTCTCCCGGCGCTCCGATGCGCCGGTCGCCGCGCGCAAGCGTGCGTCGCGCCCGCACTCCGGCTTGGACCGATGCATCGCTCATGGCCCGAAGGATCATAACGGACATGCCGTTCTTTAATTCAGTATATCTGTATTCGAACGCCGGCGTTGTTTGGGCGCCGAAAATGGCCATCCGCGCGACGATTCGTAGCATTCGCCATGTCCGCAAGGAGAGCGACAAGGCATCGCAGGGTATTGCCCCAAGCCGCCAGTCAGCGCGGGTTGCATTCGATCGATTTGACGAACGATGTTTTCCTTAACGTTCTTCTATTCGTTCGCGTATATGATTATCCCGGGATACGGATCGCCAGCGCTCGTTGCATCAAGAATCTGCTGTAGCCCGTCGCCCGGATCGGCAAGGCGGCCTCCCGTCCGAGACCGCTTGCATTAATGGCGCCTTGTTGGAGAGAAAAGCGCCCTTGCACAGCCCACCGGCGGGGTGATCCTGCCCCCTGACGACCACTGTATCATTCGGCTCCGATGCGCAGGCGGCGCCGGTGCGGCAACCGCCTGCGTGAGCCGTCCCTTCCGAACGGGGTGACAGCGGCGATTGGCCTGCGGCGACGCACTTCAGAAACGCCCGGCTGGACCGTGCCGCCGGGCTCGCTTGTTTTCACCGAACATCGAGGTCGCCAGCAATGAGAATGCTGGTCGAGCCTTGGCAGGAGGATTGGCATGTTCTAGACTTCCCCCCTTGTTTCATGTCCGTACGTTCCAGAGCCTCCCGAGAGGCAGTGGCCGGGCTACCGTGGGGTCCCTCGGAACTTTTGCCCGGTATTCACGCCCCGCATTCGTCACACTCACCGTCGAGCCCCGTTCCGTTCGCGGCAAGATTTTTTCCCCGCCCAGGGAATAACGGCATGCGCGCAACGGTACATGCGAGCATGTCCAACTTCAACCGAAAGCGAGATCGTCATGAACATGCTTAGCGCACTGTCCACCTCCGCAATTGCCCTATTCCTCGCCGGCGGCGCTGGAACCGCCTTCGCGGCATCGCCGTCCGCACTCGCACGCGCACACATTCGCGACGTTGCCAAGGGAAAGGTGGCGGCGCTCGTTGCCCAGTACGGACCCGAGCCGGTCCTTGAATGGGTCGGCGGCCCTCTCAACGGCCGTTATCTCGGAACCGACGCCATCCGCGGCGTCTGGGGCAAGTTCGCCAAGGCGAATGGCCTGCTTAAGGCCGAGGTGACCCATGTGCAGGCGGCAGCCAATCCCGCCGGAGCAACGGTCACTGCCGACGTGCGCTTCACCGGGAAGGCCACCATTCCGGTTCGCTATGTGCTGACCTACCGCTCCGGCAAGCTGGTCGACGAGATCTGGCAGATCGATCCGCACCTGGCAAAGTCCGCAGGCTACTGAGCATCCGCTGCCCCGCCATGGCCTCGCGCGAACTGCTGGTCGAGCAGATCCCGCATCTCAGGCGCTACGCGCGTGTGCTGGTGGGCTATGGACGCGCCGACGAAGCCGACGACCTGGTGCAAGACACCCTTGAGCGCGCTTGCGCCAAATGGCACTTGTGGCAATCGGACCGCAGCCTACGGCCTTGGCTCTTTTCCATTATGCACAACCTCTTCGTCGACCAGCGGATGGCCTCGTCGGGTGCCCTTGAGCAATCCCTGGACGAAATACCGGAGCCCAAGGTCGCCGCAGGGCAGGAGGCATGGCTGGACGCCATTTCGTTGATCCAGTCGGTGCATAATCTGCCGCTGCCCCTGCGTGAAGTGCTGCTTCTGGTATGCATTGAGGGTCTTGGATACCGGGAAGCAGCCCAGACGCTGGGAATCCCGATGGGCACCGTGATGTCTCGGCTGTCGCGTGCGCGCGCGCAGTTGTTGCAGTGCACAGAAGGCAAGACCGCAGCCGCTCGCGCGTCGCTGCAGGTCGTTGGGAGAAAGATGCCGTGAAGGCAGTGGACGACATCTCGAGCGACGAGTTGATGGCATACATCGACGGCGAACTCGGCGATACGCGTCGGCAAGACGTCGAGCGCGCGGCGCAGGAGAATCCGGCGTTGGCGCACCGGATCGACGCGTTGCGTGAACAAGCCGCCCGACTGCGGGAGGCCTTCTCGCCCGTCCTGGACGAACCCGTGCCAACGCGCTTGCTGCACAGTGCCCGCCCCCGCAGGAACCGCTGGGCACAGGCGGCCATGGTGGCGGCGGCCCTTGGTCTCGGGGCCGCAGTTGGCAGCCTGACCACGCGCTGGGCATTCGCCCCGCGCGCGGAACGCATCGCCCGGCAGGACCGACCGAACCGCTTCCTGGAACAGGCGCGCCTTGCCTATGCGGTCTACACGCCCGATCCTCGGCGGCCGGTCGAAGTGCGCCGACGCAGCGCCCTCGTCACCTGGCTCACCCGCCGCATGGGACGTCCCATCGCTGCGCCGGACGAACTGCCGCACGGCCTGGAGCTCATCGGGGGGCGACTTCTGCCCGGCATGCCCGACCATCCGGCGGCACAACTCATGTACCAGGATGCGCAAGGGCGACGGGTGACAGTCTACCTGCGCGGCATGGCGAAGCCGACCGCACCCACGGCATTCCGGATCATCGACGGCAAGCACGTCACCACCTTGTACTGGATCGACGGCAACTGGGGCTATGCCCTGAGCGGCAACCTGCCGCGCGGGCAACTTCTCGACGTGTCGCGCGCGCTGTACCGTTGCTATGCGGGGAAGCAAGGTCCCGCCGCAGAATAAAAGATACCCGGTCGGCGTATATGCGCCGAATACACCCCGCCTTACTGATGAAGGAGCATACTCATGCGAACCGTCGCCCTCGGCGCCGCAGCACTCGTACTTTCTGCGATGCCTGCCCTCGCGCGCACCATACAGCCGCCCAGCCCGTCTCAGCTTTGGCACGACATACAGATTCTTCAGAAGAACAACGCCCTTATGCTGCGAAGCAAGGCTTACCAGCCCGGGTCCCGCACCGTCGACGTCTACACGGTCGATCTTGCGAACGCGCCGGCCAATAGCGCGATTCGCAAGGCAGGCAGCATCGCTGCGGTCCGGCGCTATCCCGACGGCGCGTTGCTCGTTAAAGAGAATTTCGATGCCAGCAGAAAACTGACCGGCATCACCGCCACGCTCAAGCTCGACGGCTACGACAAGTCCGACCGCAACTGGGTGTGGGCAGCCTATGCCCCTACCGGAAAAATCGTTTCTTATGGCAAGGTCCAGGCGTGTATCGCTTGTCACGCGATGGTGAATACGCAGGACGTCATCTTTGCCCCGCCCCCGGATCAACTCCTGCCTGTCTCCGTGTGGGCGGCTTTCTTTCCGAAACAGAAGATGTCGCCGAACTACGTGCGGTTGCTGCGCGCGCACCCCGAGAGGATCGTAAGGTAGGCGGGCACACGCGCTGCGCGTCCAATCGTTGAGGCTCCCTTTCTTCCCCCATCCACGCCAGAACACGGGTCTATGGAAGCGCCAGTACGAGGCATGGAAGGCCGACAACCGCCTGCCCAAGCCCTCACAGGCGGCGCTACGCCGCCAACTCAATGCCACGAAGCGCGAACGATTCCCGTGGATGCTGGAAGTCACGAAGAACGCGCCTCAAATGGCGATCATCCCGTTGGGGCAGGCGTTCCAGAACTTCTTCGCGGGCCGCGCCCGCTACC
>JAJYKK010000069.1 GCA_021788645.1 Pseudomonadota bacterium
TCGACAAAATCGAAGTGATCGCCGCCGTCAGCGTCGTCTTCCCATGATCCACGTGACCAATCGTCCCAACGTTCACGTGCGGCTTCTTCCGCTCAAATTTGCCTTTTGCCATGATGATTTCCTTTAGTGCCCCAATGCCTCAACCAAAATCATATGGAGCCCATGACCAGGATTGAACTGGTGACCTCTCCCTTACCAAGGGAGTGCTCTACCACTGAGCTACATGGGCGCATTCCACCACGCTTTGACTCGACTGGTGGAGCGGGTGAAGGGAATCGAACCCTCGTCGTAAGCTTGGAAGGCTTCTGCTCTACCATTGAGCTACACCCGCCTGTGCATTTGCGCCAGAGCCGGTACCGCCGCGACGCCCGCCACGGGATGGGCCTTACGAGCCGACCCGCAAAAACCCGATTCTTCCGCGTCTACTTCATGTATCTGGTGGAGGGGGAAGGATTCGAACCTTCGAAGGCAGAGCCGTCAGATTTACAGTCTGATCCCTTTGACCGCTCGGGAACCCCTCCAAACGAAACCATTAATTTTGCCCATCTCGTCCTGATTTGTCAATTATTTATTAACAACCAGCACAAGCACGCAAAATGGGCCGAATTATATGTCAGCCGTCGGCAAACGTCCACGAAGAATAATCAGGCAGGGCGGTGCTAAGACGCGATCCAGCCGTTTCGCAAATCGGCCTCGTCGTAGGTGACGACCCATTCCGGATCGGGGGCGGCCAGCGCCGCATCCTTGTCGCCATAGTCCAGCCGGCTGAGGAGGTGCTTGATGACGTGCAACCGCGCCTGGTGCTTGTCGTCGGCGCGCACGACGTACCAGGGCGCGAGCGGCGTATGGGTGCGCGCGAACATCTCGTTGCGCGCCTCGGTGTATCCCTTCCAATGCTTGAGGGCGACTTCGTCGATCGGACTGATTTTCCACTGCTTGAGCGGATCGGAGCGCCGGGACTTGAGACGCGCCGCCTGTTCGTCGCGCGTGATGTCGAGATAATACTTGAGCAGGCGAATGCCGGAACGCAACAGCATCGCCTCGAAGCTCGGCACCGCTTCCATGAATGCCTGGTACTCCGCGTCCGTGCAAAAGCCCATCACCGGCTCCACGCCCGCGCGGTTGTACCAGCTGCGGTTGAACAGCACGAACTCGGCGGCCGCCGGCAGGTGCTCGCAATAGCGCTGGAAGTACCACTCGGTCGCCTCGCGATCGGACGGTTTCCCCAACGCCACGACCCGGGTCTCGCGCGGGCTCAGGTACTCGACGATGCGCTTGATGGTTCCGTCCTTGCCGGCGCCGTCCCGCCCTTCGAAGATGACCAGAATCTTGTCCTTGTGGGCGATGAGGTGTTTTTGCAGCTTCACGAGCTCGACGTGCAGCGCATACAGCGTTTTCTTGTAGTCCTCGGACTGCTCGACGCATTTGCCTTTGTGTGACGACTCACCACTCATGATGCCTGGCCCCCTAGCCCCATTGTCCGATGCCGCGGCGACACAACCGCCGACCGATAGGCGCCCTCGCCTCGGTAACATCGAGGTCGCCCTGCCCACAGGCAGCCCCTTCGGAGGGGATACGCCCGTGCGCCGCGTCCGCAATCGCGGAAATGGGCTCGCCATCCCGAGGGGGGCAGGTCGAAACCCTCCTCGTCGCGCCCTTCGGGCAGAGGCCCGCGGCGAAAGACCCTGCCCCCTCAAGCCGGCGACCTCCATCCCACTCTAACACGGCCACCATGCCGCGCCAAGGCGCCCCAAGGGCGCCCGAGAGCGAGCCGCCGCCACCGCTCGAGTCGCATCTCCGGTGCGCGCCCAAGCTCAGGTTCCCGCGCACCCATGAGCGCCCCGGGCCGAGCTCAGGCCGCAGACCCTGCCGGCGCCCCATGCCGAGCCCGCGCTGCCCCTGTCGGACGGCCATCAGGCCGATGCCCGGCATGCATAGAGGGCGGGCGCCCCGCCGCACTCGCAGACAAGACGCTCACCGCTTGACGCCATTTATCCTTCATTTCTAGCAGATTTCGCCCGTGCACTGGCGCACGGGCTTGGGCGCCGGAAGTGCCCATGACGAGATCGCACCCGAAATGCATCGGCCGCGATCAAGGCACCCTAGAGGTCTGGGGATCACTCCGGGGCCCCAGGCCGCGCGACGCCCCCCCAGGGCGTCGTTGCGGCGATGCTCTCCCGCAGCGTCACAGGGCGCAGCCCGGCGGCCGCCACGGCGTCGAGCACGCGCGGCAGCGCCTCGACAATGACGGCGTTCCCCGAGGGCGTGCGTGCCGCATGGCCGTCATGGAGCAGCAGAATATCGCCCGTCTGCAGGCCGCGGATGAGCCGCCCCGCCACCTTGCGCGGGTCGCGCTCGCGGGTATCGAATCCGCGCCGCGTCCAACTGGCCAGCCGCAAGCCGTGGCGAAACAGCACCGGATCCAGCATGGCGTTGCGAAACCCGGCCGGCGCACGGAAAAAGAGCGGCGGCATGCCCGTGAGCGCGCCCAATGTCTCCTGCGCCGCCTCCAGCTCCCGGGTGATCCCGCGCGGGCCCAGCAAGGAGAAATGATGCAGATGCCGTTGGCTATGGTTCTCCACCGCGTGTCCCCGGCGCGTGAGCTCGCCGGCCAGCGCCCGGTAGCGGGCCGCGCGTTCCCCGATGCAGAAGAACGTGGCCTTGGCCCGGTATCGATCCAGGATGTCCAGGACCTGCGGCGTCACCACGGGATCGGGGCCATCGTCGATGGTGAGGGCAATCTCCCCGCGCCCGGCCGCTTCCCGGGGCAGGCGCACCCAGTTGGGTCCCAGCCAGGCGCTCCGGGGCGAGAGCGTCGCGCCCAGCAGCACCAGGTGATTGACCACCACCAGCGCAATGTCGGACGCCACGATCGAGGGCCAAATCAGCGCGCTGGCCGCCGCCCCGGCATGCAGGGCGACGGAGGCCTGAACCAAGCCGGGTGGGCGCCAGCGGGGCCCGCAATCACCGATGGACGGCTTTTCTGCTGCCATGAACGTAGGCTCCTGCCTGGCCCTGAGGAACATGTCCGCACACCAAGGTGCGCACTCGCGATGAGGGAAAAGGCGCGCCGCTAGGATGCCGCAGCCACGGTCGGCGCAGCCGGCTCCTCCCGTTGCGTACCCATGATGACGCGATCCCGCCCCGCCCGCTTGGCCTGATAGAGCGCGCCATCGGCCTGTTCCAGCAGGCGGCCGAAGTCCGGCTCGAGGCTCGCGCAGGGCGCCGAGCAAACCGCAACCCCGATGCTGACCGTCACGGCGAGGCGCCGGTCCCCTGCCGGGACCGGCATCGCCGCGACCGCCTTGCGCAACGCCTCGGCGACCACCATGGCCCCGGTGCCGCCGGCGCCCGGAAGCAATACCGCGAATTCCTCCCCGCCATAGCGCCCGAGCGTATCCTGCTTGCGGATGCGTCCGCCGATCACGGCCGCCAGGGCGACCAGCACGGCATCACCCGCGGCATGCCCATAATTGTCGTTGATCCGCTTGAAGTGATCGACGTCGATCATGAGCAAGGCGAGGGAGGCGCCCGTGCGACGGCAAAGCGCCAGCTCCTTTTCCGCACGGTCCACGAAGGCGCGCCGATTCAAGGCATGGGTCAGGAAATCCACCATCGCCAGCGCCCGCAGCTCGAAGTCGCTGCGCTCCTTCGTCATCAGCACGAAGCCCAGCGAGCCGACGATGTCGAGGGACAGCACGCACATGAAAGCGGTCACCTGAACGATGTTGGGCGCGACGAACCCGTCCGGCGCGGCGAAGACATAGACCCGCAAGGCGGCGGCCAATCCGCGCAGTACCAGCAGAGGCAACAGCACCAGCGCCGCGCCGAAGAGCAGCCGCCAAGCCCGCGTCCTGCGCAGAACCCCGTCGGGCCGAAGGCTGTCCAGGAGAATCAGCAGCTGAAGGCCGTAAATCACCCCGCCGTACAGGACGCGTCCCCTGAAGTCGCCTTGAGGCAGCGAGAACATCAGCGCCGCCATGAGGACCACCGGAAGCGCGCACCGCCACCCGGGCCACGGCCGCCCCTTGTAGGCATGGACCGCGGCGATCTTCATGGCCTGCGCGGCGGCCAGCAACACATTCGCCGACGCGGGGCTCGCCCAGTAGGGAACAGACCCGTGGAGCAAAACAAGGCCCCAGGCGCTCGCCTCGACCGCCAGGGCACGCGCCCAGGTCCACAAGCCGGTCTGATTCTCTCCGGCGGAGACCACGGCGAGGCTGAAGCCGATGAGCCCGCTGATGACCATCAGGGCGAACAGCAGCGTTCGACTGTCGAGGCCCATTCCCATTCCCTTTATGACCGCCTCCGCCCAAACCGCCACGCGGCTGTGGATGGAGTTTCCTCGGGCCTTGCGGCATCCCGGCCGGGACTCGCCCTCAAGCCCTCCCGCGCAGGACCGTCCGAGCGGCGAGGGCAACCGCAGCGGTGCGTTCGCTCCCAGCGTTCCTTAATCTTGCGAAGGTGCGGCATCGCCCATGCCGCAAGGCGGGCCCAGACACGCCCCGCCCGCACCCCAGGGGCGCCTTGCCTGGGTACTCCTGTGGTGTCCGGACCCCGAAACGGAACCGGTCCATGCGCCCGCCCTTCTTGAGGACCGGCCATTGCTAGGGCGCCATTTAAACGCGCGGCCCCAAAGCGTGTCAAGCCATGTGGGTCGGCGGACCACGGCGGCACCGCAAGACCGGGGGCGCGCTCTTGCGCACCCTTGTTCTTTGCGTTTACCATGGAAATGAGAACTATTTCTGCGCCCCCGCGTCTTACTCGACAACAGCCTTCGTCATGATCAAGGAGCCCTTTCCGCGATGCCTTATAGCGAACAACAGGTCACTTCGGTAACCCCCTGGTCCGACAAGACCTTCAGCTTCACCACCACGCGTCCGGCCGATTTCCACTTCGAAAACGGGGAATTCGTGACCATCGGCCTGCGGCTGGACAATAAGCTCGTCGCCCGCGCCTATTCGCTGGCCTCGGCCAACGATGCCGACCATCTCGAATTCCTGAGCATCCACGTCCCGGACGGACCCCTCACCAGCCACCTGGTCCATATCCGCGAGGGCGATTCGGTCTGGGTCAATAGCAAGCCGACGGGTTCCCTCACTCACCGGCATGTGCGCCCGGGGCGCAACCTGTATATGCTCGCCACCGGCACCGGGCTGGCGCCGTTCATGAGCCTCGTGCTCGATCCGACGTTGCGCGCGACCCACGAGAACATCATCCTGGTGCATACGGTCCGCACCACCCCTGAACTCGCCTATCGGGAACGCCTCGAGGCCTGGGCCAAGGCCCATCCCCGTCTGCGCTACGTCCCCACGGTCACGCGCGAGCCGTTCGAACTGACGGCTCGCGGCTCCGACCTGTTCCGCTCCGGCGCACTCGCCGCCCACCTCGGCCTGCCCGCACCCGACCCGGAATACGATTCGGCAATGCTGTGCGGAAACCCCGATATGATCAGGGAGATGACCGTCCACCTCAAGAGCACCGGCTGGACCCTCACCAACCACCAGGGCATCGGGAACTTCACCGTGGAGAAGGCCTTCGTCCTCCACACGACCTAGCCGCTACTGGGGACCGAGGACGCGCAACAGCTCTTCGAGCGTGGTCACCCCCTGGGCCACTTTCTGGCGGCCGTCCTCGATCAGCGTCAAGGCACCGATTCCCCGGGCGAGGCGCGCAATGTCGACAATGCTGCCCCCGCTTGACATCAGATGGCGCATTTCGTCATTGGGGACCAGCACTTCATAGATCCCCACCCGGCCATGGTAGCCGCTTCCGCCGCAATGGGGGCATCCCTTGCCCTTGAAGGCCGGCAAGCGGTCCCCCGCGAACAGCGGCCCGAGGCGCGCGAGCAGCGCTTCCGGCGGTGCGTCCGGCTCGCGGCAATGCGGGCAGATGCGCCGCACCAGCCGCTGCGCGATGATGCCTTCCAAGGCGCTGGCCACGGCATAGGCCTTGAGACCCAAGTCGACGAGCCGCGAAAGGGTCGCGATCGCCGAATTGGTGTGCAGCGTGGAATACACCAAATGCCCCGTCAGCGCCGCATGGAAGGCCACCTCCGCGGTCTCGATGTCGCGGATTTCGCCGACCAGGACGACATCGGGATCCTGCCGCAAAATGGAACGTAAAACGACCGGAAAGGTCAGCCCGATTTTTTCCCGGATCAGCACCTGGCCCGCCATGTCCATATAGTATTCCACCGGATCCTCAAGGGTCACGTAGTTCTTGGTCGGGCTCGCGTTATGCTGCAGCAGTGCGTACAGGGTCGTGGTCTTGCCGCTGCCCGTCGGTCCGGTGGCCAGGATGATGCCTTGCGGCTTGTCGACCAGGTTGAGGATCTTCGCCTCATCCTGACGGGAGAAGCCTAGCGCCTCGATGCTGAGGATGGCCGAATTGCGATCGAGAATCCGCATCACCACCTTCTCGCCATTGAGGGTGGGCAAGGTGGAAATGCGCAAGTCCACGATCCGCAGGGGCGTCTTGACGGTGATGCGTCCATCCTGCGGGCGGCGCCGCTCGCTGATGTCGAGCTCCGACATCACCTTGAGCCGGGATACGAGCGACTGGTGCAGCTGATGGGGAATGTGGATCTTGTCCACGAGCACGCCGTCGATTCGCAGCCGCACCACCACGCTCTTGGTCCGCGGCTGGATATGGATGTCGCTCGCGCGCAGGCGGATGGCTTCCAGAATCACTGCGTTCACCAGACGGATGGCGGGCGGCTCCTCGGTCCCACGCAGCAACTCTTCCAGCGAGGCGTCGTCGTCTTCCTCGATGACGACTTCAATCCCCTCGTAGGGATCGGAGGCAGTGGCGAGCACCTCCAGGTCCTTGAAGTCGAACGCCTCCCCGTATAGCTCGGCGAGCTTCGCCTTGATCTCGGCGACATTGGCCATTACCGTCTGGACATCGAACCCGGAGACGAATCGCAGATCGTCGACCAGCCCCGAATCCATCGGATCGGCCACGGCGAGCAGCAGCCGCTTGCCCTCCAGGCGCAGCGGCACGACCCACTCGCGTTCGCAGAAGGCCCGTGGCACGAGCGTGGCCACGGCCGGATCCACCTGGAACTCGGCCAGCGCGACCTCCTCGACCATGAGCTCCTTGCGCAGAATGTCGCGGATCTGCCCTTCGGAGACCCAGTCATGCTCCAGCAATATCTTGATGATGGGCTCCTTGCGGGCCTGCTGGAGTCGGTGCAGCTCCTGCACTTGCGGGCTGCTCAGCAACTTGCGTTTGTTGAGCAGGATGGCCAATTGGCTCCTGTTGGTGACCGCCAGCTTGGAGAGCGCGCTGATCTCCTTTTGCTTTTGCGCATTGTCCTGCCGGAGCGCCTGGTTCTTGCGCATCAGGTCGTATTGCTCCAGGGCGAGCGCGACCGTGACCCGCAGGTCGTCGTCGTTCCACGGCTTCAGGATGAACTTGTACACCGCCCCTTCCTTGATCGCCCCCATCACGGCGCCCGTGTCCGCATGCCCCGTGAGCATGATGCGGATCATCTCCGGATGGAGGGCGCGCGCGCGGCGCAGCAGCTCCGCGCCATCGACCACCGGCATCATGTAATCGGAAATCATCAGATGGAAGGGCTCTCGCTGCAGAAGGTCGAGCGCCTCCTGTCCGTTGGCGGCCGTGGCCAAGGTGTAGCTTTCCTGGCGAAAGACGCGCGTGAGCGCGCGCAGCACGTTGGGCTCGTCGTCCACCAGCAAAATACGGTAGCTCGAGGGCTTGGGGCTGTCCTTTACGTCCCCAAGCGGGGTTTGCGAATCGGCAAACAACGATGCGTAACGCGCCATGAGTCTCCGCCTTGACTGCGGTGAAACGGTCAATCCGGTGCGACCGGCAACCAGACCGTAAACGTGGTGCCGGCGCCGACCCGGCTTTCGACCTCGATGCGCCCGCCGTGGGCGACGACGATGTCTCGGCTCACGGTCAGCCCGAGCCCCGTTCCCTGACCCACCGCCCGGGTCGTGAAGAACGGTTCGAAGATGCGCGGCAGAATGGCTTCCGGGATGCCCCTTCCAGTGTCGGCAATTCGGATACGGATCTGATGGTCCCGTACGTCCGTCGCGATGCGAATCTGTCCTCGGCCTTCCACCGCCTGGAGGGCATTGAGCAGGAGATTGAGGAAAACCTGGTTCAGCTGCCCGGGCTGGCAACGCACCGCGGGGAGCGGCCCGAGATCGAGCACCAGTTCGGCGCATCCGCGAATTTGCGTCGCCGCAATATCGCCCACCGCGCGCAGCTGTTCGTTCAGGTCGACCGAGGACTGTCCCGCCTGGTCCACGGCCGAAAAGCCCTTGAGATCGGCCACGATGCGCGCGACGCGCTCGGCGCCGGACAGACTCTCGGCCAGCAGCGCACGAAAATCCTCCAGCACGAAGTCGAGGTCGGCCTCCATCCATGCCCAGTCCTGCGGTACCCCCTGCGTCTTGAGGGTGCGCCGGAACGTCGCCAGCTTCTCGACATAGCTGCGCGCCGTGTTCAAATTGCTGCGAATGAAGCCGATCGGGTTGTTGATTTCATGCGCCACCCCGGCCGCCAACTGCCCCACCGACGCCATCTTTTCGGCCTGATAGAGCTGGCGCTGCGTGTCCTCGATGAGCCCGACCTGTTCCTTGACGCGTGCTTCCAGATTCTCCGCCAGCGCCTTGTAGCGGGCCTCGGAGTGCACAAGCGATTGGTGCTTGTGGGTCAGGGCCTGAAAATCCGCCTGGACCACCTCCAGGTGAAGCTCGGAGGCCAGGAAGTAGCGGGCGCTGGACTGGAAGAAAAATTCGAGGATCCGGCCCAGGGCCCGCAGCCGGGCCTCATCGCACTCGCGTGCCTGCAAGTACCCCACGACCTCGAGATCGTAGCGCAGCGGCACCCGGCGCACACCCTCGCCCGCTTCCGTCGGCTCGCCCAGCACGGTCTCCCCGGTCAGCGCGGTCACGGCAATCGGGCGGCCCAGGGCCCGCCCGAGCTCGGCCGCCAGCGTCTCGCGACCGATGCCCGACAGGAGTTCTCCCAAGCCGAGGGCCCGCTCGAAGCCTTTAGGCTGCATGCGCCGCCCCTCCCATGACTGCGCTCACGAACGCGTCCGGTCCGACCCCGTGCCTCGCCGCCAAGCCGAATCGCGCATCGAGATCGGGATACACGGCGTGCGCGAGCGTGCGGAAAGTCTGCGTCACCCCAGGGCCGCTCAGGGCCGATGCGAAGGTCAGCGGCCAGGGCGTAGCCCCCCAGCGCGCCCGCATCTCTTCTTCGGAGACGATGTTGGACAAATCGCGCTTGTTGAACTGCACGACCAGCGGCAGGCGCTCGAAGTCCAGGCCGACGCGGCGCACGTTGTCCTCCAGGTTTTGAAAGGACTCCGAATTATTGAGCCCCTGCGAGCGTTGCGAATCGGCCACGAAGACCACGCCGTCCGCGCGCGAGAGCACCGCCTTCCGCGTCGCATCGTGCACCACTTGCCCCGGCACCGTGTAGAGCTTGAACTTGATGAGCCAGTCGCTCGGCGTCCGAAAGCCAAGCGGCAGCAAGTCGAAGAAGAGCGTCCGGTCGTCGTGGGTCTCGAGGGCCATGATCTCGCCTTTCAGGTCGGGGGCAAGGAGGTCGTGCAGTCGCGTCAGATTGGTGGTCTTCCCGCTCAGCGCCGGTCCGTAGTACACCAGCTTGATGGTGATCTTGCGGCTTGCCTTGTCACACTCTGCCATCCGCGAACTCCCTTCGCCTCGTGCGGCCTCAACGGCACGTGCGGCCTACTCGTCCCATCCTTCCATCAGGATGGACCCATCCGGGCCCCAATTCACCCGCGTGATTCCCGGGTTCTCTTCTTCCAGCCGTCGCAGTTCCATCGCCTGCCGGCTCAACTGTCCCCGCTGCACGCGCACCTCATCGGCCAGCCGCTGGTTCTCCAGCATGATGGCGCGGTAGGCCAAGGCCTGTGCGAGTGCGGCGTTGAGCTCATAATCGGTCCAGGGCTTGGCTATGAAGCGAAAGATCTGCGCCTCGTTGATGGCGCCCACCAGCCCCTGCAGATCGGCGTAGCCGCTCACGATGATGCGCGCGGTCTGCGGCTGTATCGCCTTGAGTCCCTTGAGAAACTCGACCCCGTTCATGGCCGGCATGCGATAGTCCGCAATGACGACGTCGAAGGCCGCCTCCGTCACCCGGCGCAAGGCCGCCTCCGGTTCGCTGAACGATTCCACCGTGATCGGAAACAGCGCGCCCTCGTAATGCAGCTCGTGCGGCAATGCGCGACGCAGTGCGTGGAGGATATTGGTCTCGTCGTCGACTAGCATGATCCGATGCACGTCATCCTCCCGTCCTCGCATGAACATAAATCGTCAAGGGGCGCCCGTCCACGCTCTCGTAATTGCGGATCTGGCCGATCAGCAGCGCGTCGAGCAGGTAGTCCTTCGACAGCAACAGCCCGCCGTCGCGGCTGACCAGATCACGCGACAAGGCCATCCCTGGCTCGAGCTGCCCCGAATGCAGGGCAAGCTCCGGCATCGCGTGGGGCTGCCCTCCGGCGATGCCCATGAAGGCATCCACCGCCGCCGGGTCGTACCGCTTCCCGCGGCCTGCCTTAATGAAGTCCACGGCGTCCGCCTCGCTCAACGGCCGATTGACGAGCGTTCCCGTCTGCACTTCGTCGTAGTCGTTCGCCAGCGCGAGAATGCGCGCCCCCAGCGGGATGGAAAGTCCGGTCAGGCGGTCCGGGTAGCCCAACCCGTCGAAGCGTTCGTGATGGGCACGGATGAGCCGGGCAGCGCCTTTCAGCTGCTCGAGCGCCATCAGCGCCGCTTCGCCCTTGCACGGGTGCTTCATCACCTCCAGTCGCTCCTCGCGGGTCATGCTCGCGAACGGCTTCTCGAGCAGATAGTCCGGCAGGCCGATCTTGCCGACGTCGTGAAGGAGGGCCGCCAGAAACACGTCCTGGACGTCGGCCTCCGGCATGCCCATGCGGCGCGCCATGTTCCGGGCAAGATCGGCCACCCGGCGCGAGTGGCCGGCGAGTCGTCCACCGCGCATCTCGATCAGGTTCGAGAACACCCGAATCGAGGTGACGAAGCCCCTCTTGAGCTGCTCGTGGGCCACCTCCAGAAAGCCCATGGTCTGGCGCAACTCCTCGGTCCGCGCCCGGACCGTCTCCTCGAGGCTCGCGTTGAAGGCCTTAAGCTGCTCGTTCTGCGTCTGCGCAAGCTTCTCCAGACGCGCCTTCTCGCGTTTGAGCGCTTGCTGCTCCAAGGCGTGACGCACGATGAGGAGGACATCGGCGTCCTCCCACGGCTTGGCGATATAGCGGTAGATCCTCCCCTGGTTGATGGCTTCGATCGTCGCGCCGATTTCTGCGTGGCCGGTCAGCAGGATCCGCACCGTCTCCGGCCACCGCTCGCACACCCGCGCAAGGAACTGCGCCCCGGTCATCTCGGGCATGCGCATGTCGGAGACGACCAGGTCGACGTGCTCGCGGGCCATTACGCCGAGCCCCGTCGCGCCCCCGTCAGCCGTTAACACGCGGTACCCGAGCGGGCGGAAAAGCCGCTTCAGCGCCGCCAAAATGTTGGCCTCATCGTCGACCAGAAGGAGCGTCGGGACGGTGCCCGGCTCGCCGCCCTGCACGCGCTCGTCCGCTAGCCGCGCTTCCACGCCGCGCCCTCCCGTTGGAGAATCGCCCGAAAAGCCACTGGGCCGATGCCACATGCCCGCCTTGTTGCGGCGCGCTCAAGGCATCCCATGATCACCCCCGGCGTGAAGGTTGCCGGGGCCATTCACGGATTGTGCATGCCGAACCGGGAGCCAGACGCGGAAGGCACTGCCTTTGCCCGGCTCGCTGTCGACATGGATGCGGCCATGGTGCTTCTGAACGATGCTATAGGAGAGCGACAGCCCGAGCCCCGTGCCCTTGCCCACCGGCTTGGTGGTGAAAAACGGGTCGAAGATGCGGTTCATGTGTTGGGGCAAAATCCCCTTGCCGGTATCCGCCACCTCCACCCAGACTTGGCCGCCGTCCGCGCCGCTTCTCACCGCGATCGTGCCCCGCCCATCGATGGCATGGGCCGCGTTGACGAGGAGGTTCATGAAGACCTGGTTGAGCTGAGACGGCAGGCATTCGATGTCCGGAAGATCGCCGTACGCCTTGACCACCTCGGCCTTATATTTCAATTCGTTCCAGACGATATTGAGCGTGCTGTCCAGCCCCTTGTGCAGATCCGCCCATTGCCATTCATCCTCCGCATCGGCGTGGGAGAAATCCTTCAAATCCTGGACGATCTTCTTGACGCGCGTAATGCCTTCCTTGGACTCGCCCAGGAGCGCGGCCAGATCCTCGCGCAGGAACGGCAGATCGACCTCCCCCTTGAGGGCCCGCAGCTCGGTCAGCACCACGCTCTCGCGGGCCATCTCGCCTTCCAATGCGCCATAGGCGTCGAGCACCGAGAAGAGATCCCCCACATAGCGCTCCAGGGTGCCCAGATTGGAATAGACATAGCCAATCGGATTGTTGATTTCATGGGCCACGCCGGCTGCCAATTGCCCGATGGAAGCGAGCTTCTCGGACTGCAGCAGCTGGCTTTGGGCGGCCTCCAGCTTGTGGTTCGCCTGCTGCAATTCCGCAAGCCGGCGGTTGCGGTCGACATGGAGCTGCAGATTGCCGAGCGCCAGACTCACGATGTCGAGCAGGATCGTCCCGCATTCGAGGTCGCCCTGCGTAAACATGGGCTCGCCCTCCGGCCGATTGACGCTGACGGCCCCGATGATGCGGCCTTCACGCCAGAGCGGCCAGCAAATGGCCGAGCAGCGGCTTCGCCCCCCGCGGCCTTGCGTGGCATGATGAAAACGCCGATCACTCGAGGCATCGCCGTTGAGCAGCAGCGGCTTGCCCTCCTGCGCGACCCATCCGAGCACGCCGTCCCCCACCGCCACCTGGCTCCCGACCACGCCGTCGGGCAGGTCGATCCCGGCCACGATGGTGAGCGGGTCTGGACAGGGGTCGCTGCATAAGGCGAGCGACCCGCTCTTCGCTTCGGAGCCATCCACGATATGGGTGAGTATGCGCTGGTAGAGGTCGGTCGCATTCTCCTCGATGGCGCCCTGCCCGAGACGGTACAGGTCGTAGATCCACGAGAGCTTGGTCATCCGGTCGAACGGCATGTGTGCTGTTCCTAAAAAGTTGCGCATATCTGCGCATCGGATTTATCCGCAGTCGGTTGACGCACTTTCGTGCCCAACTCGACCCTCTTGACGCTCAGTTGCGCCGGAGAACGAGCAAG
>JAJYKK010000014.1 GCA_021788645.1 Pseudomonadota bacterium
GGACCGTATACCTTCCGCCGCGTCTTCTCGCTCATCATTCCCCTTTCTTCGCAGCGCATAGCTTAAACTACTGTCTAGCTTTCGGGGTCCACTATACGGGAATGACCACGTCGAAGGTGCTCCCAGCCGCACGGCAACCAATTATTCCACGAACCTCCAGAGACGCCGGAATCGCGGGGGACTTGGCATCCTGTGGTTCGAACCATCGCATATCGTTCGCCTCTTCGCAATATCAGCTGCTGTCTTTCCGCCTCAGGAAATACGGAGACTCTCGACCCGTTTGACGGAATCAATCCCCAGCGCGGCCAGCGTTCCCTGGTCCTCCTCAGCTCCCGTCGCAAAAATCCCAGGCAGCGGGCGTGTCGGCAGCCTCTCGCGCCGGCACCCAGCGAGGGGCTCGACGCAGACGCCTGCGCAACGCTTGATACCGACTGTCGTGCAATGACCGCCAGAGCCTGTTCGAAGCGTCACACCCGATGCAACCGTTTACCCACGATTACCTCAGCGGCTCCTATAATCTCCTCCACCCGGATCGACTCGGTGCATTCGGGATCAAGCATGAATCGCGGACACTGATGAAGGTAGCGAGGGGTTACCCACCAGCACCCCCCGCATTGCTGCGGGAGAATGTTTACGTTGGCCCTCATCGCGAAGAATTCTGCTGGCGTCGATCCAAAGAATACGACCGAGGGGGTACGAACCGCCCGCGCAAGATTGACGATACCTCCTTCCGGACCCACGTTAACTAGCGCCTTTTGGAGGACCGCGGCGGCCTCCTTCAACGAAGTCTCGCCACGCAAGTCCCGGTCAACACCGGGAATAGGAGGATCCTCCCGCGTCCCCAGTTGCACTACGTAGAGATGAAGTCCCCGCAGGCGCCGAACGGTCTCCGCGATCTTGCCGCGGGATAGGCATTTTGTCCATCCGCCTTCATGCGGTGGGAGAGTCTCTGCCGCATTCGAAATGGTGACATACGCTGGCGGCAACAACCGTGCCTTGTCGAAGTCCCTCTCCCTCAGAGGCAAATAGAACTCCTCGAAATCGACTTCCGGGAACCCTGCCGTCGTCGCCATCAATGTATACATCGAATCGCCCCCTTGGGCGGCGCGGCGCCAAAGCTCATCATTGTCAAACGGAAAACGTTCGACAAAAGGAAGCCAGGGTTTCTGTACTTCCTGCGCCGCCGCAATGAAGCGCTGGTCGTCCGCACCAAGCGCGCGACGGCCACATCCGGTCACGCGGTACGCGATGACATACCGACACACGACAACAAGGTCCACCAATTCCTCAAGGTCGGAAGAATTGGCGAGCTGATTGTGAAATTCACCGGCCAGGCGGATCACGTGATCGATGTGTTGGCTATCCTCGACCACAACCTGGGCCAAAGGGCTCTCGTGTACAAGGACTAGGAGGTGCTGCGGAAATTTCTGCCGAAGTTCTCTCACAAGCGGCGTGAGCTGCAAGGCATCGCCGAAACTGCCGATCTGAAACAAAATCACCACGCGAGCCGATGCCTGGCGCTGCTGCAACCACGCCAGCGCCTCGATCACATCGGGCGGCAGTTTAGGCGCGGTGATCCCGCTCATCGGGCACACCCCTTCAGCTCACCGCGCACCTGATCCAGCGCGCCCGTCCAATCCTTTGGCTTGCTCTGGCGAATCAGTCGCATGGTCGGATACCAGGGCATTGACGCACCGAAGCCTGGGAAAAGATTGCCACCGGCGAAGCGCATCAGAGTCCAGGTCGGTTTCCCCAACGCCGCCGCCAAGTGGGCACCCGCAGTATCCACAGATACGACGCCGTCAAGGCTCGCGATGATTGCCGCCGTGTCGGCAAAATCCTCGATGCCGGGTGTCGGGTCAACGAGCGCAAGGCCCAGCGCAGCGGCGTCGAGCGACCCGCCAAGTTGCAGCCTGACGAAATCGACCGGCAGGTCCCGCACCAGACGTTTCAAGTCTGGTCCCGACAGGCTGCGGCTCGCCCTGTCGAAGTCCCCTTGCCCGACACCCGCAGCGCCGGATTCCCATATCAGGCCGACACGAAGGCGGCCCTTTGAAAGCCCAAGCCGTTTCTTCCACGATTCGACCAGTTGGGGATCGGCGACCAAGTACGGCACCTGCGCGGGAATGCTGTCGTGATCGGTGGCGAATCGGGCTGGCAAGGACATGGCCGGCAGATGAAAGTCTGCCTCCGGCAAATCGTCTGTCTTGCGGTTGAATGCGTCCATCCCGGCCAGATCCTTGAACAGTCGGCCAAATACCGCTTCGGCTCGCAGGATCACCCGCACCTCAGGCCATCGCTCCTGGAGCAAACGCAGGTATCGGACCATTTGAATGAGGTCGCCCAGCCCCTGCTCACTCCATACCAGCAGACGCCTCCCATTCAGCACCTCGCCCTTCCATTCCGGGTATCGATCATCATAGGGCGCGCGGCGCACCCTTAGGGGCTCCAGCAGCCACCGCTTCTCATACCACGCCCAACCTTCCTCCATCCGTCCGGCCTGCAGCAAAGCGATCGCATAGTTGAAGGGCGCATTAGGGTCGGAATTCGGAAAGGCAAGCGCGCGCTCATAGCAAGCAATCGCCTCGTCAAGACGCATCTGATCCTTGTATACGAGACCCAGATTATTCCAGACGTCGGCGCAGTCGTTGCCGAGCGCAAGCGTCTTCTGGAAACAGCCCTGCGCCTCCTCATGGCGCCCCATTGCCCGATACACGTTGCCCAGGTTATTGATCGCTTCCTTGTAATCGGGCTGAATCTGGATCGCCTCACGCAGGAACTGCTCCGCAAGCGGCAGTTGCCCGAGCCGCTTGAGAAGACTGGCAAGGCTGTTCCTGATCGATGCGGAACCCTGGTTGAGCTGCAGGGCTTTGACATAGCAGTCAACGGCCTCGGGATATTGCCGGAGCATATGGTGTGCATGCCCCTTGGCGGACCATGCCTCCCACATTCCAGGGTCCAGCACAAGAATTTTCCCGAAAGTCGCCGCCGCTTCCCGGTGGTCCTGTAACGCCGCATAGGCCGTTCCCAACTTGAACCATGCCTGCACATCGCCCGGGTGACGCGTAAGCTTGCCTTTCAGCCGCTGCAAGGTTTGCCGACTTTCCATGGAGGGCGAATTCATTTGCGATCACCGGCATCCAGTACCGAGCAAGCGCCACGAACAAATCCGTTCGATACGGCACACGCCGACGTTGGGCCTACATCTTCTTCGAATGCGGCCACTAATGGGTCCCCAATCCGATGCACTTTCAGGGTACAGGGCGAATGACGGCAGGCCCCAGAACCGCCTTGCCCACAGAGCTTCTGTCGACCTGACCAGCCGCCGCTACCGGCATCACATCGTCCCTTTGCAGCCGCCGGGACCCATTCGCGCAACGATCCGCGAAAGTTCCGCAGCCTCATTCAGAGCGGCTGTCGCCTGCGCTATGAGCATCGCTTCGCTGCCGCCTGGGCGGCTCGCTTCGACAACCAGCCGAGCACTCGCGCAGACACGCAGCGCGGTCACCGGCTGACCGCACCGAATGCCACAGGCCACGGGTTGCCCAAGCTGGTAACGCAACCTTTGCTGTCGGCCGCCTGATCGGTTTGTAGGCGAAATCCCTTGTGCTTGCATACTTCGGTACACCCAGGCGGTCTGGGCAGGATCCAACCACCCATGCTCATGGCGAAGCATGAACGAGAAGATGGTCGGAACGCGATCCCAACTCGATTCATTGTTTGGAATGCCGCGATCCAGCGGCCATGCGTCGATGAAATCGAACGATGGATCCGAGCGGAGGTGAAGTTGAATGGCTGCGGCCAGGCGGGTGAGGAAACCGAGCACCTTCTCGTCAGGCACTTGGCGAAATGCGCGGAGTTCCTCCAGCGCGGCCTCCCAGCGCATGACCAGTCCGAAGTTGGCGTTGTCCTGAAGGGGACTCGCACCCCCGCGGTTGCAGGTCCACGGGTCGCTCTCCGTGGACCAAGCAAACCCAGACGGCAGACGTTCTTGAAGCTTCTGCGCCGCGCTCGCGGGAATAAGGAGCGCTCCGGAAAAGCTAGGGCCCGTGACGAACTTGGACCCGGTGATCGCCACCATGAAGCCTGCGCCAAGATAGGCTCGCAGAGACCTGTCCGACAGTCTGAACTGGCACGCATCCACCAGGACGTCGAGGGCATCGGGCCATTGCGCGGCAAGGGAGCGCAAGCAGCCCGCGCTTGGCGCGATCAAACCGGTTTTCGACACATCGACCGAGACCACAAGGACCCGTCTCCCTGCCCGCACCATGCGCCTGACGGCCGCTTCAAAGTCAGCATCGACCTCGGCAGATGGCCGCGCCCTGCCGTCCGGCAGGCGAATCGGTATGGGCACAAGAGCGCCCCCGAAACTGCGCAGCGCCTCGGGGACACTGCGCCCTGTCTCGGCAGGGGAGATCGTGACCACCACCGGCGGCTCGCCCGTCGGCGCACCTACCAGGGCGGTCGCGGCAGCATGGGCCTCCGTGCCGGAAGGGCTCAGGATGACTTCAAGGTCCGGCACGCAGGAAAGTCCGGCCAACTCGACGAGTTCACGCCGTATGCGGTCCCGTTCAACGCGGTAGACCTCGTCCGGCGAAGCATCGCCCAGCCTGTCCTGAAGGGAGCGATACAGGCGCTGTGCGGCGGCAAAACCGTTTGCCGAAATCACGGACGCAGTGGATGATCCCCATGCCGCAAGCGCGGGCTGCGGGTAGACGCCGCAACCATAGGGGTTCCGGCCACTTGCATCGAGGGCGATACGTGCGCCGCCGCCGCTTGTCAGCAATGCCTCAAGGCTGGGGAGCGACATGCCTGTCGACGGGGCCCCGCCGTGCGCGAGATTCAACTCATTCACGGCCCCCGATCCGCCAAGCGCGCGCGGGCTCAACATCCCTATTCGCCCCAACCGCGCGTCGCGCAGGAGCATGCCCCGATGATGCCCGCACGCACTGTGGCAGAGGGCGTCGCGCGAATCACACGTCCGGACTCATCGCTGTTCACCTAGCCCCTCCTCAAAGCTGCACGTCGCCTTGCGCCCCAGTTTCCAGCGCGTGGTCGAGCAAGGCGCGAAACGCGCCGAACACCTTGCGCATCTGCGCCTGCTTATAGGGAAATAGCGCCAGAGAATCCAGCGCATGAACCACCATGGAGCTGTCCACCTCAAAAATCACCAATTCCCCCAGCGGGGTTTCCCCACAATCGATCGCGAAGTAATCGAGCCCCACCCGTTGGTGGATGGCGCGCAGCGCAGCCTCGTGCCGGCGCCCGAACGCCCCATCGAAATCCCGCATGAAGTCGGCCTCTTCCGCGCGTTTGGCCTCGCTCAGATCCATGCCGGCGTTGAGGTAGTGGATCATCCAATCCCCGGAAATCGCGAGGTGCGCCGCATAGGCACGCCCCTCGATAAGGACAATCCGGTATTTCCGGTACAATCCGTCCGCGCTTCGATAGTCGATGAACGGGGTCAAGTAAAATTCATGCCCGGATTGACCGGACAAATAGCCACGAACGTCCTCGCGGCCTTCGGCCTTGGCCAGGCCATGGCCGGCGTGGGAATCGACCGGCCTGACGATGAACGGGAATACCCCATCGTTGGGGGGCGTTAACGCGTCTCCCGCGATCCCGGCAAGCACCTCCAGGATGGGGCGTCCGACCCGCGTGACGGCAGGAATCGTGGCGCCCGCCACATCCGCGAGCAGGTGGCAGACGGCGTCTCGGCCCAAACGGGCAATGGCGGCGGGACGGTTGATGACGGGCCGCGGCCAGGATCTCAGCCAAGCGTCAAGCTGCCGAAGGAGCGGAATGTTTTGTTCCGATTCTCCAACCGCCACGAACACCAGGTCATGATCCGGCACGGAGGCTGGAAGCGCTTCCCCCGGTCTGAGGTAAAGCATTTCCAGCAGAACGTCGGAATCCTCCACCAGGAACTCCAAAGGCGCATTGGCCATGAGGTCCCCGGGCGCCATCAGCACGAGCACCCGCAGCGTGGTTGGCTGGCTACCTTTCAACCGGTACCGGCGAGTGATCGCCAATGCTTGCCCCTGGAGCGCAAGCGCGACATCGCGCTGTCCCCTGAATTGCAGCACGACCGACAGATCCATCAGGGCATTCGCATCATGATCATCGGCCGACGCACGGGCGAGCAACTGCTGCGCCAAAGGAGTCAAGTCCTCGCCGGCGAACAGTCGGCGCATCAGGACCGCCAAGCCCATGAGCGGTGGGTGCTTCGTTTCGGTTGTCACATTGGCTTCAAGCAGGTCGGAATTCATGGTCACCGTTGGCATTGTCGAGTAGGCTCGCTGATTATCATTGGGGCTTTGCAGGGCGTCAAGGCTTCCCCCGTGAAGGCGGCTCGGGGCAGGGCCTCCACGCAGGTTCGGGCACGGCAGCGGAGATGTTCCCGCGCCCGCCGTGCTTCCTCCCCACCCCTGCGCCCACCTTGAGTGTTGCGGCCACCAGCGCATCGATATCGTCCATCGTCGTGCGATGATTGACGATGGCCGCCCGGATCGCCAGCCGACCGTGAATCGCCGTCGTCGAGGGGGCGCAGATGCCCGATTCCTGAAGCTCCGCGGCAATCTCCGCGTTGAGCACGTCGGAATGGGCGCCCCGGTGGCGGAAGCAAACGATGTTGAGGCTCACGGGCGCCGCCAATTCCAGCTGCGGCGTCGCCTCGATTCGCCGTTTGAGGTACTGCGCGAGTTCGCACGTTCCCGATATCATGGCGCCCAGCTGCTGCGCCCCGTATGTCTTAATCGTGAACCACGCCTTCAGGGCGCGAAAGCCGCGTGACAGGTCCGGGCCAAAATCGCAAGGCCACGGCGAGCCCCCTGCCAGGCCACGCGCGTCGCGGCGCAGGTAGGCGGCCTGCGCCGCGAACGTCCTGCCGTGGAGTTCGCCATCGCGCACCAGCACAAAGCCGGCGTCGTAGGGCACTTGTCCCCATTTATGAAAATCGAATGCAATCGAATCGGCCCGCTCGATGCCCGTCAGGCGAGGGGCGATATCGGGCGCAAGCATGCCAAGCGCGCCGCAGGCCCCATCCACATGCAGCCACAGCCCCTGCGCCCGGGCGATGTCAGCCAAGGCGCCAAGATCGTCAATCGCACCCACATCGACGCTGCCGGCAGTCGCCGCGATGAAGAATGGACGGTACCCGGCCGCCCAATCGGCCGCAAGCCGCTGGCGAAGAGCTCCGATGTCCATCTCGAGACGCTCGTTCAGGGGTACGAGGCGCAAACGATCCGTCCCAAGGCCGCACAGGTCCAGCGCCTGTGCAATGCTCGCATGGGAGCCGGCGGACGCATAGGCGAGAAGCCGCTGCCCCTCGCTCCCCAGACCTTCCTTGCGGGCCCCCTCGCCAAGAACCGACGTCCGGGCGACAAGGAGGCCGATCAGGTTCGCCATGGACGTGCCGGTGACGAACACGCCGCTCGCGCCTTCGGGGAACCCGAACAGATCGCGCATCCAGCGCACGATCTGCCGCTCCACTTCGACCGGCATCTGATCGCGCCCTCCGACATTGGCATTCAGCCCGCCAGCCACCATTTCGGCGAGCATCCCCACGGCGGTCCCCCCCCCGTGCACCCATCCCATGAAGCCCGGGTGCGCGTTGCCGACCGCATAGGGCAGCACCTTGTGCATGAACGCTTCGTGCACGACCGCGAGCTCCGTGGCACGCTGCGGCAAGGGTTCATCGAAGGCGGCGCGCACCTCATGAGGAATGGGCTGCCACACCGGCCGCTCACGAATGTGTTCGAGGTAGTCGAAGAGATCGTCCAGCATCCGGTGGCCTTGGGCACGCAATGCGCTCCAGTCCATGGGATCGAGAGTGTGGCGAACTGTCACCGGGATGGCTTTCCGTGCATGAGACGATTCTCGGGCGAACCGGCGTACCCTACGCCAACTCGTAAAGCCACTGCGTGATGCAGTGGGAGATATATCGGAAAAGATGGACAAAACTTGAAGATCAGCCTTGGCGCCCGGCGTCTTCTGCGCCATGTTCGACCTTGTACAGCCATGCGAGCAGTTCTGCGACCGCCACGTAGAGTTGCGGCGGAATGTGTTGGTCGAGGTCCACCTGCATGAGGAGCGACACCAGTTCGGGCGACTCATGAACATAGACCCCCGCCGCCCGCGCCCGCTCGATGATCGTCTCGGCGAGGATGCCCCGCCCCTTGGCCACCACCTTCGGCGCCGCCTGTCCAGCCTGGTAGGCAAGGGCTACGGCCACCTGCCGCGGATCAGGCTTCTTCACGACGCCTCACCACCAAGGACAGCACCGGAAGTCCCGCCGCCGACAACGCCCCTGCCAGCGCGGGGCTCGCGCGCTTGAGCGTCTCTGCGCTGCCACGGCCCGCCACCGACACATCGAGCCGAACCCCTTTTGCACCGAGCGCAATCGTCGCGTTCACCTCCCCCATCCGCGGAAGCGTCAGATTGAGATGCGTCTTCCAGGGATTCTCTTCTGAATTTTCCTGGCCACTCCTTTGACCGCCCTCTTCCTCGATGCGCCACTGCATGGTCTGACCGGGCCACACTTGCCCCTGCCACACGAGGGCGCGCTGATCGAGGGCGTCGAGCTGGCGCTGAACGATCGGGACCGTCGCGGGGTGGGCGGGCTGGGCGTCCTTCGCCCCCGCGGCGTTCACTGGCGCACCGCCGCTTTGGGCGCCCGGACGCGCCGATGGCGTCGCCACGCCCAAACTCCCTGACGGCGCCCGCGCGCCCGGCATGCTGGCCGTGCCGCCGGCGTCCGTTTGCACGTTGGAAGCGGGCATCGGGCTGCCCGACGGCGGCGCGCGGCCTTCCGCCTGCGCCGTCGCAGGCAACTGGCCCTGAGGCTCCTTGAGCAGGTCGCTCAAGGGGCGTTCGCCGGATACCCACTGCGCCTGGTGGGATTCGTAGAACAGCCCGCTCTCGCTGAGCGCGCTCGATAGCTTCTGCGCCAGCACGGCGGTCTCCCCCGGCGGGCCCTCGATCACCGGCATCGCCTTTGCCGGCCCCTGCGTCGCAGCGGTCTGGTATTGGCCCATTTTCGTGAGCAGCGCACCGATGAATTTGGCTGTGGCGCCCATGGAAACCTGCGCATCCCCGCCTTGGGGCACCGGGACCTCTTGCGACAGGGCGAAGGTGAGCCGCGGCTTCGAGGCAATGAACGTGAGGTCCAGCTTTTCACCCGGCTGGGTATTGCGCGGGAGATTGAGGTCCAGCAAATGGTCCGCGACCAGGACCTGAAACCGCCCATTGGTGAGCGCCGCCACGACGGTGGCATGAACGGATTGGCCGGGAACGAACTCCGCGGTCCCCGCGGCCGGCGGGGGCGCGCTCTCCGGGACGGAGATGAGCTCTGGCGCGGAGGCCTTGACCAGGAGCTGAAGCTGAGTTTGCAGATCGCCGAATAACATCTTTCTTCCCTCTGCACGCGGCTCCTGGCGTGCGCCGGCTTGCGCCGGTCAGGAAGAGTGCGACCGGTAGAGCGCCACGATCAGTTCCGCCTCCCCACGGGAAATGCCGCACGCTTGCGCCAGCTCCGATGCATCGATCCCCTGCTGCGCGAGTTCGATGGCATGATTGTACGGCGACGCGCCGTGGCCCCCGCTTTTCAGCTGGACGATGTCGGCTTCCAGCTTCCCTATATGTTCCCGCAACTGCCTGAGCTCGGCCTCGATGGCGCCGCCGCCATCATGCGTCCGCGCCGCTTTGTCCGCGCGCGCACGGCCGCGTCGGCGCCGCGTTCCCACGCGCATCAGGAGGAGCATCTCGGCGATATACACGGCGAGGACCACGACCACCACGATCAGGATCTCGCGCCAAGTGACGACAAACGACTCCACGATTGTGCTCAGCCCGGTTGTTCATCGTAGACTTGAATTATAGCGCAGGGAAACGGTCAATCGAATCCACCGCGCCCCAGCCCGGGCATACTCGTCGACTTGGTGCGTCCCGTCCGGCGGCGGCTTGCGGTTTCGTTCCTCCTTCCGCCGCCGCTCGTGGTGCCGAACCAGATCCTGCCACACTTCGCGGGGCAAGGAACCGCCTCGCCCAGGCGGGATGATCCGGATCTTCTCCGTTACCCTGCCCACCGGCTCGTCAGCGGCTTGCCACGCGATTGACGCCATGCCGCGCCCCCTCTAGTGAAACCCCACTATCCGGTCGTATACGCTCGCTGCAATCTCCGCCGGGTCCCTATGATACCCAGCGCCTTCGACAGTTCGTCCATGCGGGCGCGCGCGAGCGCCGCCACCTCCTGATCAGCCGCAAGGATCTCGCGCAAGATGTCCGCCTTGCGCCGCTGAAACACCGCCGTCTCCGGCGTCGGAGGGGGGCGATCGCTCACCTCGGCCATCTCGCGCCGGCGACCGCTTTCCAGATCCACGAGGGTGCTCCATTGCCCGGCCCGGGCCGCTTCCAGCATGCGGTGGGTGAGCGCCAGCACCAAGGCGTATCTCGACAGGCACGCCTCCTCGCGGCCGGCATCAGGCCTTGGCATACGCCTTCGCGCCCTGAGCGGGTGGCGCGTCGGTCGGCACGCCCGCCTGGGAACGCGCGAGGACCGCCCACGCTTCCCTGAGGCTCGTCAGCAACTCCTGGACCTCGGCCAGGACTTCCACCGCATTGGACGCGTTCGCGGCGATCAGGCGCCTCTTCATATAGTCGTACAAGGCGCCCAGATTGGCGGCGATCGCTCCTCCCTTCTCGTGGTCGATGATCCGGCGCAGACCGTCGATGATGAGTATGGCATGCGAGATATGCTTCGCCTTGCGCTCGTAGTTCTTCTGGGCGATCTGCGCCTTCGCGCCCGCGATGGCATCGACTGCCCCGTCATAGAGCGCAACGATCAATTGCACGGGATTCGCGCAGTTGACCGCCGTCTCCATGTTGATCTGGGCATACGCCTTGATCGCCTGATTTGCCGCGTTCATGGTGTGTGTATCCTCGAGTGTTTTCGACAATCCCGCGTGCTTATGCCTTGTGCTGCAGCAGCAATCCCTTGAGCTGATCCAGGCTCTTGGCGATTTCAATCGTTTGCTCGGGAGGAATTTGCCGGATCACCTGCTTCGTCTGAGGATCGATCACCTTGACGACGCTGATTCCCGTCGTCTTGTCCACGCTGAACTGAAAATTCAGCGAATACGACTCGACGGCCTGATTGATCTGCGCAACCGATTGCTGGATCGCTTGCGGATCGGGCTTTCCCTGGGTGCCCGCACTCTGAGCACTCGGGGCGCTCGTCTGGGCGGCTTCGGTCGATGCCGGCCCGGCCGTAGGCTGTGGGCCCGGACTGGCGCTGCTGCCATTCGCAGCGAAATCAGCATAGGCCTGACCACTGATTTGCTGAATGTCCATCTTGATACCTCGCTCGAGTCCAAAGATCAAACCCGGGGATCATGGGGTGCGCATCCCCTTGACCCCCGGCGCCTTCTTGAACTAGCCCACCCGGCTATTAACGAAGCAGAGTGAGTGCGAGTTGCGGCAGGGCGTTCGCCTGCGCCAGAATCGCCGTACCCGCTTGCTGCAAGACCTGGTTCTTGGTCAGGTTCGCTGTTTCTGCCGCGAAGTTGGCGTCCATGATCTGGCCCTGGGCGGCCGTCAGGTTCTGCACATAGTTGGTCAGATTGGCAACCGCCGTCTGGAAGCGGTTCTGCACCGCACCCCAGGTGGCCTCGTTGGTCACCACCGTGTTGATGTCGCCATCAAGCGCGGACAGGGCGGCAGACGCACCGGCGGAAGTCGAAATGTTGATTGTGCCCGTCGCCGTCAAGGAGGAGGCGTATGAACTCAGCCCTGTCAGGACCGTCGAACTCAGCGCCACCTGGTTAGAGGCCACCCCGCTCGCTCCGATCTGGAAGGTCAGCGTGGTGCTCGCGCTGAACAAGGCCACGCCATTGAAGTTGGTGGTCTGGATGATCTGCGAGTTTTCCTGGGTCAGCTGATCGACTTCGGCCTGCAGCTGAGATCGCTGCGTATCGGTGTAGGTTCCGTTCGCCGCCTCCACCGCAAGTGTCCGGATCGTCTGCAGGTTGTTGGTCAACTGCTGCAGCGCGCCGCCTGCCGTCTGGGCCATCGAAATGCCATTGTTGGCATTGTTGATCGCCTGATTATCGCCATTGATGACCGAGGTCATGTCGGTCGCAACCGCAAGACCCGCAGGATCATCTGCCGCGCTGTTGATGCGCAACCCTGAAGACAGGCGCTGCAGAGAAGTTTGCAGCGACGCCTGCGAGTTCGACAGATTGTTCTGCGCGATCAGGGAGGCAATATTCGTATTGACATAGATAGGCATTTTATTCTCCTTAAACTCAACCGGGAGCAGATCGGGGCAGCGAGCCCCATGCGATTCGCATTCCGTTCCCTGTACCCGTTATCGGAGAGCCCTCCCGAAACTTTAAGGATTTTGCTCGACTGATCAATGCATTTCATGCGCCGCCCCGCGACGCCCGCCACCCTATCCGCCGCTACGGCACAGCGCCGCTGTCACCCGGTGGGCCGCACTCCCCCAATCACCCGGCGCAGCTTGGCGCATCAGGCGCATGGACGGATACCAGGGACTGTCCTCGCGCCCCGTGAGCCAGCGCCAATCCGCCGAGAACGGCAGCACGGTCCACACCTTGACTCCTAGCGCGCCGGCCAGATGAGCGACGGGCGCATCGACCGAGACGACGAGATCCAGATTGGCGATGGCCGCCGCAGTGTCGGCAAAATCGGAAAGGGCCGGTGCGAGGTTCTCGATGCGCGACGACAACGGGGACGCCACCAATTCCGCGAGGGCGCGGCCCTTCTGGAGGCTATATAGCCTGAGATGCGGCTCGCCCGTCAGCGCCTCAAGGTGCCTGAGCGGCAGCGACCGCACGGGATCTCGCCGGCCTTCGTCGTAGGCGGCCCACACCAGGCCTATCTTCAACTGCCGCGCATGACCGGCAAAGCGCGTCGCCCATGCGTCCACGCGCTGATAGGGCGGAACAAGGTATGCGTCCGCCTGGGGGATGCTCTCTAGGCTCGTCCCGAAAACGTGGGGCAGGCTCATGAGCGGAATATAGGCGTGGCTCGCCTCGTTTGCCACAACACCAGGTCCGGATTCAACAACCTGGTCTATCTCGCTACAGCCTGCAAGCAGCCGCCCAAGGCCCGCCTGACACAAGAGCACCAACTTGCGCACATGCGGCTTCACGCCCGCCAGATACCGCACGAACTGTAGGGTATCCGCCACACTGCCGTCGGCCACCACCAGGAGGGTGCCTGCGAGCGCGCAGCCGTCCCAGCGCGGAACGTCGGCCAGAACGCCCTGCCCCGAACGGGCATGCGCTCGCCATTCGAACTCAGCGAATCCCTCCCTGAGTCGCCCCGCGCGCAGCAACACCTTCGCCCGCCCCCAATGCGCCTCGCGGGCGTCGGGGGCCAACTGCAAGGCCCGATCGAAGCAGGCCAGCGCCTTCTCGTCATCCCCCGCCGCCTCCAGAATCGCACCCAGCGCATTGATGACGTCAGGATTATCTGGCTCATGGGCCAGGCGCTGCAGGCAAGAGGCAATGGAAGGCGCGGATTCCGCCAACGGATCCAATGGCCCTGACACGCTCACGCCGGCTTCATCCCCGCTCCACGTTTAGCGCGCGGCTCCGACCCCACGCCCCATGGAACGCCCTACGGCCGTGCCTTGACCAAGGCCTGAAACCATTCATCAAGAGAATCCTCAAGCATGTAGTGTGTCAGCACCCATTCTCTTAAGGCATCTCCTCGCCGCGCCGCCCCCTCCGGATCTCTGACATGGGCCCGAATGGCTTCGATCCAGGCGTCCGCATCGTTGGTCACCCGCGTCACGGGCGCCTCATTGGTGCGGTAAGGAAAGATGTCCGTGCAGACCACCGGCCAGCCGAGGATGCCGTACTCAAGCAGGCGAAGGTTGCTCTTTGCCTCGTTGAATGGGTGGACTTCCAGCGGCGCGATGGCGACATCCAGATTAAGACGCGCCAAGGCATCCGGATACGCGTGGATCGGCACCCCCTCGTGAAATTCCGTCAAATGAGGCCGTATCCTGTCGGTGGCCATGCCCATGAAGACCCATTCCACCTCCCCCGCGAGGGCTTCAACGACAGGTTCGATGATCTCCAGGTCGCCTTGATGTTGCTGGGCACCGGCCCAGCCCACGCGGGGACGCCGTCCGGCCCCTCTTGCGGACGTCAGATGGATCCACTTGTCGCGTTCCAGGCGATTGGGCACGATGCGAATATCCGGGATCAGGCCATCTGCAAAATTGGCCAGCGGTTCGGTGCTCACGACGAGCCGATCGCACGAGCGCAATCCGCGGCGAAGTCTCGGTTTCGCATCCCGGAAGCCCTTCATGTACTCACGATAGACATTGCTCTTCTTGGGCACCAGGGTGACCAAATCATCGAGCGCGTACACCGTCAGCATGTCCTTCACGCATCGGCGATACGCTTCAAGCGCAGCGATTTGCGCGTCGTCCAGGGCGGCATGGACCACCAGCGTGTCGGGTGCCAACCGGGCGAGCTCCGTGAGTGTCAGGACGCGGGTCACCCGATTCGCCATCCGCACATGCTCACATTGTGCCAGGCCGGCCTTGCTCAATGCCCGAAAGGGCTGAATGACACGGTAATCGCCGCTGCCCCCGGGCAACGGAATGCCATAGATCCGCGGCCTGTCGTGGAAATGAGGATCCCAGTTCAAGACGGCATCGGCCTCGGTTCGCCAATCCCGGTAGACAAGACTCAGGTGGCGGTTGTATGCCGGGTCGTGCGCGAGTCGCGGCAGCCACTTGTCATACATCACGTTCTGCTCCTCCTGATACTGGAGAAGATGCCTCGCCTGCTGCGCGATGTCCTGCAGATCCGTCTTCTGGGTGATCGACTCGTGGTGCACGAGGGTCGCATAGGGCGTCCAGACGATCTTATAGCCGGCCTCGCGCACCTTGAGGCAATAATCGACATCGTTATAGCGATTCCTGAGATGCTCGGCATCGAGACCGCCCAGCGTGTCATAGAGCCCCTTGCGCGTAAGCAGGCACGCCCCGGTCACGGCGGAAAAATTCTGATCGATCTGCAGCCGCTTCATATAGCCGGCACTCCCCAACGCCTCTTCGGCACCCGCATGCTCGGCAACGCCCGCAAGGCCCAGGACGACGCCCGCATGCTGAATCTTCCCGTTCTCCGGGTAAATAAGACGCGCGCCGACCACGCCCACCTCCGGGCGTTGGGCGTGGGACATCATGCGATCGAGCCATTCCCCCTGCAACACCTGCGTGTCGTTGTTCAGCAGCAGAAGATAGTCCCCTCTGGACACCTGGGCAGCCGCGTTGCAGATCGCGGAGAAATTGAAGGGATGATCATACTTGACAACCCGGACCCTTCCGCCGGGGCGGGCCTCGAGCGCGGAAAAATACGCCAGGACGTCCGGATCCTCACTCTGGTTGTCGACGACGATCAACTCGTAGTTGGGATATGTGGTCTTGCCCACCACGCTTTCGACACACGGCTCGAGAAACTCCAGCTTGTCCTTGGTCGGCACGATGATGGACACCAGCGGCTGATCCTTATGCCGATAGACGACGCGATGCGTCAACGGCAATAGTCCTGCCTGGACCTCTGCATCGAGGCCGTTCCTTTCCAAGTGGGTGACGACCGCACGGCGCGCGGCATCTTCCCCGGCGCCGGGCGCGCCCTCAGGCGCATGATAGAGAATCTCGGCGATATGCCCTATCGCCGTCTCTCCGCTCCGGTCAAGGACGCGCAGCGCCAGGTCATAGGCCCGCGCATCGGCGAGCAGCGGTTCCGATGCCGCATCCCCAAACACGTCGCCCCGCACCAGACAGACATCGCCCATGTAGGGGGTCGCGCGGAGCATATCCAGATTGAAGTCGGGCTTGAACAGAGGGTTCGTCCGCTCGCCGAAACTTCCCGCGACATCATGATCCGTATAGATGAAACGCCAGTCGGGACGGACATTGATATAGTCCACGCACGCGAATAACATGTGCGGCTCGAGCCGTATTCCGGGCGCGACCAGCCCAACCCAATGCCCTGAAAGCCCTTCGAAGGCGGCCGACACGGCCGCGGCCAAGCCATCCTCCGGGGCGCCGCGGACCCATTTGAGCAGCGGTATTTGATCAAACACCGCGCCCGGAGAGGGGAAATCGGCCACGACCACCAAGCGCCAGTTGTCATACAACTGTCCTGCGAGGCTATCGATGGTGTCGGCCAGCAAGGACTCCTCCCCGGCACGCAGACACATCACCAGGACGACGGTCGGTCGCCGGGTCCATTTGAGCACCATGCGCTCGGCAAAGAGCTGCCCGTCGATTTCCCTCAGGGCATGCCGTTTCACCCAGCTCGCGTAGGCCTGCTTGCGAACCGCTTGGATCGGATCCGTCTCGAGGTCCAGCTCAGGCTGCGCCTGATCGGCCCCACCCCCCGCAAGCCGCGCCAGAATCTGGGCACGCCCGCGCGAGACCTCCACGTTGTCCGGCATCGGATATTGCTGATAGATCCTGCGGTACGTGTCAAGGAACTTGCCGCTCTCGCGCCTGAGCATGTTGTCCTTCTGGTTGACGCGCTGGTGTACTTCGACGGTGGTTTTTGGGACATGGCGGAAGTCATGCTGGCGGGCGAATCTCAGCAAGAATTCCCAGTCCTCATGGTTGTCCAGCGACTCGTCGAAGTATCCCACCTGCGCCAGCGCAGACCGTCGATGCGCCCAGCAGTTGACGGGGATGAAGTTGTGAACGTGGAGCCGCTCCTTGCTGTATTCGACCCCGTCATAAGGCCGCGCGCGCGACTGTTCCAATCGCTTGCCGTTTTCCAGGCGCTCCAGCACATAGTCCGCATCGGTATAGACGAACGCGCCGTGCCCTTCATTCAGCGCCTTGACGATCGTCGAAACGTGCTCCGGAAGGAAAAGATCGTCATCGTCGAGGTACACGATGACATCGCCTCTCGCGACGCGCAGCGCCGTATTGCGAGCCGCCGCCAAGCCGCGATTGCGGCCGTGCCGGATGTAAGTGACATCCGCGTCGCGCCCGAGCCAACGCACCAGCCCTTCCACATCCGTCCCGGCATCGTTGACGACGATCACCTCGATGGGCGAGTATGTCTGCCCTAAAGCGCTTTGCAGTGCGTCCGACAACAATTCCGGCCTGTTATAGGTCGGGAGAATGACCGAAACGAGAGGAGAAGCCTTCCCATCTCTCGGGACGGGCCCGCTCGGCCGCACGCCGTCTCGTTCGGGTGTCGGCGCATGGGAGGGCGAGGTGCCCGCAACGCCGTTCAGCCGTCTTTCGGCCTCGGCAACCTCACCCTCGCCATAGGCTTCCTTGTTAGTGATCACGATGCGTGCCATGGACTCCTCAAGCTTGGCGAGATCGGATTGGTATCGGCCGCCGCCATGCACGCGGTAGCGGAAGAGCGGTGCGGCAATCCGCGCGCCGAAGTATCCTCTCGCCCCCGCGGCCACCCAAAAATCCCAGTCCTCAAACCCGACGTCTGCGCGGTATCCCCCGACGGCCGCCCACACTTCCCTTCGGAACAAGGCGCAGTAGGACAGCAAGTTCGCATAGCGCAAGCGCGCAAAATCGTATTCTCCCGCCCGGACGGTCTGCGAGCTCTCGCCAAAATCCTCCCGATCGGTATACACGATGCCGACCTGGGGATTCCGCTCCAGATAGTCCACGCACTGAGCCAACATGGTCGGAGCGAGCATATCATCCGCATCCAAAGGCAGAATGTACCTGCCTCGCGCCGACAGAATCCCCCGGTTGCGGGTATAACCCGGATGGCCTGAGTTCGGCTGCGCAATGAGCCGGATGCTATGCCCGGGGTGCGCGGCGATGAGCTGCCGGGCAACGGAAACGCTGTCGTCCGTGCTGCCGTCATCGACGATGATGATTTCGAAATTCTGGTAAGTCTGCCCGAGAACGCTGCCCACGGCATCGGACAGATAGCGCCCATAGTTGTAGCAGGGGATGACGATCGAAACCGTCGGCCTGGAGGACACCCCTGAAGGCTCGCCCGATCCGCTGCCGGAGGGCGCGACGACCGCCATTGGAACTTCCTGATGACAGCCCCGTGGCACGAATCCTTCGTATGCGCGCACATCGATCCGATGCCCCCCGAGAAAAAGCTCGTTGAGTGCCTCGACCGAGTGGTCGCCCCGCGCACCCACGCGATTCGCGTATTGCGACTGAGTCAAGTTCACGGGATTGCAAAACGTGGTGGACTTGAGGCCGCAGAGCAGGAACGCTTTGCAACCCGCGAAACGGTCTTTCGAACCTGCGAGCGCGTCCTCTAGCGTATTGGGATTGGAAAATGACCGCCCCGAAAGGAGACCAAGAATGTCTCGGGTTCGGTACAACGAACTCGAGACTTCCAATGGATACCCGAAGTCACGATCCCCGACAGTCCAGTTGAACTGAAGCGTGGCATCGTCGCGCGGCTTGAACTCAGGGAGATGTTGCGGCGCATCCACGGGATAGCAGTGGGTCGTGTTGGTTCCCAGTCTAAGGGAATACCCGAGCGCTTCCTCAGTGGACTCTAGAATGTTTCTGATCGGACGCAGCGCAAAGGCCCGGACGAAGATATTGTCATCGACCAGGAAAAGGACATACTGGTAGCGCTCCAAGATCGCGATGACCTGGGACCTGAAATCCCCTTCCGGTAGAAATTCCCAATCCGGATATGCTTGACCCAGCCGCTGGTAGGCCTGGGCGTGCCGGTCGGTCGATGCTTTGAAGAGGACCTTCAGATCGAGGCTTTGCGGGTCCTCGCAATGCATGCGCAAGGACTGAAGCGTCGCATCGAGCTGCATCGCCCGATCCTTGCTGAATACGAGAGCGACTGTGCGCTCCCGCCCGTCCCTGCTCGTCTCTGTGATTGGCATTAACAAAACATCATACCTTTGCGAGAAAACTCGACGCTAGCGGATCATCCTGTGAACGGAGGGTGCGGGAGTACCAACGCGTGAAGATGGCGCACTATCGCCTGCGTCGCCGACGTGGGACACCAACCTGGGTTAACGGACGCCTGTGTACGAACTTTAAAAGGTGCGCCCACGCCAAACATTCACCGCCCGAGGTGGGACGCCACCATGCGGTCCCTGATCGAGAGGGGCGTGCGGCCCCGGCGTTCCTGCGCGGGGGACGAGGGTGCGCATCCGGGCTTGCCGCGACGTGGATGGTCGCCGTTGGGGCTGGAGGGGTCCGCATGCGGCGTTGGCAAGGTCCCCGGCAACGCCTGCCCAATGCCCGTCAGAGCGGCCTTCGAATGAATTCGAAACATCCGCAGCCATAGGGGATGTTTTCCGTTGCCGCCAGATCGACGTTCTTCAGCGGCGCCCGCAGGACATCGTTAAAAATGAAATAGAACTCCTTCAATTCGAACTCATCGGCAAAGAACCGATGAACCCATGCGGCAGAATAAATGCGGTGCGCGTTGAAATGAATCTCGGGTTTCCCACAGGGCACGACGAACAAAAGCCGACCGCCGGGGTTGACGGCCCGCTTGAGGTTGCCCATCGCATGGATGTCTCCGTTAACTGCAAGCTGGTCCCCGTACCGGCCAAGCCCAATGTGCTCAACCACATGCATGCAGGACAAGGATGCGTATTGCCCGTGCCATTCCGCGTCGTTGGTCAGGTTGCCCTGCGAGCAGACCAGGTTATCCAGGTGGATGTTCGCCGGCCGAAGGTCGATGAATCGTGTCGGCACGAAGCCTGCGGTCGCCGTGCAGAAGTGAAGCGACGACGAGACATCGACGTGTTCCCGGCAATGGCCTGCCGTCACCGCCTCGGCGACCTTCCGGATCGCCCAGGCCACATGGTAAAGGTAGTGAGGGTCGAACGGCGTGCTCGGAATCGCCTCGTTAAGGACCGGGTGGCGGAAATAGGCTAAAAACTCGGGACGGGTGAGGCTGCATTCTGCAACGAACGATTGCAGCTGTGCTTCGTAAACGGCCTGCGGGATGCCGTGCTGGAGTTGTGTCATGATCGATTCGGGTCACAGGCGCTTAAGCTACTCAAATTGAAAGGGCTCGTGCGCGGCAAAGTCGCGATGAATGACGAAGTCGCAAGGCGTGATGCCAAGCCATCGAAGCTGCAAATGCCACCTGACCTTGCAATCGGGGGGGGCCGAAAATGCACGCTCCGTGGAACGCGCACCGTCGTATGGTGGTATATGGTGCTCGCGTCTGTCAATACCGTGCCCCGCCGCAGACTACCGTCACCGTGGCACGCGAACGAATTCTCTCCCTCAACCAGGCGGCCGTGTCGCGTACACCCCTTCAAAATGCCGCCGCAAGGCATCCCCCGTGGCGGCAACCAGGGGATGGACCGACGGGGTGAGCCGGGGCTGACTGCCGAACTGTATGCTGGCAAGGTCGGTCGCGCTGGCATGCATCTGTATCGCCAGGCCGATGGTGTTGACGAGCTCACCCGTGCTGGGACCGCCCAATACCTGCCCCCCCAGCAGTTGAAGCGAGTCGGCCGCGAAGATCACCCGACAGTATATCTCCGTCGTGCCCGGCATCGTGGCGGGGTGGTGATCCGGCAGCCGCGACTCGCCGACCAGGATCGGAAAGCCCTCCTGCTCGGCCGCGCGTTGCGTGAGGCCCGCCACACCGAACGCAAGCCCATCGATCTGGCTCGCGTAAATGCTGACGGAACCCGCGTTGTAGCGCGGCTGGCGCAGCGCATAGAGGTTCATGCCGGCGATGCGCCCTTCGGCCGCGGCTTGGGAGGCGATCATGGCGTGGTTCGCCTTGCGCGTGAAGAAATCCTGCTTGTGGGCGCAATCGCCGACCGCGAAAATGGCCGGATCCTCGCGCGAGCGCTGGAAGGCGTCGACCCACACCCCTCCGGAGCGGCTGAGCGTGAGGCCCATCTGCTGCGCGAGAGAGACGCTGGGACGCACGCCAATGGCGATGAGCACGGCATCCACGGGCAGGTCCCCCTGTCCGCCAATCCGCACGCCCCCGACCCTCTTCCCAGCCTCGTCCGGCAGCAACGCATCGACCTTGGCGGCCGTATGCACATGCACCCCGTGCTTCACCAGTTGCTGTTCCACCGCGACACAGGCGTCGAGGTCGAAGGCCGCCTGCACAAGATGGGGCAACATCTCCACGATATGGACTTCGATCCCGCGCTTGCGGATCTCGTCGGCAAACTCGACGCCGATGAAGCCGCCCCCGATGATGGCAAATCGCTTGACGCGGGGGATCAGCGTCGTGAAGAGCGCGTCCAGGTAATCGTAATCCTTCTTGATGCTGAACACGCCTTCGAGATCGGTCCCCGGAATGGGCGGAATGAAATTCTCGGCGCCCGTCGCAAGCACCAGGCGCTCCCAGCGCACCGTATCGCCGCTCTTGAGCCATGCACGGCGATCCTCACGATCCAGGCGTTCCACCGAATCGATCCGCAGTTGCCCGCCAGCCGCGAGCAGCGGGGCACGTCCTGCCAAGTCCTCGTCTGTGCCGCCCAGCGTCCCGAAAATATACGGAATGCCGCAGGGAATCACGGCATCGCTTTCCGGTCGCACCACCAGGACTTTCTTGTGCGGCCAGAACTGGGCCGCGGTAATGCCCGTCATCATCCCTGCGGGGCCGCCGCCGACAATCAGCGTGTCGGTCGAAACTTCTCCCATACTTCCCCTTTCGCAAGACATCAACTGCGGCAGCCATCAACGTCGCCGCAGGCGGACGCCGCTCGCCCGGCTCCGACCGGTGTCCTGAATGCGCATGGCCGGATAGGCGCGCGATCGGACCGGCCATCCGATGGCAACAGAAATTGCGGCCATTCCCCGTTGCTAGGACGTTTCATCGACCATGGCGATGAATCCGACCGGGCATTCATGGGCACACAGGCCGCACCCCTTGCAGTAGTCGTAGTCGGTCAGATAGCGCATGCCCGCGGGCGCGTGCATTTTCAGGACGGCCTGATCGGGGCATACGGTCCAGCAATTGTCGCAGGCCATGCACGTTCCGCAGGAAAGACAGCGGACCGCTTCAAGCGCCACCTCCGGCCCCGACAGGCCGGCGGCGATCTCCTCCAGGGCCAGACGCCGATCCGGCGGCAACACGATTTCCTCAGCGCGCGCCGCATGCTCGAAGTAGTTGAGGTTGAGCCCGGAAAACGTAATGGGCTCAGCATCGCGCGCCGGCTCCTGGGCCTTTCCTGAGAGATGGGCCTCAATCGCCAGCGCCGCACGGCGTCCGTCGCCCACGGCGCCGCTGACGGTTCCCCAGGCACCGGCGCGCGCATCCCCGCCCGCAAAGAGCGCGTCATGGCCAGGAACACGTCCCGTGCCGTCGACAGCGAAGAACCCTCGCGCGGCAAGCAACGACTCCATGCCTTCCGGCGCTACCGTCTGCCCCACCGCAGGAATCACCTGGTCCACATGAAGCACCGTTTCCGTTCCTTCAAACGGGACGATCTCGTAATGCCCCTCGTCCCTGGCGAGCTTCTTGACGCGCACCAGCTCGACACCGACCACCTTCTCCCCGCGCAGGATGAGATGATGAATCGCGTGTTCGACGTGCACGGTGACGCCCTCCTCCTCGGCCTGCCGAATGTCGCGCGGCGCGGCCTTCATTGCCAAGTCCCTCGGCACGCCAGGGGCAGGCCGCACATCATGCGTCACGAGATGCACCTTGGCGCCGGTGCGCGCGAGGACCCGCGCCATGTCGATGGCGCTGTTGCCGCCTCCCACGATCACCGCCGAGTGGATCTCAGGCACCTTGCCGAAAGCCACCCACGCTTCCAACAGCGGCAACGCCGCATGAAGGTCGCGCGGGACGCGCCCGTCGACATCCCAGGCCCGCGGCTGTTGCCGGCCAGGCGCCAGGAAGACGGCCGCATACTCGCGGGTGAGCTCTTCCAGCGTGACATCGCGCCCCAGGCTCGTGTGGGGTAGAAAGTTGACCGTGGCCATCAACCGCTCGACTTCGCGGTCGAGCACCTCTCGCGGCAGGCGATAGCTGGGCAGCGCCGTGCGCAACGTCCCGCCCGCCAGGGGCAGGCGGTCGATCACCATCGCCCTGATCCCCAGGCGCCGCAAATGGTAAGCGCAGGAAAGCCCGGCCGGCCCGGCGCCGACCACCGCAACCGTCTTCGCCTCGGCCGGCAAAAGCGGCAACGGGTACGCCCATGCCGCCCGCGCGGCCTCGTCGCCCAGCCAGCGCTCGACATTGTGGATGGCGATGGGCGAATCATAAGCGCCGCGATGACAGCTGCCTTCGCACGGATGATCGCAGACGCGCCCCGTGACTGCCGGGAGCGGATTGATCGCCACGAGACGCTCCCATGCGCCCTTGATGTCGCCCTCCGCGACGAGACCCACGTAGCCGCAGGGATCTTCGCCAGCCGGGCAGCCGGCATGACAGGGCGCCGGAACCCAGCGATGCACGGGCCGTGCGGTGCGCCAGCCGCCGGTCTTGAAGGTTAGGGAGGTGCCGGGATAGGCGACGGCACCAGGCGTCATGATAGGCATGGACTGCTGCTCCCTATGCGGAACGAAGACCACCGCGGCGAACGGTGTCGGCCCCTTCGCTGTCGAGGCCGTCAGGCGACTCTGCGTGCAAGCCGTAGGTTTCGATATTGTGATCGGCGAGCGCCTGGAGATGGGCCAACTCCTCGCGGGCACGCGGATCGTCGGCGAAGAGATGACGAAACCGCGACTGGAGCTTGAGATACGCCGTCACCGGGTGAATCTGCCGAATCGGCATGGCGCCAATCAGGGCGCCGCGCTCCAGTTCGATGAGCGGGAAGAGCCCGGTCTGCACCGCGAGACGGGCGACCTCGATGGACAATTCGCTGCCATGCCCCCACCCCAGCGGACAGGGGGAGTGGACCTGCAGGAAGCTCGGCCCGTCGACCTGAAGCGCCCGGCGCACCTTCTTCCTGAGATCCGCGGGATAGGCCACCGAGGCCGTCGCCCCATAGGGAATGTGATGGGCGGCGATGATGGCCAGGATGTCCTTCTTGAGATGGCGCTTCCCCATGCGCGCCACCCCCGCCGGCGAAGTGGTCGTCGCCGCCGCATGCGGCGTCGAGCCGGAGCGCTGCACGCCGGTATTCATGTAGGCCTCGTTGTCGTAGCAAACGAAGAGCACATCATGACCGCGCTCGAGCATGCCCGAAAGCGCCTGGAAGCCAATATCGAAAGTCCCCCCGTCGCCGGCCAGCGCGATCACCTTGACGTCCTTGCCCTGGGCCTTGAGGGCCGCTTCCATGCCCGCCGCCACCGCCGCGGCATTCGCGAAAACGGAATGGAGATAGGGGACGCGCCATGCGGATTCGGGCCAGGCAGTCGTAAACACCTCGAGGCAGCCGGTCGCATTGGCGAGCAGAATGTCGGGCCCTGCGGCCTCCAGCGTCAAGCGGGCCGCCAGCGCTTGCCCGCAACCCTGACAGGCACGGTGGCCAGGGTCCAGACCCTGGAAACGGGGCTGCTGCGCACGCAGCAGCTGGAAATCGACCGGAGGGGTCATGGGATTCGGCTCATGGGGCGCCAGCGGCGGCGGACAATTGGCTGCGATCCAGATCGATCGGGCTCATGCGCGGCTGTGGCGTGCCGATGGCTTCCAGCAACCGCGCGTACACGGCGAGCGGCACGTCGCGCCCGCCAAGTCCGGCGGCGAAATTATGAACGCGCGGCGGGGAATCGGCGCCCATCAGCGCGGAACGCACCTCTGCCGCGACGATGCCGTCCGCACCGGGCGAGATGGCGCGCTCCAGCACGATCAGATCCGACAGCCCCTTCGTTGCCGCACGCAACGCCTCTACGGGAAACGGGCGGAACGCGCGAAGATGGAGAAGTCGCACCGGCTCTCCGCCGAAGTGCTCTCTCGCATCGAGCAAGGTCCCGAACACCGAGCCGAGCGTGAGGATTCCGATCCTGGCGCCCGGGGGGCCGTCCACCCGGATGAGGGGCGCGCTCATGCGCCCGCTGAGGGACGACCAGTCCCGCGCGGCGGCGATAATTTCCTTCTCGGCGTCGAGCACCGCCTGATGATGCAGGTAGCGCGTCTCGGTAAAATGGTCCGGCCCGACCAGGGTCCCGAGCGACAGGGGCGCGCGAGGATCAAGCGTGCGGGAAAACGCGTACGGCGGGAGGAATGCGTCGACGGCTTCCTGGCTGGGCAGTTCCAGGGGTTCGAGGGTGTGCGTAAGCGTGAACCCGTCCACGCACACCATGACCGGCAACTCGCAGCGTTCGGCGATGCGGAAGGCCTGTATCGTGGTGTCCACCGCCTCCTGATTGTCCGCACAATAGAGCTGGAGCCATCCGGCATCGCGCACCGCCATGGAATCCTGCTGATCGTTCCAGATATTGATGGGTGCGGACACCGCCCGGTTGGCGCAGGTGAGGACCACGGGCACGCGCAGGCCGGCTATGTTGTAGAGCACCTCGCTCATCAGCATGATGCCTTGGGAAGCGCTGGCCGTATAAGCGCGCGAGCCCGCGCACGCGGCTCCCAGCACCACGGACGCCGCCGAGAACTCGCTCTCCACGCTCACGAACTCGCACTGAAACTGCGCGTCCGCCACCAGCTTGGCGATGTTTTCCACGATGTGGGTCTGCGGCGTGATGGGATAGGCCGCCACCACTTGAGGCCGGCATAGGGCCACGGCACGCGCGATGGCTTGCGACCCTTCAAGCGCCTGTCGCATCGACGCGCTCCTTCCAGACGCCCGCCGGCGTCGCCAAGGCCACTTGCTCGATCAGCGCGAGGTTGCGCGCCAGGACCTCGCCCTTGAAGCGCTGTGCCAGCGCGTTCTTGAGTCCGGTGATGGGCACAAGCGCCGTGAGGGTGATGAAGGCGGCCAGCAGCGCGGTATTCGGCATGGGCCGTCCGAGCGCATCGGCGGACAGGCGGGTGGCCGGCAGCGCGTAGACGGTCTGCCCCATGGCCGCCGAAAGCGCCTCCGAGCCGCGTCCGGAGTTCAGCACCACCGCCCCCCCCGGGCGCAGTCCATCCAAGGTATCCGGGAGCCCCGCCAGTGCCTCGTCTTGAATGATGACGAACGCCGGATGGGCGATTTGGCAGCGGCGCCGAATCGGCTCCTCGGCCAGTCGCACGAAGGCCGCGATCGGCGCCCCCCGCCGTTCCGCCCCGAAAGCCGGGAAGGCCTGCGCATAACGCCCTTGCTCGATCGCGGCCGCGGCCAGCACGTAAGCGGCCACGACGTTGCCCTGGCCCCCGCGGCCGTGGATTCGGATCTCAATCATCCCGCCTCCTCCGTGCGCGGTGCCGCCAAGTGCCTCTTCCATCGTGTGCGAATGGGCCCATATGTTTTAGTATAGCGGATATCAATCTCCGAATGTGGGCGCTTTGGAGCCGCCTTCGCCATGCAAGCCCCCCGCGCCCCGCCGTCGGCCCGTTGCCAGAACGTGAGCCCAATGTCAGAATGCGGGCTACATGTCGCGATTGCGGGAGACCCGCTCGCCAGCGGCGCCAATGGCCCTGTCACGGCGACCCAACGGACAGCCATCCCCTCGCATCCCAGGATGGCGAGCAAGGCGCTCAGGGTCCATCCGGCAGATTGCCTTAACCTCGGCCCACAGGGTCGGCAGGACCCACTGCGTCCTGGAATCCTCTAGAGACGCCCCAAATGAAGAAAATTGCATTGATCACCGGCATCACGGGCCAAGACGGCGCCTACCTGGCGGAGTTCCTCCTCGAGAAGGGCTACACGGTCCACGGCATCAAGCGGCGTTCATCGCTTTTCAATACCGCCCGCATCGATCATCTCTACCGCGATCCCCACGAGACGGACATCCGCTTCTTCCTCCACCATGGGGACATGACCGACTCGTCGAGTCTCGTGCGCATCATCCAGCAGGTCAGGCCCACCGAGATCTACAATCTCGCCGCGCAAAGCCATGTCGCCGTGTCCTTCGAGGAGCCCGAATACACCGCGAATGCCGACGGCCTCGGGGCGTTGCGCATCCTGGAAGCGATCCGCATCCTGGGACTGGAGCAGCACACCCGCTTCTACCAAGCCTCCACCTCCGAGCTTTTCGGGCGGGTGCAGGAAGTGCCGCAGAGGGAAACCACGCCCTTCTATCCGCGCTCGCCCTACGCCGCCGCCAAGCTCTATGCCTACTGGATCACGGTCAACTACCGGGAAGCGTACGGGCTTTATGCCTGCAACGGGATCCTGTTCAATCACGAGTCGCCCATCCGCGGGGAGACCTTCGTCACCCGCAAGATCACCCGCGCCCTGGCGCGCATCAAGCTGGGACTGGAGGACTGCTTGTACTTGGGCAACCTCGATGCCAAGCGCGATTGGGGGCATGCCCGCGATTACGTGGAAATGCAGTGGCTCATGCTGCAGCAGGAGGTGGCCGAGGATTTCGTTATCGCCACCGGCGAGCAACACAGCGTGCGCGAGTTCGTGACCGCCGCCGCGCGCGAGCTCGACATCGCCATCACATGGGAAGGCACGGGCGTAGCCGAGAAAGGCTATGACGCTTCCGGGCGCGCGATCGTCGCCGTCGATCCCCGCTACTTCCGCCCCACGGAAGTCGAGACGCTCCTGGGCGACCCGACGAAAGCCAAGACCAAACTTGGCTGGACCCCCAAGGTGGGCTTCCGGCAGCTGGTGAGCGAGATGGTGCAAGCCGACCTCGCCGGCGCCCAGCAGGACGATCTCGTCAAGCGGCACGGCTTCAGGGTGTTCGACTACCGTGAATAAGGCCCAGCGCATCTATGTGGCCGGCCACCGGGGGCTCGTGGGCTCGGCAATCGTACGCAGGCTCGAGGGTCTGGGCCACGAACGGGTCCTGACGCGAACGCATGCCGAACTCGACCTCACCGACGCGCTGGCCGTGCGCGCCTTTCTCGCCCAGGAAAAGCCCGATTGGATCGTGCTCGCGGCCGCCAAGGTGGGCGGAATTCTTGCCAACGACACCTATCCCGCCGAATTCATCCAGCAGAACCTGGCCATCGAACTCAACGTCATCCACGAGTCCTGGCGGGCAGGGATTCGGCATCTGCTCTTCCTCGGCTCATCGTGCATCTATCCGCGCGACTGCCCGCAGCCCATCCGCGAGGAATATCTGTTGACCGGTCCGCTGGAAGCCACCAACCGGCCTTATGCCGTGGCCAAGATCGCCGGCATCGAGATGTGCTGGGCCTACAACCGCCAGTATGGCACGCGCTATCTCGCGGTCATGCCCACCAACCTGTATGGTCCGGGGGACCGCTACGATCTGGCTGCCTCCCATGTCCTGCCCGCGCTCATCCGCAAGTTCCATCTGGCAAAGCTCGCGACCGAGGGCGCCTGGGACGCCATCCGGCGCGACGAAACGATCCATGGGCCCATTCCGGAGAGCGTGCGCCCCACGCTGCTGGGCCTCGTGCCGCCTTTCCCGCCTCGCGTCGACATCTGGGGAAGCGGGACGCCCCGCCGCGAATTCCTGTTCAGCGAGGACATGGCCGACGCCTGCGTCCACTTGCTCGGCCTGACCGACGCGCGCGCGGCAACGCTTTTCTCGAACGAACGCGCCCCATTGGTGAACATTGGCTCGGGACAGGATATCGCCATCGCCGACGTCGCAGAGCACGTCCGCCGCATCGTCGGTTTCGAGGGCCCGGTGGGATTCGATGCCAGCAAACCGGATGGCACGTTGCGCAAGCTCCTGGATGTCTCACGGCTATCGGCCCTGGGATGGCGCCATAGCACCGACCTGGAAACCGGCATCCGGCGCGCCTATGAGGATTTCTTGGCGCACCCATAACATGCTGCGCCCAGGAGCCCGCAGTTACGGCATTCCGCGCAGCGTCAGCCCTGCGCCCTATACGCTGGGCCGCTGAAGGTCCCGTTGGGGCGCGTTGCCGATGCGTACGGTCCTTGACCAAGTATGAGCGCAAGCCCCTGGCTTCAGACATGGGGTGAGCGAATGGTTTTGGTTGATATACTGATACCGCTGGAAATGATCAAACAGTACATCGGACAACAGAAAGCCACCATCCCGACGCGTGGCGCGGTAATGGGCGAGAATGCCCGTGCCTTCGGGGATCGCGAGATTCAGCCGTTGCCGGTTTCGCTCGGCTGAGAAGCCTCGGGGAAAAGCGCCTCGATGAAGCCAAACCGACGCGGATCGCGGATCCTCAGGGGATAAAGGATGCCCCGCAGATGATCCACTTCGTGCTGCACCACGCGCGCATGGAATCCGCTGACCGTCCGGTCGATCGCCCGGCCACCCTGGTCGAACCCCCGGTAGCGCAGCGCCTTGAAGCGGGGAACGACCCCGCGCATGCCGGGAATGCTCAGGCAGCCTTCCCAACCCTCTTCCATCTCCTCGCCCACCGGGTCCAGAAGGGGATTGATCAGTACCGTATGGGGCACCTCCTCGGCATCCGGATAGCGGGGATTCTTCTCCACCCCGAAGATCACCACCTGCACGTTCACGCCGATCTGCGGCGCGGCCAGGCCCGCACCGTTCAACGCCTGCATGGTGTCTTGCATGTCGGCCAACAGCGCAGCCAGTTCCGGCGTATCGAAGGCGCTCACCGGCTGAGACTGTTCCCACAATCCCGGGGCGCCCATTCTCAACACCGGCCGAATCGCCATTCCACTCCCCAGTCCCCACGACACGGTGGGAATCGCATCCCTATTTGCCCTGGTCGCGCTCGACCAGATGCTCGACAATGTTGCGCACACGCGCCATCGTTTGCGCGAGGACGCGATCGATTTCTTCGTAGCTGATGGCATGGGCGCTGGACCCGCGTCCGGCCGCCCAATTCGCTACAACGCCGATGGCGGCATAGCACAAGCCGATCTCCTTGGCGAGCGCAGCCTCCGGCATCCCCGTCATGCCGACCATGGTCGCCCCATCCCGCTCGAGACGGTCGATCTCCGCCTTCGTCTCGAGCCTCGGGCCTTGCACGGCCGCATAGACGCCGCCGTCGATGTAGGCCTCTCCGGCATCCGCCATCGCCTCCATGCAGCGAATCCGCATTTCCCCGCAATAGGGTTCGGTGAAATCCATATGCGTCACCGGGCGCCCGTCGGCCTCGAAGAAACAGTTCTTGCGTCCATGGGTATAGTCGATGATCTGATCGGGCAGGACGATCGAGCCCGGAACGAGGTCTGACCGGATGGCCCCCACCGACGCCACCGATACCACCTTGCGCACGCCCTGCGCATGCAATGCCCAGATGTTCGCGCGATAGTTGACCTCGTGCGGCGGAATGGTATGACCATAGCCATGCCGCGCGAGAAAAATGATCTCGTGGTCACGGATCTTGCCGAAGGTCAACGGGCCGGAGGGCTCTCCGTAGGGTGTGCGTACGACTCGACGCTGCGTAATTTCCAGGTTGGAGAGGTTCGTCAGTCCAGTCCCGCCGATCAATGCCAACATCTCAGTCCCTTCTTCTCGCCCGCATGCCACATGCACGCGGGTCGCCATTCAACTGCCGCGCAAGGCATACACGGCCGGCAAGTTGCGCCAAGCGCCCCGGACATCCATGCCAAAGCCGAACACATAGCGGTTAGGCAGCGTGACCCCGACAAAATCGGCCGAGATCGGCTTTTGCCTGCCCGTCGCCTTGTCGCCAAACACGGCGCTGAGAAAACGCCGCGCCCCAAGGCTCAACACCTTGTCCCGGATCGCCGCGAGGGTGTGCCCCTCGTCGAGGATGTCATCCAGCACGAGCACCGTCCGGTTCTCCACGTTCTCGCGCGGCAACACTTTCCAGGCCAATTCGCCGCCCTGCGTCTCGGCGCCATAGCGCGAGACATGGATATAATCGAAATCCAAGGGGAATCGGAGCTTGGGCAGCAACTGGCCGGTAAACACCACGGCACCGCCCATCACGCTCAAGACCAGCGGCTGCGCGTCTGCGAGCTGCGCCGAGATCTCCTTCGCCACGCGATCCACCGCCGCCGACACTTCGGCTGCCGCAAGTACCGGATCCGCCTCGTTGAGGATAGCCCAGGCTTCGTCGCCGGGAACCATGGGAAGTCGTCTCTCCTAATAGGTGAAGGTAACCACATCGTCATCCATCGCCTGCTGAATGACGTATGCCCCCCCGACCGTCTCCTCGATCTCGGGGATGAGATCATCGCCCCAGAGCTCGCGGGTCGGCGTGCAGACTTTGAACTTGACCCCCGCGTCGTGGGCATCCTTGATGAAGTCGTACACACTCTTGGGGGAGCCTTCGATGACGTGCAGCTTTTCCGCCACGCCCTTCTTGGCGAGTTCTCCAGAGCGCGCCGTCAGGATCACCTCGACGTCGTATTCCATCGCCGCCGCGACCGTTGCCTGGAAGAAGGGGGCACCCAGTTCCGAGGGGTTGGAGGGATCGGTGTTGACCATCACGATCATCAGCTTGTCTGCCATGTTCCTTCTCCGATCATTTGGTTCAGAATGCGCCACGACTCCGGCTGGGCAAACGCGCACGACAGTCGATGGCGCCACGCGCACGCTCAAAGCGCCTTGCCTCGCTATGCCCCGGTCCCGCCGATCACCCGTTTTCCGGTGCCCCGCCGGGCACGACAGACGTTAGGTACTGCCGGAACGCATCGCCCACCTCGCCATGCTTCAACGCATATTCCACCGTCGCCTTCAGATAGCCCAGCTTGGATCCGCAGTCATAGCGGATTCCTTCGAACTCGTAGGCAAGCACCTGCTGCTCCTTGAGCAACGCCGCGATGGCGTCGGTCAGCTGGATTTCTCCCCCGGCCCCCGCCCGCGCATTCTCCAGGTGGTGGAAGACCCGCGGCGCGAGGATGTAGCGCCCCACCACCCCCAAGGTGGAAGGCGCCTCCGCCGGATTCGGCTTCTCCACCAGCCCCGAGATCTTGTGGATCCTGTCGGAAAGGGGTTGCGCGTCGACAATCCCATACTGGGACGTTTCCTGCGGCGCCACCATCTGCACCCCGAGCACCGAGCACTGGTAATAATCGTAGAGTTCGACCATCTGCCGCATCACGGGTGGCCGTCCCTGCCCATCGATCAGGTCGTCCGCCAACATCACCGCGAACGGATCGTCGTTGATCACGGGCCTCGCCATCAGGACCGCATGTCCCAGGCCCAGCGCTTCCACCTGCCGGATGAAGATGCACGACGCATGGCTCGGGATGATCGAGCGCACCATCTCGAGCAGCTTGGTCTTGCCGCGCGCCTCCAACTCGGTCTCCATTTCGTAGGCCTTGTCGAAGTGATCCTCGATCGAACGCTTGGTGCGTCCCGTGATGAACACCAGGTCGGTGACGCCGGCCGCCAGGGCCTCCTCGACGGCATATTGGATAAGCGGCTTGTCCACAATCGGCAACATCTCCTTGGGACTCGCCTTGGTCGCCGGAAGGAACCGCGTGCCCATTCCGGCGACCGGAAAAACTGCCTTCGTAATCTTGCGCATGGTCAATCGCTTCTCTCAATGCCTTCGAGCCACTCCAGCAACTGGCGCTCGTCCAGGATCGTGACCCCCAGTTCGCGGGCCTTGTCATACTTGCTTCCCGGCTCGATCCCCGCGACAACGAAATCGGTACGGGCGGACACGCTGCCGCTCACCCGAGCGCCTGCGGCCTCGATGCGCGCCTTCGCCTCTTCGCGCGTCAGATGAGGCAGCGTCCCCGTGAGGACGAACGTCTTCCCCGATGCGCTCGCCCGCCCGTGCGCCGCCCCCGCCGCGACGGGCTCCCAGTGTACCCCGGCACGGCGAAGGGCGGCAATGACTTCCCGGTTGTGCATTTCGGCGAAGAACTGGGCGATGGACTGCGCAACCACCGGACCAATGTCCGGAATCTCCGCAAGTGAGGCCTCCGAGGCTTTGATCAGCGCATCAAGATCGCCAAAATGCAGCGCGAGAGCCTTCGCGGTGGCTTCCCCAACGTTGCGGATGCCTAACGCATAAATGAAGCGCCCCAAGGTCGTCGCCTTGCTGGACTGAATGGCCTGCACGACATTGGAGGCCGACTTCTGCGCCATGCGCTCGAGCCTTGCCAGGCTCTGCGCGTCCAGCTGATAGAGCTCCGCCGGCGTCTTCACGAGCCCGCGGTCGACCAGCTGATCCACGAGCCGCTCGCCCAGGCCGTCGATATCCATGGCGCGGCGGCTGGCAAAATGCAAGATGGCTTGCTTGCGCTGCGCGGGGCAGTAGAGTCCCCCGGTGCAGCGGGCCACCGCCTCGTCCGAAAGTCGCACCACCCGCGAGCCGCACACGGGGCACAGCGTCGGCATCGCGAACGCGCGGGCATCGCGCGGGCGGCGATCGGCAACGACGCCCACCACTTCCGGAATGACGTCGCCGGCACGGCGAACGACAACGAAGTCATTGATCAAAATGTCCTTCCGCCTGATCTCGTCTTCGTTGTGAAGGGTCGCGTTGGTGACCGTGACACCGCCCACGAGCACCGGCTTGAGGCGCGCCACAGGCGTCAGCGCACCGGTTCGCCCGACCTGCACGGCGATGTCGACCAACTGGGTCACCGCCTCTTCCGCCGGAAACTTGTGCGCAATGGCGAACCGCGGGGCGCGCGCCACATAGCCCAAGGCCTCGTGGTACTTGACCTCGTTCACCTTGTAGACAACGCCATCGATCTCGTAGGGCAGGCTTGCGCGCTTCGAGCCGATTGCCTGAAAGTACCCCAACAGCCCCTCCACGCCGTGCACCAGCCTGCGCTCTTCGCTGACCTGGAAGCGCAGGGTCTCGAGATAATCCAGGATGTCGGTCTGGCGCGCGGGCAGCGCCCGGCCCTCGATTCTGCCGACGCCATAGGCGAAGAAGGTCAGCCGCCGCGCCGCGGTGATTCGTGAATCGAGCTGGCGCAAGGAACCCGCGGCCGCATTGCGCGGATTTGCGAATTCCCGCTCTCCCCTTGCCGTCTGTGCTCGGTTAAGCCGCTCCAGCTCGGCCTTCGGCATGATGACTTCTCCGCGCACCTCGATCAGCCGGGGACAGTCCTCGCCTGCGAGGCGCAAGGGGATCGCATGCACCGTGCGCAAGTTCTGGGTCACATCCTCGCCCGTAAACCCGTCGCCCCGGGTCGCCCCTTGGACCAAGATGCCGTCCCGGTAAGTCAGGTTGATGGCCAGGCCATCGAATTTGAGCTCGCCCGCATACGCCACGCTGGCAAGACCGGTCGCCTCTCGGATCCGCCGATCAAAGGCTTGCACCTCGTCCTCATCGAACGCGTTGTTGAGGGAGAGCATCGGGGTGAGATGCGTGACCGCGGCAAATTGCGTCAGCGGCAGCGCGCCAATGCGCTGCGTCGGGGAATCGGGAGTGGCAAGGGACGGAAACCGGGCCTCCAGGTCCTGCAACTCGCGAAAGAGCCGGTCGTATTCCGAATCGGGGACGGCTGGATCGTCAAGCACATAGTAGCGGTAGTTGTGGTACGCAATCTCCTCGCGCAGCGCCTGCGCACGCGCCACGAACGCTGGCGGAACGATCATCAGGCAAACAGCCTCATGGCTCTCTGACTCCCGGCTTCTATGCCACGCGAGGCCATCTTGGCGTAAATCGCGGCGAGCTGGCCCCGGATGCGCTCGATGCCCACCTCATTGAGCGGCCGCCGATTATCATCCACCATGACGCCTTCCAGCGCCGAAACCATGTGGCGGGCGACCTGCAGCATCTGATCGAAGGCGCGAGCGCCACGCGACACCCGCGGCACATCAAACAGGAAGGTCATCCCGCCTGTCGTCAGCGTGCGCATGTTGTCGAGCGCAAACGCTGTCGATTCGAGATTGCCAAGCGAAAACAGCGACACGCCCTCATCGTTGCAATAATGAAACGCGCCATCGGGCTGCAGCTTGAGGCCCGCCGATTCGGCAAGCCCCCGAATCTTCGTGCCCGGAAATGTTCCTGCGTTCGCCGCAATGACGTTGATGCCGATCAAGACATCCACCTCGGCACAAAATTCGTCAAGCGCCACCGCCCGGCTGACGGCCTCATGGACATCGGACCACGTGGCCTGCCCCCCAAGTCCCGCGACGCCCGCCTCGACGATGCTGCGAAACTTCGCAAGCTGCGCTTCGCCAGCCGCCCCGCCACGATCCGCCAATTGGAGGCCGACCTCGACCCGTTCGTAGGCCGCATGCCTTTGGACGCCCAAGTCCTCCCACACGCCCGAGCGCGGATTAAGCCCCACCCAATACACAGGCTTGCCGAGGGCGCCGGCTTGCGCCATCACCCCCGCGAGCGCCTCCGGCAGGGCCGGCGCGCTCAGCCGGATATCGCCAACGAAGCAGATCGCCTCATCGATGCCCGTCGACTCCTCGCCGGCACTCCTTCGCGCCATGGGCTTCGCCTCAGGCGCGTCTTCCGCCAGGTCATCGGGCTCCATGCCCGTCCCTGGGCCGACCGCCGGGGACGGGGCCGCCACGCCGGAACCGAGCCGGGGTTCGATACGGCTCTCCGGATCGCCGAACGCGGACTGTCCGACGCGCGCGTCGGACTCAGGCATCTTGAACTGGCTCTCCAGCTGACGCCGGTACCGCCACTCCTGCAGCCGGTTGAAGCCGTAAATCCCAAGGATTGAGAGCCCCCCGATCCCCAGCAGCCCAAGTTGCAAGTTCGTCACCATACCACCCGTTCCCCGCTTGACATGTCGCTCACTATAGCAGCGATTTTATTTCTGAGCCCGCCGTCGAAAGGTCCGCCTATTTTACCGCGCATCAGGCTCGTGCGCTAAGCGGAAAAACCGTCCGTGAGCTGCAATGCCGCCTGGATATCAACGGCGACGACACGCGAGACGCCGGATTCCTGCATGGTGACCCCGACCAGTTGGTGGGCCATCTCCATGGCGATCTTATTATGGCTAATGAAGAGAAACTGCGTATGGGCAGACATCGTCTTCACGAGTTCGCAAAAGCGTTCGGTATTGGCATCATCCAAAGGCGCGTCCACTTCGTCGAGCAGGCAGAAAGGCGCCGGATTGAGCTGGAACAGGGCGAACACCAGGCTAAGCGCCGTCAACGCCTTCTCCCCCCCCGACAGCAAATGAATGGAACTGTTCTTCTTCCCAGGCGGCTGGGCGATCACCTGCACACCCGCATCCAGGATCTCGTCGCCCGTCAGCACAAGCTGCGCGCGCCCACCCCCGAACAGGGTCGGGAAAAGCGCCGCCATATGCGTGTTGACGGCCTCGAAGGTATGACTCAACCGCTCGCGCGTCTCCCGGTCGATGCGGCGGATCGCGCCGTCGAGCGTCGCGACCGCATCGCGCAGGTCGGCCGCTTGCGACTCCAGGTAGCGGTCACGTTCCTCGACGGCCTTGAGCTCATCCAGCGCGGCCAGGTTGACCGCGCCAAGATCGGCGAGCGCGGCCTCCAGGCGAGCGATCTCGTCTTGCAGCGCGACGGGCTTTTCCTTGCGCGGCATGAGCGTCGCAACCTCGGCCGGGGTGATCCCGGCCGCCGCCAGGGACTCGTCGAGGCGATCGACGTTCAGGCGGGCCTCCTGTTCCTTGAGCCGCGCCTCGCCCAGCCTCGCCCGCAAGGGCTCGAGGCCCCGCTCGATCGACAAGCGCTCCTTGTCAAGCGCGGCCACGCGCTCGGTCAAGCTCACCACCGCCTCTCGCGCAAGCCGCATCGCTTGCTCCCTGGCCTCGCGCGCCGCCACGGCCTCACCCAGGCTCCGGCGAATCGGTTCGTCGTTGAACGCATCTCGCGAGCGGGCCAGGGCCTGCAGCCGTTCCTCAAGTGCCGCCACGCTCTCCGTCAGGACCTTGAGCGCATTGCGTGCATCGGCAATGCGGGTTATCGACGAGCGCTCCGCATACTGCGCCTCTTGCGCGGCACGCTCCGCCGCCGCGGCTCCCGCGCGGCTGGCGGCGAGCTGCTTCTCCGCCGCCGCACGCGCGTCCAGGGCATCTTGCACCGCCTCGCGCAAGGACGCGATTTCCGCGTCGAAGCCCGTCCGATTGCCCAACGCCCTTTGACGTTGCTCCATTTCCTCCCGCATCCGCTCCGCCAGCTCCGTCCGTTCGCCAGCCACGGCCGCGGCGCGCGCTTCCAGATGCTCCCGACGCTGGGAGCGCCTGGCGAAGTCCATCTGCAGCCGGTGCTGGGCTTGCCGAACCTCGGCCGCCTCTTTGCGCAGCCGCCCGAGTCCGTCCTTCGCTTCATCCCGGACCCGTTCCGCGCCCCGCACCTGCTCCCTGAGCATCGGCAGCCGTGCGTCGCATCGGGCCAAGGCCTGTTCCAGGTCCTCAATCTCGCGGCCGCTCGCGAGAAAGCCGTCGGCTGCGGGTCCCGCTGCGGGCAGGCAGACACTATGGCGCGTCAAGACATGCCCGTCCGGGAGCACGATCGCCCCGCCGGGCGGCAGGGCGTGTCGGGCGCCCCAGGCCACTTGCGCGCTCTCCGCGGTATAGACACCCGTGAGCCAGTCCGCGAGGACCGTGAGGAACCCTGCCCGTCCCTTGCACGCCACCCGCCCGATTAAGGGACGCAAGCCTGCGATGGGTGCATCGTCTGGCGCCGCGCGTGCGGCCTCGGCATCGAAGGCGGTGACCGGCGCCGGCGGCGCGTTCCCTGACAGCCATTGTTCCGCCGTCCGGAAATCGGTGAGCGCCAGGGCATGCACGCGCCCTTCGAGCCGCCGCTCGACGACGTCCTCCCAGCCCGGCTCGACCTCCAGCCCTTCCCACAGGCGCTCGACCCCATCCAGCTTGTGATCCGCAAGCCACCCGCCAAGCGCCGAGGCGCCGACACGCTCGCTTTGAAGCCGCACCAGAACATCGCGCCGGGCGCCGATTTCGGCATGCTCCCGCCGGGCGCTCTCGAGGGCGCGTACCGCCGTTTTCACCGCCTCCTCACGCGCAGGTTCCTCGGCCTCGTGTCCCGCCTCGCTCGCCTCGATCGCGGTCAAGCGCGCCGCCGCCGCCGCCAATTCCCCCTGACAGCGCAGGAGATCGCTCTCGTCGTCCGGGCTCCACAGCACATGCTCCTGCTCCAATCTCGCCTCGCGCGCCCTGATCTGCTCCAAGGTCTTGTCGGCATGCCGGATATGGGTATCCTCGATCTCCCGGGCCTGCTTCAGCATGGACAGCCGCCGCTCCTGGTCCGCCGCCGCCTGCCGGCCTGCGGCGGCCGATGCCTCCGCTGCGGCAAGCGCTTGGCGCGCCGCGGCGGCCGCGGCGGTGGTCTTCTCGATCGCGCCCTGGGCCTCGGCCAGTTGGGCGAGCGCCTGCCCCAGGCTCGTCTCGGACGAGGCCACCTGCGCGAGCTGGCGATCGTAGTAGGCTTTCTGCGCACCGATCTGCTCGGCGATACGCGCCCGGTTTTCCCCGAGGTGAGCGAGCTCCTGCTCCAGCCGCGCCGCCTCCGCGTTCGCCCCGTACAGCGCGCCTTGCGCATCCTCGAGGCGGGCACCGGCCACCGCCTGCTCCTCCCGGGCACGCGCGAGATCTTTCTCGATCTGCCGCACATGCGCGGTCCGTTTTTCCAGTTCGAGCCCCAGTTGCTCGGCTTGATGCGCATAGCGCTCGCGCGAAGCGCTCGCCTCGTCCCGCAAGGTCAGCCACAGGAGACTCTGATGGGTCCGCAGTAAGCCCTGCAGGCGGTGGTATTCTTCCGCCACCTGCGCCTGGGCGACCAGGCGGGCACGCTGGGCGCCCAGTTCCTGTCGGATGTCGTCGACCCGCTCAAGGTGCTCGCGCGTATCCGAAAGCCGCGCTTCGGTCTCCTTGCGCCGGTCCTTATACTTCGAGATGCCGGCGGCCTCTTCGAGAAAGACCCGCAGTTCCTCCGGACGCGCCTCAATTATCCGGGAAATCATGCCCTGCTCGATGATGGCGTAGGCCCGCGCGCCCAAGCCAGTGCCCAGGAAGATGTCCGTCACGTCGCGGCGACGGACCTGCAGGTGATTGATGTAATATGAAGAATCGCCGTCGCGGGCCAGCACGCGCTTGACCGAAATCTCGGCATACTGGCTCCATTGGCCGTGGGCGCGCCCTGCCGTATTGTCGAAGACGAGCTCCACGGACGCGCGCGCCACGGGCTTGCGGCTCGCAGAGCCGCTGAAGATCACGTCCTGCATGGATTCGCCGCGCAGCTGGCGCGCAGACGATTCCCCCAGGACCCATCGCACGGCATCGATCACGTTGGACTTGCCGCAGCCGTTGGGGCCGACCACCCCAACGAGCTGACCGGGAACCGGTATCGTGGTCGGGTCGACAAAAGACTTGAAACCCGCCAGCTTGATGTGAGTCAGACGCACGATCGTCGCCCTGCGGTGCGGTCATGGCGGCACCGGCGCGCCGGCGCGCCGCCGCTCATGGCCACGCACCTCTCGGTAAACCGATTGGAAAGACAGGGTCGCCGCATGTTTCCGAGCTTCGCATAGGCAACGCGCCTTGCCGAAGTTATAATTTGAGACGGCCATTTTAGCCGAATTTGTGCCTGAGAGACCAAAGGTAATGCCCACCCAGCCCAGCAAGACCCTCGAAACGTTCGACAACCCAAGGCCCGAACGGGACTATCACATCCATATGGAGATTCCCGAATTCACCTGCCTTTGCCCAAAGACAGGCCAGCCGGACTTCGCGACGCTCTATCTCGACTACATCCCCGACCGGACCTGCGTCGAACTCAAGAGCCTCAAGCTCTACATCTGGTCGTACCGCGACGAAGGCGCCTTCCACGAAGCCGTGACCAACCGCATCCTGGACGACTTGGCGCAGGCCACGCAGCCGCGATTCATGCGCCTGACCGCCAAATTCTTCGTCCGAGGCGGCATCTTTACCCATGTCGTGGCCGAATACCGCCAGCCCGGGTGGGTGCCGCCGCCCGCCGTCGCGCTCCAGCACTTCGAACCCCAATCCAACACGCGTGGTTGAAGCCTATCTCGGCATCGATTTCGGAACCAGCGGTGCGCGCGCCTGCGTGATCGATGGTCGGCGCGAGCCGCTCGCCGAGGAGCGCATAGACTTCACGCTCGAAGCCCATCCCCAGGCGCCGGCGCATTGGCGCGAGTGTCTTCTCGAGCTCATCGCCCGCCTGCCGGCCCGCCTGCGGGCACGACTCCGTGCCCTCGCACTGGACGGGACGTCCGGCACTTGCCTGCTCCTCGACCGGAACACCCGTCCCCTGGGCAGCCCCCTGCTTTATCACGACCTGCGCGCCACCCGGGAAGCCGCCGAGCTCGCCCGACTCGCGCCGCCGGACGCCGCCGTCCACGGCGCATCCTCGAGCCTCGCGAAGCTCCTCTGGTATGCCCGCAACGCCGAATTTTCCGAAGCCGTGTTCTTCGCCCACCAAGCCGACTGGCTCGCCCTGCAGCTGCATGGCGAGCCCGGGCTGAGCGACTATCACAACGCCCTGAAGCTCGGCGTCGACGTCCACGCGTTGCGCTACCCGGATTGGCTGCTGAGGCTCCCCGTCGCGCCGCTCTTGCCGCGGATCGCGTCACCGGGACACGCGATCGGGCCCGTCATGCACAAGCATGCGCAGGCATTGGGGCTGCCGCACGACTGCCTCGTGCGCGCGGGCACGACCGACAGCATCGCCGCATTCCTGGCCACCGGAACGACGCAGCCGGGACACGCACTCACCTCGCTGGGCTCGACCTTGGTCATCAAATCCTTGAGTCACACGAGAGTCGATGCGCCCGCCTTCGGGCTTTATAGCCACCGATTGGGCCCCCTGTGGCTCGTCGGGGGCGCGTCCAATACCGGCGGCGCGGTGCTGCGGCGATTCTTCAGCGACGCCGCATTGGCAACCCTCAGCGCGCAGCTCGACACCTCCACCGCCAGCGCGCTCGATTATTACCCGCTACTCGCTCCGGGGGAGCGTTTTCCCATCAGTGACCCCACCTACGCCCCGCGACTGAGCCCCCGCCCCGCCGACGATCGTGCATTCCTGCATGGCCTGCTGGAGGGCATCGCGCGCATCGAGGGGCGGGGCTACGACCTCCTCATGGCACTCGGCGCCACGCCCGTTCGGCGCATCCTCACGGCCGGCGGAGGCGCCGCGAATGCGCCCTGGCGACGGATCCGGGCACGGGTCATGGGGCTTCCCGTCGAAGCCGCCACGCGCACGGAGGCGGCCTACGGTACCGCCTTGCTTGCCGCCTGCGGCGAAAAGCTGCTATGTTTCGGATAACATGAAACCGCGTACGTTGCCGAGGCCGCCACATGGACTTGGATGCAATGCAGGGCGTGGTGATGCAGGCCAGCCTGCCTCTGCGCTGGGAGGAACGGGCAGAGGTGCCGGAATTCACCCTTGAGGGATGGATGCACGCCAACGTCGCATTGCTTGAGGGGCTCGCCACCCTCGAATCCCGAGGGACCGAGATTGACGTGCCGCCTGGCGAGGCGGCGGCCCGCGCCTTCGAACGCCTGGAGGCCAAGCTCGACGTCTCGCTCATGCTGCTCGCGAGCGTCGTCACAGCCCACAACGGCCTGCCTCCTTGCGTGCCCACGTCGCTGTCGGCGCAGACGATCGAGTGGACGACGCGGGAGACGCAGCCCTTGCCGCAACAGCTGCTGATCCATGTATTCCTGAGCAGCCAACTGCCCCTCCCCTTGCGGCTGCCGGCCGAGCTCGCGCACACCGAGCCACGCGCCGACGGCCTGCACGTGCGCGCCCGCTTCGTGCAATTCAGCGAGCCGATGGCCGACTGGCTGGAACGGACGATCTTCCGGCATCACCGCCGACTCATCCAACGGCAAAACCGCGCACGGTAGTCCCCGTCGTGCGCCCCATGAACGCCTGCCGACTCGGGTCATCGGCCCGCTTGTTCGTCCGTCTCGACCAGGCACCCTGAGAACAGGCTGGCCCCCACGATCATGGTCCCGCCCACCCACTCTCTCAGCGTCATCAGCTCATGGGCGAGAAGATACGACGAGATGGCCGCGACGACGAGCTCGAAGAGCAAGATCACGATCGCCTGGTTGGCCGACGAATGGCTGAGTCCGAATTGAATGGCCACGGTGGCGACGAAGACGATGGCGCCCAACCCCGCCAGCGACAGCCATCCGCTGCCGGGAAGTCCCGTCATGGCATGCCCGCCGTTCACGGCGGCAAGGAAAACCGGCACCGCCGCCATCAGGGCTGCGCCCATCCATACGGCCATCGACTTGAGATAGATGTCCAGGTGCGCCACGCGGCGCGTAAGGACATTGGTCAATGCGAAGGCGATCCCGGCGGACAGCCCGAGCCACTCGGCGCCGTTGCGCGGCATCGGGAGGCCATAGCGGGGCGCCCACAGCATGGTGACTGCCCCGCAGACGGAAAGCAGCATCACCAGATATCCCAGTCGCGTGAGGCGCTCGTGGAGCAGCAGGCGCGCGAAGAGCATGGTCCATAGCGGTGCCAAATAAAACAGGAGCAGCACGCGCATGATCTCGCCATGCAGGACGGCCAGAACATACGCGAGATTGGCCCAGCCCGCCGTGATGCCGATCGCGGCAAGCATGCCCCAATGACCTTTTGCGCCTGAAAATCGCCTGCGGAACGAAGCCAGACCCAAGACAGCCGACACCGCATACATCCCGAGGCTGCACAGTTCTCCCGAGAATCCTGCGTGATCGAGAAGCCGCAACGGGTACCAGATGAGTCCCCAGGTCACGGCTCCCGTCAGCAGGCCAAGGACTGCCCCCACCTTTCGTTTTGAGTGCACCCGTTGAACCCTTATAATGAGCCTATTTCCGTCAGACGGCCCCAAACGGCCGCCCTCCCGAGCCAACTTCATGAATCCCAACATCGACCGCCTGCAGCCCTATCCGTTCCAGAGGCTTCGCCTGCTGCTGGAGGGCGTAAACCCGCCGTCGGCGGTCCCGCACATTAACCTATCTATCGGCGAACCGAAACACCGGACGCCGGATTTGATCCGAACAGCGCTCGTCGACGCGCTGGACGGGCTTGGCGTCTACCCCGCCACGCAAGGCTCCGGGCCGCTGCGCGAGGCCATCGGCGCCTGGCTGACGCGCCGCTATGGGCTGCACGGACTCGATGCGTCGACCCAAGTCCTGCCCGTGAGCGGAACCCGGGAAGCCCTGTTTGCCTTCGCGCAAGCGGTGGTGGATCCCACGCGCCAGCAACCGGTCGTCGTCTCGCCCAACCCCTTCTACCAGATCTACGAAGGTGCTGCGCTGCTTGCCGGCGCACAGCCCCACTTTCTCAACATGACCGCCCCCCACGGCTTTGCCATGGACTGGTCGCAAATCGAGCCTGCCGTATGGGAGCGCACGCAGTTGCTGTACGTCTGCTCCCCAGGCAATCCGACCGGAACCGTCTTGTCGATGGCGGATTGGAAAGCCATCTTCGACAGAGCCGATACCTATGGCTTCGTGATCGCTGCGGACGAATGCTATTCGGAGCTCTATTTCGACGAAGAGACGCCGCCACTCGGCGCCTTGCAGGCGGCGCAAGCGCTCGGTCGAAGCGATTATGCGCGGCTCGTCGTGTTCAGCAGCCTTTCCAAGCGTTCGAGCGTGCCGGGGCTGCGCTCGGGGTTCGTGGCAGGCGATGCGCGGATACTCGCCAAGTTTCTCCTGTACCGCACCTACCATGGCTGCGCCATGAGTCCCGCGGTGCAAGCCGCCAGCATCGCGGCATGGTCGGACGAAGCGCATGTGAAGACCAACCGCGCGCTTTATCGGCGCAAGTACGAAGCGGTGACGCCGGTTCTCAAAGCCGCGCTCGGTGTGGACAGGCCGCCTGCCGGATTCTATCTGTGGGCGCGCACGCCGCTCCCTGACACCGACTTCGCGCGGCAGCTCTATCGCGATTATAATGTAACCGTTTTGCCCGGCAGCTTCCTCGCGCGTGAGGCGCATGGAATCAATCCGGGACAGGGTTTCGTACGCATCGCCCTGGTCGCGGACGAGCCCTCGTGCATCGAAGCGGCCTCGCGCATCGCCGAATTTGCCGGCAAGATCGCAGGCCGCTAGGGGTCGCCGGACAGGGCGACAGGCGGCGGATCATTTTTAGTGAGCACTCGACAAGGAGAACGGGAGCGGGGGCTGGATTGGCTCAGCCGCGCCATCCCACCCGGCAAGATCGCCGAGGGTTCCCGTCCCATGAGGAACGCAGATTGATGAACAACTTGCAGTCCATTATCGAAGAAGCGTATGAACGGCGCGCGGACATCACCCCTAAGACGGTGGATTCTCAGCTCAAGGACAGCATCGAACATGTCGTTGGGGCGCTGGACCGCGGGGAACTGAGGGTCGCCGAGAAGGCGGACGGTCAATGGATCACCCATCAATGGATCAAGAAAGCGGTTCTCCTGTCCTTCCGCATGGAAGACAACCAATTCATGAAAGGGGGCTTCACGAACTACTACGACAAGGTCCCCTCCAAATTCTCGGATTATAATTCGCGCGATTTCCGCGAAGGCGGCTTCCGCATCGTCCCGCCGGCGACCGCCCGGAAAGGCTCGTTCATCGCCCGCAACGTCGTTCTGATGCCCTCCTATGTCAATATCGGCGCCTACGTGGATAGCGGAACGATGGTCGATACCTGGGCCACTGTGGGCTCCTGCGCACAGATCGGGAAGAACGTGCACTTGTCTGGCGGGGTCGGCATCGGCGGCGTTCTGGAACCGGTGCAGGCCACCCCTACCATCATTGAGGACGACTGCTTCATCGGCGCACGCTCCGAGATCGTGGAAGGCGTGATCGTCGAAGAGGGCTCCGTGATTTCGATGGGGGTCTACATCGGCCAAAGCACCAAGATCTATAACCGCGAGACGGGGGAAGTCTCCTACGGACGCGTGCCGGCAGGCTCCGTGGTGGTCTCCGGCAGCCTGCCCAGCGGCGATGGCAAATACAGCCTCTACTGTGCGGTCATCGTCAAACGGGTGGACGCGAAGACCCGCTCCAAGGTGGGGATCAACGAGCTGCTCCGGGGCATCTGAACGCGAGGCCGCGCGCGCCGGATGCTCCGGGTTGACGCAGCGCCTTCCCGCGCCACGAAGATTCGCCCTTCCCTGCCCGGGGCGCACGCCCGGTGGGTGCCAGGACTGCGTCGGAGCCATGCCGCAGATCCCCGGGCCGAGCGCCTCCCCGCGACGTTGCCGGACAGCCAGCGGGCAGGGCAGCCAGGCGGAGCCCTGGCCGCCCCTTCCCTGGCCCGGGGGATTACAATAAAATCTTCAGTGCATAGGCAAAACCTCAAGTGAAACTGTACGGCATCCCCAACTGCACGACCGTCAAGCGGGCCCGCGCGTGGCTCGCGGAACGGCACATCGCGGTCCCCTTCCACGACTTCAGGAAAGACGGCGCGAGCGCCGCATTGCTTGGCCGCTGGAGCCGAGAAATCGGATGGGATGCCCTGCTCAATCGCAAAGGGACCACTTGGCGCCAGCTGCCCGAGGAGGTGCGTGCCGGCATCACCGACGAAGCGGCCGCAATCGCGCTCATGGTGGCAAAGCCCTCCGTCATCAGGCGGCCGATTCTGGAAATGGGCGACGCCATCCACGTCGGGTTCGACCCGGCACGCTACGAAACCCTGTTCACGGCGAACACACGATGAGCGAGCCGACCCTTGAACTTGCCTGCGCCCTGATCGAACGGCGTTCCCTCACGCCGGACGATGCCGGCTGCCAGGACCTCCTCATCGCGCGCCTGGAGAAACTAGGGTTCTCGATTGAACGGCTGCGGTTCGGATCGGTCGACAATCTGTGGGCACGCCGCAATCAGACGGCGCCGCTGGTCTGCTTCGCAGGCCATACCGACGTCGTGCCCCCGGGCCCTCGAGACAAGTGGACATCAGACCCCTTCACGCCCGACATTCGGGAAGGCCTGCTCTTCGGTCGTGGCGCGGCCGACATGAAAACCTCGCTGGCGGCCTTCGTGACGGCCATCGAGGCGTTCGTCGCGGCGCATCCGGACCACCCGGGCTCGATCGCGCTGCTGCTCACATCCGACGAAGAAGGCCGTGCCGTCGACGGCACGGCCCGCGTGGTCGAGCGGCTGAAGGCCAAGGGGGACGGCATCGATTATTGCATCGTGGGCGAACCCACTTGCGCGACGAGGCTCGGCGATACCGTCAAAAACGGGCGCCGTGGGTCGTTGTCGGGGGCATTGACCATCAAGGGGGTGCAAGGCCACATCGCCTACCCGCACCTGGCGAGGAACCCCGTTCATCTGGCCGCACCTGCCATCAGCGAACTGGCAGCCACCCACTGGGATGCCGGCAACGAATACTTTCCGCCGACCACCTGGCAAATCTCCAATATCCACGGCGGAACCGGCGCGACCAACGTCATCCCCGGCGAGTTGACGATCCTGTTCAACTTCCGTTTTTCCACGGCCGTCACGGTCGAGGCGCTCCAGGGTCGCGTGCAGGAGATCCTGGATCGCCACCGGCTCGAATATGACCTCCAATGGGAGCTGTCGGGCAGGCCCTACCTCACGCCCAGGGGGCAGCTCGTCGACGCGGCCATGGAGGCCATTCGTACCGTCACCGGGATCACCCCGGCGCTGTCGACTTCCGGCGGAACGTCCGACGGGCGCTTCATTGCGGACATTTGCCCGGAAGTTCTTGAATTCGGCCCGGTCAACGCAACCATCCATAAGCTCAACGAGCACATGGCCATGTCCGACATCGAGCCCCTCAAGGCCATTTATCAAGGCCTGTTGACGAGCCTGCTTCTGCCGCGTGCCACCGACCGCTGACAGCCCTCTGCGAGGACCCCCCATGCCATCGTCTGCCGACCCCTTTGTCGAAGCCCGCCACGCGCTCGTCACCCTGCGGGACTGCCTGCGCTTCGCGATCAGCCGTTTCAATGAGGCGCAGCTCGCCTTCGGACACGGCACGCAGAACGCTTATGACGAGGCTGCCTACCTGCTGCTGCACAGCCTGCACCTGCCCCTCGACACGCTCGATCCGTTCCTCGATGCGCGGCTCACGACGTCCGAAATCAAGGCGGCGCTCGCGCTCCTGGAACGGCGCACGAGAGAGCGCATGCCGGCGGCCTATCTCACCCACGAGGCATGGCTTGGCGAGTTCCGCTTCTATGTTGACGAACGGGTCATCGTGCCGCGCTCGTTCATCGCAGAACTCCTGCGGGAGCAATTGACGCCCTGGGTGGCAGAACCCGACCATATCGGCGCCTGCCTGGACCTTTGCACGGGATCGGGATGCCTCGCCGTCCTGTTGGCCCACGCCTTCCGCGACGCGAACATCGACGCAGTCGATGTCTCGCCGGAGGCGCTCGACGTCGCGCGCCGCAATGTGGCCGACTATGATCTCGACGACCGCATCCGACTGCTCCGGTCCGATCTTTTCGCCGCGCTGGGGGACCGCCGCTACGACCTCATCGTGGGCAACCCGCCCTACGTCGATGCCGCGGCCATGCGGCAGCTGCCGGCCGAGTACCGCCACGAGCCGACACTCGCTCTGGCAGCCGGCGAAGACGGGCTCGATGCCGTGCGGGTGATTCTTCGGGAGGCGCCGCGCCACCTCAATAAGGATGGCCTGCTGGTCGTCGAGATCGGCCACGACAAGCCTGCATTGGAAGCGGCCTTCCCGGATCTGGCGCTGACCTGGCTGCCGACCAGCGCCGGCGACGAGTTCGTGTTTCTGGCCACCCGCGAGCAACTGATCGGCACGCACCGCGCCAAGACGCGCTGAGAATTGCCCCGCGCGCGAAAAGATCCTATACTGCCCCCTTTCGCAAGAAGCAAAGCATCCACCCCAGGGCATCCGCGCGCCATCGGCGGCTTGGCCCTAGCCCGCCGTTCAGCGGGCCGAGTGGGTCGTCCGCGGCGCTCCGCCAGGAGGGGCGCCGGGCGCCCCCATCGGAGCGGGCTTCCCCTCCCCCTTTCTCTGGCTGCCCAGAGACCATTTTCGGCACTGCAAGCGGCGCTCGCGCCGTCTGCATGGCAAGCAAGGCCGCGATCCACGCCCGTAGCTTGCCGAAAACCCAAGCGACGGAGGCATCTCGATGAAGCAGTTCGACATATTCATTACTTCCTTCACCTCGTTCTTCACCGCAGTGGCCGCCTTCGTTCCGAAGCTCCTCGCCGCGCTGGTGCTCCTCTTCCTGGGCTGGATGCTGGCAAAGCTCGTCCGCGCCGGAATAATCCATCTGCTGCGAGTCATGCATTTCGACACGCTGGCCCAGAAATCCGGCATCGAGGCGTTTCTCCGGCAAGGCAACATCACCATTACGCTGTCCACACTCCTCTCGGATCTCGTCTACTGGCTGCTGATCACGGTGGTCATCGTCACGGTGGCGAACAGCTTAGGCCTACCGATGGTCGCCGATCTATTCAACCGGGTCGTGCTCTACATCCCGAACATCATCGTTGCGGTGCTCATCCTGGTCTTCGGCACCCTCATTGCTCGCTTCGTCAATCGGCTGATCTTCGCCTACCTCAACAACATCGGCGTCCAAGGCGCGCTCACGATCAGCACGGTCTCAGAATATGCGGTCCAGATTTTCATGGTGTTCGTCGCCCTGGAGCAGCTGCAGATCGGCACGCAGCTTCTGACCGCGGCTTTCCAGATCGGCTTCGGGGCCGTCTGTCTGGCCCTCGCGCTGGCCTTCGGGCTGGGCGGCAAGGAATGGGCCGCCGGCGTCATCGAACGGCTGAGCAACCCGGACCGGAAGAAGAAGGAACGAACGGGCACGCGCTGAGCGGCTAAGCGGGCAGGCCGACCTGCGCGAGCAAGGCGCTCAGGAGCTGGGGATCGAGGTCGGCCCAGTGCCCCTTCCTGAGCCGCGGCGGTAGCTGTATGATGCCGAAGCGCACGCGGATGAGGCGGCTCACGGTCAGCCCCATGGCCTCAAACAGGCGCCTGACCTCGCGCTTTCGCCCTTCCTTCAGGATCACGCGGTACCAGTGGTTCGCGCCCTCGCCCCCGCCGTCGGCGATGCTGTCGAAGCGTGCGGGCCCGTCCTCCAGCTCGACCCCTCTTTCAAGCCGCGCCATCTGCTCCGGCGTGAGCCGCCCGAGCACACGGACCGCATACTCGCGCTCGATGTCCGAGCGCGGGTGCATGAGCCGGTTGGCGAGTTCGCCGGAGGTGGTGAACATCAAGAGTCCGCTCGTGTTGAAGTCGAGCCGCCCCACCGAAATCCATTTCGCGCCGCGGATTCGCGGCAGCTTGGCGAAGACGCTGGCGCGCGCGAGCGGATCGTCGAGACTGACGATCTCGCCTTCCGGCTTGTGATAGAGGAGCACCCGTATCGGCTCCTCAAAGCGGAGCCTGACGGGTCGCCCGTCCACCCGCACGCGATCATCCGGTCCGACACGCTGGCCGACCTCGGCGATTTTTCCGTTGACGCTCACGCGCCCCGCCTGGACCCACGCTTCCATGTCGCGACGCGATCCCAGCCCAGACTGGGCCAGCATCTTATGGAGCTTCTGGGGTTCAACGGCCCCTTCCTCAGGAACCGGGGCGGGGCGTTCCCCGCCCCGGGCGCGCCGGCGAGGACGCTGCGGCCCCGCGTCCAAAGCTCGCCTCGTCGGTTTATTCGGTCGTACCATCGCTTCCTCTCGTTGGCATGGTCAGGCGGGGGAAGAGGTCTCAGATCCGCCCTGCTGATCCGCGAAGAGCCCCTCCACGCGATCGAGCGACGGCAGTTCATCCAGCGAGCGCAGTCCCAGGTCATCGAGAAATGTTCGGGTCGTCGCATAGAGTGCCGGCCGCCCCGGCACCTCGCGCTGGCCGACAACCTCGATCCAGCCGCGCGCTTCGAGCGTCTTGAGCACCTGGGTGGATACCGCCACCCCCCGCACGCGTTCGATGTCGCCACGCGTTACCGGCTGCCGGTAGGCGATGATCGCCAACGTCTCTTGCACCGCGCGCGAATAGCGAGGCGGCTTTTCCGGGTTGAGACGATCCAGGTAGACCTGATAGGCGGCCTTGGTCTGAAGGCGCCAACCGCTCGCGACGCAAACCAGTTCCGCCCCGCGCCCGGACCAGTCTTCCCGCAATTCGTCCAACAGGCGGCGAATGGCATCCGCCCCCAGCTCGTCATTGAAGAGGCGCTTCAGGTCATGCAAGCCCAAGGGGGCAGGCGAGGCCAGCAAGGCCGTCTCGAGAATGATTTTGGCGTCGGCGATCCCGAGCTCAAGCGCCATCGGGGTGTCCCTGGGAGGCGAGGCCCACGTAGATCGGCGCGAAGGGGGCCTGCTGGCTGATCTCGACCAGCCGCTCCCGCACCAGCTCGAGCAGGGCGAGAAAGGAAACGACCAGCACGCGCACGTCGAAAAGCCCGTCCAGCAGCTCACCAAACTCCACCAAGCGATGCGCCTTGAGGCGACGCAGGATGCGTGCCATGTGGGAACGCACGGACAGCTCCTCCCGCGTCACCCGGTGATGGCGCGTGACCGACGCCCGACTGGCGAGCTCCATCCACGCGCGGACCAGGTCTGCAGGCTCGAGCTGCGGGAGCCGTTGGCGGGCCGTCTCCTCGACCCACGCCCTGGCACGGCCAAAATCGCGGTCGATCTGCGGCAACCCAGCGAGCTGCCAGGAGGCCTGCTTCATCCGCTCGTATTCAAGCAGACGGCGCACGAGCTCCGCCCGCGGATCGGGCGCTTCCGCCGCCTCCGGATCGCCGCGGCGAGGCAGCAGCATGCGCGACTTGATTTCGATCAGCAGCGCGGCCATCAAAAGGTATTCGGCGGCGAGCTCGAGGCGGCTCGCCCGCATCATCTCCACATAGGCCATGTACTGGCGGGTCACCTCGGCCATCGGGATGTCCAGGACGTCCAGGTTGTGCCGCCTGATCAGATAAAGCAGGAGGTCGAGCGGTCCCTCGAAGGCCTCCAGGATCACCGCGAGGGCATCCGGCGGAATGTAGAGGTCGCGCGGCATCTCCGTGAACGGCTCGCCACGAACCCGGGCAATCGGTGCGCCGGGGTCCGGCGGACCGTGACCATCGGCACCCGGGTCTGCCGGTGGCGCAGCGAACGTCTCGACGGCCGCGCTCAAGAGTAGCCCAGTCCCATCGCATTGCGCACGTCCCGCATGGTTTCCTGGGCGAGTTTTCTCGCCTTCTCGCAGCCGTCGGCAATGATGTTGCGAATGAGGGTAGGATCATCCAGATACGAGGCCGCCCGTTCCCGCATCGGCGCCTGTTCCGCGAGCACCGCGTCGATCACCGGCTGCTTGCACTCGAGGCAGCCGATTCCCGCGCTTCGGCAGCCATTTTGCACCCATTCGCGCATCGCCGCATCGCCATACACGAGGTGCAGTTGCCAGACGGGACATTTCTCCGGGTCTCCCGGATCCGTCCGCCGCACCCGTGCGGGGTCGGTGGGCATCGTCCGGATCTTTTTCGTGACCATCGCCGCATCCTCGCGCAATGCAATGGTGTTGCTGTAGGACTTGGACATCTTGTGCCCGTCAAGTCCAGGCATCCGCGCCGCACTGGTGAGCATCGCCTGGGGTTCGACCAGGATCATCTTGCCGCTGCCCTCCAGATAGCCGAAGAGCCGCTCGCGGTCAATCAACGTGAGATTCTGCTGCTCATTGAGCAAGGCCCGCGCGGCTTCCAGCGCCTGGTCGTCGCCTTGCTCCTGGTAGCGCGTGCGCAGGTCCTCGTAAAGTCTCCCCTTCTTGCTGCCCAACTTCTTGGCGGCCGCCTCGGCCTTGTGCTCGAAGCCGGGCTCACGCCCATACAGATGATTGAAGCGCCGCGCGAGCTCGCGGGTAAACTCGATATGCGGCACCTGATCTTCGCCCACCGGAACGCGGTTCGCGCGATAGATCAGGATGTCCGCGCTCTGCAGCAGGGGATACCCCAGGAATCCGTAGGTGCTGAGATCCTTCTCCGTGAGCTTCTCCTGCTGGTCCTTATAGGTCGGCACCCGTTCGAGCCAGCCCAAGGGCGTGATCATCGAGAGCAGAAGATGGAGCTCGGCGTGCTCCGGCACCCGCGACTGGATGAACAAGGTCGCATGCGCGGGGTCGACGCCGGCCGCCAGCCAATCGACGATCATCTCCCAGACGTTCTGCTCGATGACTTCGGGCGTGTCGTAATGGGTGGTAAGCGCATGCCAGTCGGCGACGAAGAACAGGCATTCGAATTCATGCTGAAGGGTAATCCAGTTCTTCAGCACGCCGTGGTAGTGGCCGAGATGCAAGGCGCCGGTCGGGCGCATGCCGGATAGGATGCGGTCTGCGTACATGGCGTCAGATCTGTAAAGGTAAGCCGAATAGGGCGGCCACGAGCCCCCACACCAGCTGAACCACGGGCTGGAGGATAAGGCCGAGGATGTGGGTCAGCATCAGCACGATCAGGATGATGAATCCATACGGCTCGATGCGGGAAAAACGATAGGCCAAGGGGCCGGGCAAGAGGCTCACGGCGATCCGCCCGCCGTCGAGGGGCGGCAGGGGCAGCAGATTGAGCACCATCAGCACGACGTTGATCTGCACGCCGAAGATGCCCATCTGGGCGAGGGGATCCGCGAAGTAATTCCCCGGCATGAAGGTGGCCGCTTTGACCATCGCCCCCCAGAAGAAGGCCATGACCAGGTTCGCGGCCGGCCCGGCCGCCGCCACCCAGAACATGTCCTGCTTGGGATGGCGAAGGTTGCTGAAATTCACCGGAACCGGCTTCGCATAGCCGAACAGGATCCCGCCGAACAGATAGGTCACCAGCGGAATAAGCACTGTTCCGATCGGATCGATGTGCTTTAACGGGTTAAGAGTCAGGCGCCCCAGCATGTACGCCGTGCTGTCTCCAAAGCGCCGGGCGACATAGCCGTGCGCTGCCTCGTGCAGGGTGATGGCGAAGATGACCGGCAAGGCGGCGATGGAGATCGTCTGTATGATCGAATTCAGTGTGTTCGTGTCCATTCGTCCAATCAGTCGGTAATGCCGAAAGCGCTTGCGTCGCCTTCCCCGCGGCGCAGCAGAACGGGGGCATCCCCCGTCAGGTCGATCACGGTCGTCACGCCCAGTCCGCAAGGTCCCGCATCCAGGATCACGTCGACCTGGCGCCCCAACCGCGCCCGAATGTCCTCGGGGTCGTTGAGGGGCAGCGACTCACCCGGCAAAATGAGGCTGGTGCTCACGATCGGCTCATCGAGCTCGGCCGCCAGCGCGATTGCCACCGCGTGGTCCGGCACGCGAAGGCCGATCGTGTTGCGGCTCGGGTCTTGCAACCGCCGAGGGACCTCGCGCGTGGCCTTGAGCACGAACGTATAGCGTCCGGGCGTGTTCGCCCGCACCAGCCGGTACTGCCAGTTATCGACCCGCGCATAGCGCGATATTTCCGCCAGATCGCGGCACACCAACGTGAAATGATGTTTCTCGTCCAGCTGGCGGATTCTGCGCATCCGCCCCATCGCGTCCTTGTCGCCCAGCTTGCAGCCCAGGGCATAACAGGAATCCGTCGGATACACCGCGACGCCGCCTTCGCTTACGATCGCGGCCGCCTGCTTGATCAGGCGCTGTTGCGGATTGTCCGGGTGAACGCTGAAGAACTGGGCCATGGGTCAGCACTGTGGCGAGGGGCGATCCGCCGATCCGCCCGCCGCCACGGCGCGCCGTCGTGCGGACGCCTGCCGCGCACGGCGAGGAACGCCCGGCAGGCGCGCGGCGACCAGGAACGGTCTCATAGCCAGTCTCGCCAGACCGGCTCGCACATCGCAGGGAGCTCGGGCAATCCGCCCAGCTCGGTGAAGCTTTCGCCAGGACCGTGATAATCCGATCCGCGGGACGCCAAAAACCCGTATGTTACCGAATATTTGGCGAAGACGGGAAATTGTTCTGCCCGATGGCTGCCGGTGACCACTTCGATCCCTCCCCCTCCGAGCGCCTTGAACTCCGCCAGCAATTCGCGCATCGTCCCCGCCCCCATGTCGTAGCGCCCCGGGTGCGCCAGGACGGCGATGCCGCCGGCGGCCCGGATCCACCGCAGCGCCTCGCCCAACTCGGCCCACTGGTGGGGCGAATAGCCGGGTTTGCCCTTGACGAGAAACTTCTTGAAGACGGCCTTGAGGTTTCGCGCATGGCCCGCCTCGACAAGAAAACGGGCAAAATGCATGCGCCCGATCAACTGGGGATTGCCGGCAAAGGCGTAGGCCCCCTCCAGGGCATCCTTGATGCCATGGGCCCCCAGCGCCATGGCAATGCGCTTGGCACGCTCGATCCGGCCATGCCGGATGCCCCGTAGGCCTTCGCACAACCTGGGATGGTGCGCATCGATGTGGAGACCCACCACGTGGATGGTATGGGTGCGCCAAGTCACCGAAATCTCGACCCCGTCGATCAGCCGCATACCGTGGATCCGGGCCGCCGCACGCGCTTCCACAAGCCCGCCCACGTCGTCATGATCGGTCAGTGCCAGCACCGCAACGCCTTTTTCACGGGCACGACAGACAAGCTCGCTGGGCGAAAGAAGCCCGTCTGAGACGTTCGAATGACAATGGAGATCGATGTTCATCGTCGGCTTATGGGGAATATCAGCCCGAATCATAGCAAAATGGGCTCCCGCGTGGGGAGTTTCCTCCGCATAAGCACATTCAGGCTATGCTAAACTGCAACCCTGGAGGCCCCGGAAGGGGCTCGTGCCCGAGCGCAGGCCTCCTCCGCGGGGAAAGGCCTGGCGCAGATTTCTTGGCTGATGTGCGTGAACCCTTGGGGCCCGAGCGCGTCAAAAGGAACGCATCAGGCGTTCGCGAAGACAACCGGCAATCAACAAACGCAAGATTCCTTATGAAACTTTTTTTTGACCTGTTCCCGATTCTCCTCTTCTTCATCGCCTTCAAGCTGGGGGGGATTTACGTCGCCACATGGGTCACCATCGCGGCCACGTTCGCGCAGATTCTCTGGGTTTATTTCCGCCACGGAAGGGTCGACGGCATGCTCTGGGCGAGCCTTGTCATCGTGGTCGTCTTCGGCGGCGCCACTTTGCTGTTCCATGATGCCACCTTCATCAAGTGGAAGCCGACCGTGCTCGACTGGATGTTCGCGGTGGCGCTGCTGGGCAGCAGTGCCCTGTTCAAGAAGAACCTGATCAAGACCATGATGAAGACGCAGATCGCCTTGCCCGAGACCGTCTGGAGCCGACTCAACGTGAGCTGGGCACTTTTCTTCGCCTTCATGGGCACGGCCAATCTCTATGTAGCCTACCATTTCCCTACGGACGTATGGGTCAATTTCAAGGCCTTCTGGTCGACCGGACTGATGCTCCTCTTCGCCCTGGGCCAAGGGTTCATGATCTCCAAGCATGTCAGCGTGGAAGGGAGCGAGTGATGTTGTACGCCATCATCGGGGAGGATGCGCCGGGGAGCCTCGACAAAAGAGGCGAGGCGAGACCCGCGCACCTCGCCCGCCTCGATCAGCTCCAGGAAGACGGCCAGCTCGTGCTGGCGGGCCCCATGCCCGCCATCGACAGCCCCGATCCGGGTCCTGCAGGCTTCCTGGGCAGCCTCATCGTGGCCGAGTTCCCATCGCTCGACGAGGCGCAGGCCTGGGCCGACGCCGATCCTTATGTGCAGGCGGGCGTTTATGCGCGCGTGCTCGTGCGCCCCTTCCGGCAAGTGCTGCCCAAATGAACACCCTCGAGAAGATGCGGGAAAGGCTCGCCCAGCTGGCACCCACGCGCATTGAGATCGAAGACGAGAGCGCACGGCACGCCGGACACCAGGGCGCCCAGTCCGGGGGCGGCCACTACCGGCTGCACATCGTCTCGCCCCGCTTCGAAGGGCAGCCGACGCTCGCCCGCCACCGCATCGTTTACGATAGCCTGGGCGATATGATGCAAAAAGAGATTCACGCACTTAGCATAAAGGCTTATACTCCCACCGAAGATCGATCCGGCCCCCCCGGCTAGCGTCGCTGTCCCCACCCTTTCCCATCGCAGGACGGCTTGGCGGCCCGTATCGTTCCAGCACTCTCAACCAGCAAAAGGACTTTGTATGCAAGTCAAGATGTCCCAGTTACTCGCTCTTTGTCTGGCGAGCGCGTTGAGTCTGTCCGCCTGCCACGCCAAGGAGCCTGCAACGGCCGCCCAGAGTGGCCCCGCAATCGCGACGGTCAACGGCGTTCAGATTCCGCAAAGCCGCTTCAACGTCTTCCTCCAGCAGGCGACGGCGCAAGGCCAGCCCGACACCCCTGCACTGCGTAATGCCATCACCAATGAGCTCATTGCCCGCGAACTCCTTTCGCAGCAGGCGACCAAGGAAGGCCTGGAGAGACAATCGGCCGTCGCCGCGCAACTCGCGATCGCCCATGACACGGTGCTTGCCAGTGCCTACATCCAGGGGTATCTCAAGTCTCATCCGGTCACCGAGCCGGAGATCCAGGCCGCCTATGCCAAGCTGAGCCCCGAGTTGCAGGAATACAAGGCACGCCACATCCTGGTGAAGACGAAGTCGCAAGCCGAAGCCATCATCGCCAAGCTCAACCATGGCGCGAATTTCGCCAAGCTCGCCGAGGCCGACTCCATCGATACCGGTTCCAAGAAGGCCGGAGGCGAACTGGGGTGGGTTTCCCCTGGAAACGTGGTCCCGCAGTTTGCTGCCGCATTGCCCGAGCTGAAGCCTGGCACCTATACCAAGACGCCCGTGCAAAGCCCCTTCGGCTGGCACATCATCATGCTCGAGGGCAAGCGGACGAGGCCCCTGGATCAAGTCAAGCCGCAGATTGTCCAGATGCTGCAGCGCGAGCAAGTCCAGCGCCAAGTGTCCGCCCTTCGCGCCGGCGCCAAGATCGTGGTCCATCAGCCTGCACCCGCACCTGCACCGACTCACTAAACGCAGCCCAGCCTCGCGGGGATCCGCTCCCCGCGAGCCTGCCTCTTAAAGGTCGCCAGACCACAACGCGGCCGGGAGCGGCGCTACGCCCCACGCGCGGCACACATCCTGTTCCTAAAAAGTTGCGCATATCTGCGCATCGGATTTATCCGCACTTGGTTGACGCGCTTGCGCACCCAACTCAAGCCCCTTGACGCTCAGTTGCGCCGGAGAACGAGCAAGCAGGATTCGACGCACTTCCTGGTAGGGAGTGAAGCGAGAAATCTCGCAATCGTCTAATCGCGCCAGCACGTTCAGAGCAGCGTTGTGGTCGGCTTGGAGAACGTCCCCGTTGGCACGGTAAAACTTGTCGCCTTCGCGCCTGCCTTCCAGCAAGCCGTTGGTCGAGTCCATTTGCGACGTATAAGCCCCATTCACCAGGACGTGCCTGGCGTTACGCTGCTCACACACAGAGTCCAGTGCCTCGGCGAGAACGCCTTTGGCCCATGCACTCATCCTTCGATTGAACCGCTTCCATTGATGCTTTGATGCGATGACGGCGGTCAAATCTTCAGAAGCGACTATCGCTGCCTTGTCGACGATCGAGTACGCCGCCTGATAGGCAATGGTGCGCAGTTGCGTCTGAGTTGTTTCCTTGCGGGCGTCGAGCTTCTTGCGCCCCAAGTTGTTCTTCTTGATGCGGTCAGCCTTGGAAATACGCCCAGCCTCGCGGTGCTTCTTCTCCAGCGCGTGCAGCTTGTTGCGTTGCTTGCCAGTGGCGGCAGCCTTGTCGCTATACTCGGTCATCACCTTGCCGAAGCTCTGCCCGTGGCGATCGTCATCGGAGTCGGTGAACGCCTCGG
>JAJYKK010000070.1 GCA_021788645.1 Pseudomonadota bacterium
ATTCCCGCCACTGGCCGCATTGGGTCGCAAAGCGGGAGAGCCAGGCATCGACCAAAGGCACCTCGGCGCTTGCCAAACCCTTCTGCGGGCCATAAACGGCGCTCGCGCCCTGAGGGCCGCACAGCGGATTGACCACATCCGAGAGAATAAGGATTTCGGTGTCGCGAAGCCGCGCATCCAGCCCTGAAAAATCGATGCGGGCAAGCTGTCCCAATCCATCAGGGGTCGGCGCCACGCAAGCGCCCTCCGGACCCAGGAGCTTCACCCCCATGGCGGCCAGGAGACCGGCCCCCCCATCGTTCGTACTGCTTCCCCCGAGCCCCACCCAGATGCGCCGAATCCCACGATCCAAGCATGCGACGATCAGTTCCCCCACCCCAACGCTGGACCGTTCCCGCACTTTCGAGGCCCCTACCCACGCAAGCCCGATGACCTGCGCCACCTCGATCACCGCAATGGGCCCCGCATCGTCCTCAAGAATCCCCCACGCCGCCGATCGCGGGCGGAAATCCGCGCCATGGACCGTTGTCACCTGCCGTTCGCCCTCGCGGGCTTGCAAAATCAGATCCAGCGTGCCCTCGCCCCCATCGGCCACCGGAAGAAGGCGCACGGGCCCGTCGAGCCCGGCGCGCCTGAGGCCCGCCTCCATCGCGCGGGCCGCTTGAAGCGCCGTGAGCGACCCTTTATAGGATGCGGGCGCAACGATGATGGATAACCCCTTCTCAGGAGATGCGGAATCCTTCACGCGTGCAGCCGCCCCCTCTCACCTGAAGCCCGCCATCCGCGGGCCATCTCGTCGATTGCGCTCGGCTCCAACGTCGGTCAGGCGTGCTCCTCGCACGGCGCCGTGAAAGAAAACCGCCGCAGTTCATCCCGGCGCTGCCAACCGAGGCGTTCCCAAAAAGCCATGCCCTCGACATTGCCGGCAAGCACGTCGATATGCATCTTGCGAATGCCCTGACTGCGGAGCGCGCTCACGCAAGCGGTCACGAGCGCGCGCCCCAGGCCTCTCCGGCGATGCGCCGGCATGACGGCGAGGTGGTAAAGAAAACCCCGACGCCCATCGTGCCCTGCCATGACGCAGCCCACGATCTCCGCCTCGATCTCGGCGACGAGACTCAGCCCGGGGTTCCTGGTCAGGTAGCGCGCGACGGCGGCGCGGGTGTCCGCCTCGCGCAGGCAGATGCCCGGCGTGTCGCGCAGCAGCCGCATCACGCTGTCGTAATCGGAAAGGCCCATGGGCCGGAGCGCTACGATGGCTCCTCCTTGTGTTTTGCCCGACCGCCGCTTCGCGAGCGAAGCCGCGGTCAGTCCTCTGCAGCGGGTTGCCCCGGGGGTTGCGCAAGCAGTTCGCCGGGGCCTTTGGAGAAAAAGTTTAGCATGCTCGCGAACCATCCGCCCGGCCCTGCATGCAAGCAGAGGCTAAGTCCAAACGAGCCACACCGGCAACGTCACCCAGAAAAGCAGGGTGCTCCAGCCGATGGTCAAGGCCACGACCTCGGTATCCAACCCAAACTGATCGCTGAGGACCAGCGACATCAGCATGGTCGGCATTGCGCCCTCCAGAATGACGGCTTGCTGCGCCTGTCCGAGCGGGCGCAAGAAGAGCCACGCGAGCCCCGCAATCAACGCAGGGAGCACGAGAAGCTTCATCGCGGCCACGGCCAGTATGGGCTTGCTGGGTCTTAGCGTTCGCCAGGGGATGGAGAGTCCCAGTACGAACATCATGACCGGCACGGTGGCTTCGCCTATGAGGTGGGTCGCATGAATCAGGGCGGACACGTCCCACCCCGTCCAGTTGACCAGCAAGGCCACCCAGAACGCCCACACCGGGGGAAGGCGGAAGAAGGCGCGCGCGAAGTGCTCCGGGCCATGGCGGCCGCGCCCTTCCGCGCCGAGGTGAGCGGCAATCCATACGCCCAGGCTCCAGACCAGGGGGGTAGACCCGACCGAATCGGCGAAGATGGTGTAGCGTGACCCTTCGGGCCCGTACAGGAACGTCAGCACCGGAAAGCCGATGAAGAACGTGTTCCCGAACATGCCGGCAAGCATGAGGGCCGCCCGAGTGGCATTCGAAAGGGGCGCGCCTACCCGGGTTCGGTACAGAACGACATAAAGAATGAGTCCGACAGGGAGCGTTCCCGCGATCATCAGCAGCGGGATGCTCCACACCGCCGCGGTGAGGTGCTGGCCCGCGACCGCCGAGAACGACAGCGCCGGCGCAAAAAGGTAAAGGGCGAGCCGGCTGAGCTGCATGCGCAAGACGTCGGGGCTGAGCTCGCGGTGATATCTCGGCCACAGGGCGCCCGCCGCCACCAGAATGAGGATAGGGAGCGCGACCTGCAGGAAAAGGTGGACCAGGAGGGACCAGTTCATCGTGGAAATTCGTAATCTGCAGCGTTCAATCGGCGAAGGATGAGCCTGGGCCTCGCCGCTGGAAGCACTCGTCCCGCGGGCCATCTCTTCGGTGATTCGAGATGGTACCGGCTTGCCCGCCCCCGGGCAAGCCGCGGGACGGGCGCGGGATGGGCGATCCGGGGAAGGCGAGGCGTGCGCTGAAAGCCCCCCGAACAACGGCGGCACCCTTCTTAGGCGAGGCTCTCCCCCCCATCGCCGCCGGGCGGCGTCCTTGCGGCATCGTCGTGCGTCTCCAGCCTGAGCAGCCTGGCGTCGATATCTGCCAGGAGACGTTCCCGACTGTCATTTCCGAGCATGCCTTCCCGCGACGCACGCGTGATCCGTGCCCGCTCGGTGGCCAGAAGACGGCGACGGATCCCACGCACCGCCTGGTCGCGCGCCTGACCCGCGCTCACGGACAATGCCCGCAGCTCTTCTTCCGCAGCCGTCATCGCCATGCGATATTCCTCGCGCAACGCGGCAAGGATCTCGGGGGCGGCCGCATGAGCCCGGGACATGGCATCGAGCTCCTGAAGCGCGGCAGCGGCAGCCTGAATGCGTCCCGTGCGAATCTCGTACGCGGTACGATCCGCCGATTCCGCCACGATGCCTAGCCAAGCCAAGACCCGCGACATCGTCAGGCCGTGGACCAGAATGGACAGCACCGCCACGCCGAAGGTCATGGCCACCAGCAACCCGCGATATGCGAACGCGTCAGGAAGGCTCAGTGCCAAAACCATCGGCAAGGCCCCGCGGAAGCCCCCCCAGGTGAGCACGACCGTCCAGCGCCAAGGAAAGCGCTCGCGGGTCCGGGCGAACGAAGCCCGGGCAGCGACGATGACCATGGCGCGGGCCAGGGTCACGACGAGGTATGCCGCCAGAATGGGCAGCCAGTACGACATGAGCGTCGACAAATGAATCTCGACCCCAATGAGCAGGAAGACCATCGAGTTGAGCGCAAAGACCACATACTCCCAAAATGTCTCCGATGCCACCCGGGTGGAGGCCGACATGCCGGCCCGGCCCATGTTCCCGCACAACAACCCCGCCGCCACGGTGGCAATGACGCCGGACGCATGAAGCGCCTCGGCACCGGAAAATGCCCCATAGGCCGCGACAGTCGTCAGGGTGATCTCGATCATCGGATCATCTACCCGGCGCATCAGGAGTGAGACCATCAAGCCAACCCCCGCGCCGATCAGCGCCCCGACGCCCACGATGGACAAGAACCGCAGGCCAAGTTCACCGGCAGCGACATCTCCTCCCTGGAGCAGATGAACGCTCAAGGTAAAGAAGACGATGGCCGTGCCGTCATTGAGCAGGCTCTCGCCATCCAAAAGCATCCTCAACCGGCGCGGCGCGCCAAGGTCCCGGAACAGCGCGATTACGGCCACGGGATCGGTCGCCGAGATCAAGGCCCCGAAGACAAGCGCGCCTTGCCATGAAAGGCCGCCGAAGCCCAGCGCGTGCGAGAGCAGGGTCAGCGCTGACGCGGTCAAGGCGGTTGATGCAATGACGCCCGGCACCGCGAGTGAGAACAAGACGATGGCATTGTCTCGGAACTCCCGGGCATCGATGTGGAATGCGGCTTCGAATATCAAACCGGGCAGAAACACGGAGAACAGCAGGGCCTTCGTCAGGTGCGGTGCCGCAAGCGGTTGCAGCACACCCAGCGCGAGCCCGGCCAGCACCAACGCCACGGAATAGGGAACACGCAAGCGGCGCGCGGCGATGGCCACGGCAGCCGCGACCACGAAAAGCCAGATGAAGGCAGTCTCGATGTCCATTGAAACAGTCGCCTAGGGCGCATGCTCCACCCGGCCCTGCGCGCCTGTCGATGCGTCGCCGCGTCGATCACCGGCGACGTATGCACGCGAAGCGCGCGAGGAACCGTCGGCTCAGCGGCTGACCAAGCAATGCACGCTGAAGCGGCGGGCCTCATCCAGCCAGGCACCCCGCGCATCGAAGCCGGCCCGATCCGCCAGGGCCTGAAACTCCGTCACCGTGTATTTGTAGGAGTTCTCGGTGTGGATGCTTTCCCCCTCCTCGAAGCGGAACGGCGCCCCCATGACGTGCACCACTTGCGCCCGGGTGCTGACCAGATGCATCTCGACGCGCCCAAGCGCCTCATCATAGAAGGCCCGATGACGGAACGCCCGGGAGTCGAAATCCCCCTCCAATTCCCGGTTGATCCGTTCGAGCAGATTCAGGTTGAAGGCCGCCGTGACCCCGGCCGGGTCGTCATAGGCCAGCGTCAGAATGCGGGCATCCTTTTTGAGATCGACGCCCACCAGCATGGCGCCGCCGGGGCCGACCAGGCGCGCCGCGCGCTGCAGGAAAGACACCGATTCTTCGGGAGTGAAGTTGCCAATCGTCGAACCGGGAAAGAAAATGGCGCGGCGAAGCCCGGCGTCCATGGCCCAATCCGGGAGTTCGAAGGCGCCCGTGTAATCGGCACACAGCGCCTCAATCTTGAGCCACGGATAATCGCCATGCAGGCGTTCGCAGGCCTCGCGCAACGGCTCGTGGGAGATGTCGACGGGCAGATAGGCCAGAGGACGCGCGGATTGGAGCAGCAGGCGTGTCTTCTCGCTGTTGCCGCTGCCATACTCGATCAGGACGCAGCGCTCGCCGAGCAGCCGAGTCACGTCCGGCAGGCATCGCGCGAGAATGGCGGTCTCGGTCCGCGTCGGATAATACTCCGGCAGTTGGCAGATCCGCTCAAACAAGGCCGAGCCGCGCCGGTCGTAAAAGAATTTCGCAGGCAGCGCCTTATGAGGCAGCGCCAGGCCCGCGAGCACCGCTCGGCCAAACGCCTCGGCGCCATGCGGCTGAAGGTTCCGGAATGCGACGGGCCCGCCCGGATTCTCCATGCGCACTCACGTGCATTGACAGGCAACGGGCCTAGGCATCGTTGGCCCGTCCGCGCCTGCGGGCCAGTTGACCGGCCCGCGCGTTCTCGATCCAGCTTCTCACCGCATTGGCATCACTGAATCGCGCAAACGGCCCCCACGAGTCGAGCAAGACGATGATATAGGGCGTACGGGCAATCTTTGCCCGCATGACCAGACACTGCCCCGCCTCGTTGATGAACCCGGTCTTGCTGAGGCCAATGTGCCAAAAACGGTTGCGCGTCCGGACAAACAAATCGGTGTTGCGGAATAGGACAGGCCGACGATCTCCGTGCACGTCTTCGGTATATTCGGCGGTCGTCGTGAATTGACGGATGAGGGGATAACGGTACGCGGCCTGGACCATCAGCGCCAGGTCTTCCGGGGTCGACTGGTTCTGGCTGTGGAGCCCGGTCGGGTCGAGGAAGGTGGTGTTCATCATCCCCAACGCCCGCGCCTTGCGGTTCATGGCGGCCACGCATGCCTGCTCCCCTCCCGGGTAGGTCCTGGCGAGCGCATAGGCCGCTCGATTTTCCGACGCCATGAGCGCGAGGCGCAGCAACGCCCGCCGGGTGAGCGTCGTGCCGACGTTCAGGCGGGAAGCCGACCAGCGCAGCCGATCCACGTCCTGGCTGGTCACGGTAATGAGCTGATTCATCGGCAGATGGGCATCCAAGACCACCATGGCCATCATCAGCTTGCTGATGGAGGCGATGGGGCGGGGCATATCCACATTCTTGCCGTAAATCATTTCCCCTCGCCGCTCATTGACCACGATGGCCTCGGCGGAACGCAGGTGAAGCAGCCAGGGGTCGAACAGCGATTTTCCTTTGGGTGGCGGGAACACCGCCTCGGGCACCGCCGCCAGTTGCTGGGTCGGCATGCTGGCCTGAGGCGATTGAGATTTCCCCATGGCGCCGGACACACCGGCGAGCGCCGGCTGGGCGGCATGAGAAGATACTGCCGCCGCATGGGCAACGGGTGCCGCCGGGGCAGGTGCCGGCGCCGCGCCAGACCACGTCTCGGGCACGGGAGTCAGCGAAGGGGGCACCACCGGGACGGTGACGGCCTGAGCCGTACGGGAGGGCGGCACGGGGGCCGCGGGCTGGCGTGCGGCCGAGGGTCCCCCAGCACCACTCGCGGGGCGCAGCCAGCCCGGGGCCGAGACCGCCACCACGACGGCGAGAATCGCGCCGACGGCCAAGAATCCCACGGTCCGCGCCGGGCGACGCGCGCGCTGGCGCACCGGAGAATCACGAAAAGCCGACCAATACATGCGCATGATTGTCCTCCACCTGCTGGTGCACCCGTCTGCCGCGTGCCTGCGCGGCGTCGTTTCTTGAGGACGAATTATGAACAAAAATCGGACACTAGGCAAAAATCTTTAGGAACTCCTTACGAAGCAAAGGCGTCCGATCATTGACCCCCTGTCTATCCACACCATAGCATAGCCTGGGGCGATGCGTGGCCGCGCACCGCGGGTCTGGGGGCGGGAACGCCTGCGGCGCGATGCGGTGGAGTCGGCCCTCGCATTTTGATAGCATGATGGGAACCGCGACCGGGTGGCACACCCGCGAGGACACACCGGCCAGGCTGCATGGGCTTGTCCGGGGCCGTTCGCCCTGCGGGCGCTTTCGGGTCGCCGAAACCCAACGAATGAGGTGTCGCGCGCAGATCATCATGAGAATTTTGATCGTTGAGGACGATGCGGTATTGGCCGATGGACTGACTCGGGCGCTGCGCCAGTCGGCGTATGCGGTGGATTGGGTCCGGACCGGCATCGAGGCGGATCAGGTACTCTCCAGTGCCGTTCACGACGTGGTCATCCTGGATCTCGGATTGCCCAAGCTCGACGGCTTCGACGTCTTGCGCCGCTTGCGCGAACGCAGCTCGCCGGTGCCGGTGCTGATTCTGACGGCGCGCGATTCCCTGGACGACCGCGTCACCGGGCTCGATCTCGGGGCCGATGACTACATGACCAAGCCGTTTGACCTGCCCGAACTGGAGGCCCGCATCCGGGCCCTGATTCGACGGGGGCAATGCGGCACGAGCACCACGATCATCGTCGGCACCCTGCGCTATGACAGCGTCGGCCGCCGCGTCCTCGCCAACGACGCCCCCGTCGACCTCTCGGCCCGTGAGCTCGGCGTACTCGAGGCGCTGATGCTGCGCGCCGGCCGGGTCGTGAGCAAGGAGCAGCTCGTGGAGCACCTGTGCGATTGGGGCGAGGAGGTTGGAATCAACGCCATCGAAGTATACGTGCACCGGTTGCGCAAGAAACTGGAGAAAAGCGGGATCCACTTCCGGACCATCCGCGGGCTCGGGTATCTGCTGGAAAAGCCGAGTGGCCCCTGACGGCACGACGCTGCGCGGCCGGCTCCTGCAGTGGCTGCTGATCCCGCTGGGCGTGATCTGGCTCATCGGCGCCGTCGCCACCTACTATATCGCGCGGGGCTATGCCAACGCCGGCTATGACCAAGCCCTGTTCGAATCGGCGCTCGCGCTGGGCACCCAGGTGCGCGTCGAGGCGGGCCGCATCCGGGTCCGGGCGCCGGGCGCCGCCCTCAGCATGCTGCTCGCGGACCGCCACGACCGGACGTTCTATCAGGCGGCCTCGACAACAGGCCGGATCCTCTCCGGCGACCCCTCCATCGCCTTGCCCTCCCTCACACACTGGCGGCTAAAGAAGCCGTTGCTGCGCAATGCCACCTTGCACGGGCAACGCGTGCGCATCGCCGCCATCTACCTTCCGCTGCGCCAGCCGGCCCCCGAGCGCGCCGTGATCGTCCAAGTCGCCCAGACCCTCGTCCGGCGAGACCGGGTCATGCGGGAAATCGTCACCGGCGTCGTGCTTCCGCAGCTCCTGCTGATCATGCTTGCCGGCATTTCCGTGTGGTACGGCGTGGGCCGCGGCCTGTTGTCGCTCAATCGCGTGCAGCAGGCCATCGCCAATCGCTCGCACCGCGACCTGAGCCCGGTCGACGAGGCCGGCGCGCCGGAGGAGGTGCGTCCGCTGCTGCAGTCCATCAATGGCCTCCTGGAGCGCCTCGACAGCGCCTTGACCGCGCAGCAGCGCTTCATCGCCGATGCCGCGCATCAGCTGCGCACGCCCTTGGCCGGTCTGAAGACGCAGACCGATGTGGCCTTGCGTCAGACCCGCATCGAAGATGTCCAGCATGCGCTCACGCAGTTGTCGATCAGCGCGCAGCGCGCCACGCGGCTTGCCAATCAGCTGCTCGCCCTGGCGCGCGCAGAACCGGAATCCCTGCGCGCAAGACCCCTCAACCCGCTGGACCTCGGCGAGCTGTGCCGTACGGTCACCTCCGAGTGGGTGCCGGAAGCGATGCTCAAGGACATCGACCTCGGCTTCGAGGCGTGCGCCGGACCGGCCATGATCGCAGGCGATCGCCTTCTTCTGCGGGAGATGCTCGCCAATCTGCTGGACAACGCGATACGCTATACGCCGCCGCGCGGCAAGGTCACGGTCTGCGTCACCGATTCGCCAAGCCCCACCGTCGCCATCGACGACAACGGGCCGGGCATTCCGCCCGGCGAACGCGAGCACGTCTTCCAGCGATTCCATCGAATCCTGGGGGAAGAGCAAGACGGGAGCGGGCTGGGGCTTGCCATCGTGAAGGAAATCGTCGTGGCGCATGCGGCGACCATCTTGCTGGACACGAGTACGTCCCATGGCGGAACCCGGGTCGTGGTCGGCTTTCCCGCTTATGCCCGGCCATGAGCGCGCCGTGTCGCCAGGGCGCGCAGCGTGAAAGAGTGACCGGCATCATCCTGGCAGGCGGGCGCGCCCGGCGAATGGGCGGCCTCGACAAGGGACTTCAGCCGTTTTGCGGGCGCCCGCTGATCGCCTCGGTGTTGGAGCGACTGGCGCCGCAAGTCGATGAGCTCCTGATCAGTGCCAACCGGAACCTCGACCGGTATGCCCTCCTGGGCCGCCCCGTGCTGCCGGACCCCACCGCCGAGTTCCGGGGGCCGCTGGAGGGCGTGCAGCGCGCGCTCTCGCAAGCCAGGTCTCCGCTACTCGTCTCGGTTCCCTGCGACACCCCGCTGCTGCCCCAGGATCTGGTCGAGCGCCTGCGCATGGCCCTGGGTGCTGCCGATGCGGCGGTTGCGACGGTCGGCAGCCAAACGCAGCCGGTTTTTGCGCTATACCGAATAGAAGTGCTCGGATCCTTATTGGGCTATCTGGCGGGGGGCGGACGCGCGATCCGGACGTGGCATCGGCAGCTGCGGATCGCCGAGGCGCATTTTGACGACCAGTCGGCGGCGTTCACGAACGTCAACACGCTCGAAGAACTCGAGGCCGCATGCGCTAGCCATCCTGCCGCGCCTTAGCCCGCCCTCGGGGCGCTCGCGTTCCAGCACGGCAGGCTGCGCCGCCCGTGCACGCGGCCTGGGGGCGTGGCGCCTTCACGCGGCGGAATCTCGTGCGGGGGCAAGAACCAGCGCCCCTGGAAGCAGAGCAATTAACAGGTGCCAGTGGCAGGAAGCGCGACGATCACCTCGCGCGCGGCCCCGCGCGTCGGGCGGACTCACCCTCCGGACCGCCGCCGCGTGGGACATTGCGTACCGGCATCGCCGAATCGTTCAACGCGGCGACGGCCCGTCCCCCGGAGAGGCGGGCCGTGCCGGGACCGAAACATCGGGATTTCCCGCGCTTAACTGATGAGTATTCCAACTGACGACGCCTGGCGCATGGTGCTGCCTGACAAGGCCCAGGTCTTCCGGCGGCGCGCCCTGCGTTTCGAGGTTCTCTCGGCCCACCGACCGGACTGGGCCTATCTGGCATTCGCCGAGCGGATTGCCTGCGCGCAACAGCACAGCGTGGCGGACCATCCGAGCCCGCCCCTTCCGGACGAGCGTCTGTTGCGTCTGCGCAATGCCCATGCCGTCCCGCCGCTGAGTGCCCACAGCTGGCGGCAGGAAAGCGGCTGGCATCAAGCCCTCAACGTCATTGGGGCGCGGGTCTCGCATGCCACAAAAGGAAAAACGCGCATCGCCATCGAACGCCTGCTCGGCACCCCCAGCGCGCAGATCGAGTCCTTCGCGCGCAGCGTGCTGTGTGGGTATCACGGCGGCGTTGATGCGGAAGCGCGGGTCCTGCTCGCGGCCGCCCTGCAGGTTCACTGGGTCGCCATGGCAACGGCCGCCGCCCGCGCAAGCTTCGGCCCCACCGAGGTCCCCTCCCTATGCCCGGTGTGCGGCTCTCCGCCCGTGGCCACCGTGCTGCGGCGACACGGCGGCAGGCGCGAGCGCTATCTCCATTGCGCGTTGTGCGCGACGGAGTGGTCCATGGCGCTCGATCGCTGCACCAACTGCGGGTCGCGAGGATGGCTGCGCTATTTCCACACCGGGAGCACGCCTGCGGCTGTCCGGGCAGAGGCTTGCGACGAATGCAAAAGCTATTTGAAGATCTTGGACCTCGACCAGGCGCCGACGCTCGATCCCACGGCCGACGATCTTTTCACCTTGGAGCTCGACGCAGTGGCTCAAGATGCCGGGTTCGCCCGCAGCGGTCCGAATCTCTTGTTCGTGCCCGGCGTCGAGCCCAATGTCTAACGCCCCCCGCGTGCGCCACGCGGGATCAGGCGGGCTTGGCCGCCAGCTGTTCCCCCGTGCGCACTTCCTCGATGCCATAGAAGCTGCCGGATTGCGTGTGGACGATCGGCGCAATCGCCATGGCATAATCCATGGCCCGGTCGCGTTCCGAAATATGGAAACGTACGACCCCCGCCCGCCCCTTCCACCAATCCGCATAGGGCTCCTGCCTGCGGCTGGCATGCACATAGATCTGAGCGGTTTCATGATTGTGCTCGAGGACCACGCGCTTGTATTGGCTTTGCATCGTCTGGCTCATCGACACCTCGCTGCCTGGTTGGAAACTCGATCCTGTTGGGTGCCCACCGCCCCCAAGAGCGGCCATCTCACCCGCCGGTGCTTGCCCCGGCGGCCGCACCTCCCACGCCTTCTTAGATGGGAGACGTCCGCGCGCCTCGCGCCATGGATGACGGCATCGGCGCTGCCCCCAGAAGCCGTCCGGGAGTATAGCCGTGGAATATTGCATTTTCCTGCGCTAGGCGGTTGCGCAGGAAGATCGCCAGGATCCCGCCGCCTAGAGGGCTCTCGGCAGCTACGGCTTCAACCGTGCAAGCGGATGGCCGGCGCCCGCCAAGACGTCTTTCGGGCACGACGGCCAACGCTGGAAATGCACGTACAACGGACAGCGGGTGGCTCTGACTCAGTTCAGAGTCGGCCCCGCGGAGGCTTCGAGGTCTTCGCGTGAAGCGCCTGATCGGGCAGAGGTCTATCGCGACCCCCGCTTCTGGTGAGAGGGGATAAATGTCATAGGGGATACTATAGGTAACACCAACAGTTTTCGCAATACGCTAAAATGGGCTGATACCGGCTGCCGATTCCGGCGAAAGCCCGATCGGACGAGCCGCAATCGGACGCGCGCAGGGGTTTGACGGCCGTTCAACGTGTGGGCGAAGGGGAAAACCGACATGTACCAAATAGACCGCGGCATGGCTCTAATTAGACCTAAACAGGCCTTCCTGGATTGGCTCAGGGCGCTGCCCGGGTCCGAACTGGACATCACGCTGGAGCAGTTGCGCGGAGACTGCACATCGCTGCTGCTCCCGTTATTTTCCGAGCTGGAAGAAGCGCTGGCGGCCATCGACGAGATCTACGACGAGATTTTCGCCATGGAGCTCTCGTCGTGGGCGGATGACGAATCGCTATGGCCGTCCGAACGGACCGTGCAGCTTTTCTGGGAATGGTTTGATGTCGAACTCCATTCGCTCGTCGTGGACGCCATGGAAGACATTCCCGAAGCTGAACTGCCTTGAACACTTGTCCGCGCATTCCCCCGCTTAGGCGAGTACAAAGCCAGCCTTGCGCCAAGAGGGGGTCACACTCACACAGGAGTGCGCTGAGCGGACGGTTTGGTTTTGGCTGTGTTCGCGAATCATGTTGTTAGCCTCTGACATTTGCAGCCACCGGGAGCCACTGAGCGGGTTTCAGGGGGTTGGCGGTTGCGCGCTCGATGGCACGGAACCAGCCGAGGTAGTTGGCCAGGTAGCAGGTGGCGACGCCGCGGAACTTGGCGATCCAGGCCTTGAGGCGCGAATGGTAGGCGTTGACGTTCTGAATGTGCCAGGGACCATCGACGCGGATGCCGGCGGAGACGTTGATGGGGTGGTGCTCGACGCCCAGGGTACGCGCCACGGCCGCCAGGGCCTTGCTGCCGTCGGAACAGAGGATGGTGTCCGTTGGAATGAACGGTTTCAGCGCTGCGGACAATTTCTCGGTGTTGGACGCCAGAACGACGCAGTCCATGGTGGCGCCGGAGCGGTCACGCGCGACCAGGACCGGCACCTGCTCGGCGGAAAGGCCGCGTTTGGAGGCTTTGCCACCGCGTTTGCGCGGTTTGCGGCCCAACCCTTGGCGCTTGCCCTTGAAGGACAGCAGGAAATAGGTCTCATCGACCTCGGCCACACCGACCAAGGCCGCCGGCTGAATGCCCTCGGGCACGGTCAAGAAACGGTGGCGCCAGCGATGGGCCGTTCCGAGGTGAATCCCGAGATCGTGTGCGACCTTGCGCAGGGTGCGTCCGTCCGCCAGGGCTTCGGCCTGGCGGAGCCAGAGTCCGCGCTTGTGCAGGCGGTTCAAGGGCGTG
>JAJYKK010000071.1 GCA_021788645.1 Pseudomonadota bacterium
GCGTCGAATCCTGCTTGCTCGTTCTCCGGCGCAACTGAGCGTCAAGAGGGTCGAGTTGGGCACGAAAGTGCGTCAACCGACTGCGGATAAATCCGATGCGCAGATATGCGCAACTTTTTAGGAACAGGTGACTGACATGGGATTTGTCGAAGACTTTGAGCGCATCTCGCCCGTTGGGTTGCCCTGGAAGCTGGAGGATATCCCCTTCGCCAGAATCGAGCTCGGCCGCGTCAAGGACGACATGCAGCTTTTCGCCATGCTGACCTGCGCCTCCTTCGTCGAGATTGCCTCCGACTTGTATGCGCGCAATCTCGTCGCCCACTTCGCGGACAATGACGACGTGGTGGCTTGGATTTCAGGCCATTGGCAGCCGGAGGAGGTGCAGCATGGGCGCGCCCTGAAAGCGTATGTCAAGGCCGTGTGGCCCGATTTCCCCTGGGCCGAAGCCTTCGATGCCTTCCTCCAGGACTATGCCCCGACCGCCACGCAAGCGCTGCTGGAACCCCGACGCGCCCTGGAGATGGCGGCGCGCTGCATGGTGGAGACGGGTACGGCCACTTTCTACATGGCGCTCGGCATCCATTGCGAGGAGCCGGTCCTCAGGCAACTCGTCCTCAACATTCGCAACGACGAAATCCGTCATTACAAGCATTTCTACCGGTTCTTCAAGGACTACAACGCCCTTGAAGGGCATGGCAACGTGGCGATTGCGCGGACCCTGGTCAAGCGGATGTCGATCACCAGGAACGAAGACGCCTACCTCGCCTACAAGCACTTTCACGCTGCGCGCTATCCTCGCGAGCCGTTCACGGCGGGGCATTTCCAGCAGTATCTCGCGCGCGGGCGCCAGTTGGCGCGGCGCACCTACCCGTTCTCCATGGCCGCCAAGATGACCCTCCACCTGCTCAATCTGAACACCCGCGTCAGGGCGGCCCTGACCCCCGCGGCGGCCTTCTTCGCGCGCGGCGCCCTCATGCGCTGAGGGCCCCATCCGGCGGCACCGGCCCCGAGGTCAGTCCGGCGTCTTTTCCTCCTCCTCGGCGATTTCCTTGTGGACCGTCGCCATATCGATCGCCTTCACTTCCTCGATCAGCTTCTCCAGGCTGGAACCGGGCAGGGATCCGGCTTGCGAGAACAGGATCACCTTTTCCCGGAAGACCATCAACGTCGGGATGGAACGGATTTGGAAATAGCCGGCCAGTTCCTGCTCCACCTCCGTGTTTACCTTGGCGAAGACGATGTCCGGGTGGCTTTCGGACACCTGCTCGTAGACCGGCGCGAACGCCCGGCAGGGCCCGCACCAGGGCGCCCAGAAGTCGACGATCACGATGTCGTTGTTGACGATCGTGTCCTCGAAGGTGTGTTGGGTCAGTTCAACCGTGGCCATACGGGTCTCCGTTCAAAATAGGGAAGGGGAAGCATCGTGGGGATGGTGGGCCCAGTCCTGGCAGCGATCAGGAGGCCGACGCCGCGATCGGGCACCGTCCGAGGAAATGGGCGCCGCGCGAGGCGGAGGCGACAAGCTGCACGAGGGCCCATCCCATCGCTACCATAACCTTTTTGCGCGCGAGAATCCACCTTTGGCCTACGTTTTCTTGGTCCGGGGACAAGGGACTCGCCCCCGACCGCGCAAACCGTGTATCCTGGCGGGAAGATGACGCGTAAAGGTGGAGATTCGCATGGACTTGAAGCCCCTTTTCAGAGTGATGGCGGAGAAGCAGGCGTCCGACCTGTTCTTTTCCGCCGGCGCGCCGGTCTTCATCAAGATGGAGGGAAGGTTGCGGCGGGTGAACAAGCAGGTCTTGGACGCCGCCTTGCTCAAGCAGATTGCGTATTCCCTGATGTCGCCCGAGCAGATCCGGGAATTCGAGACGGCTCGCGAGATGAACTTCGCCTATGGCGTGCCCGAGGTCGGCCGCTTCCGCGTGAACGTCTTCTGGCAACGCTCCAGCGTGGCGATGGTCATCCGCTATATCAGCGGGCTGGTGCCGGATCCGGACACCCTCGGCCTGCCCGTTGCCGTGAAGGATTTCGTGATGGAGAAACGGGGGCTCGTCCTGGTCGTGGGCGCGACGGGGTCTGGCAAGTCCACCACGCTCGCCTCGATGATCGACTACCGCAACGCGAACCAGCCGGGGCATATTCTTGCGGTGGAGGATCCGATCGAGTTCGTGCACCGGCACAAGAAGTCGATCGTGAATCAGCGAGAGATCGGGATGGACACCCTGTCCTACGGCAATGCCCTGGTCAATGCCATGCGCGAGGCACCGGATGTGCTGGTCATCGGCGAGATCCGCGATGCCGAAGTGATGCGGCAGGCCATCCTCTACACGCAAAGCGGCCATCTGTGTCTGGCGACCCTGCACGCGAATAACGCCTACCATGCACTGACCCGCATCATCAGCTTCTTTCCGCTGGAGGCGCGCGAACACCTGTTGGCCGATCTGGCGGCAAGCCTCCGGGCGGTTGTGTCCCAGCGCCTGGTCCCCGGCGTGGACGGCAAGCGGGTGGCGGCGGTCGAGGTCATGCTCAATTCGCTTTATGTGGCCGATCTCATCCGCAGGCAGGACATCGGCGGCATCAAGGACGCCATGGAGCAGTCCATCAACGACGCCTCGCAGACGTTCGAACGGGCCTTGTTCGACCTCTATCAGGCGGGCCGGATCAGCCTGGACGAGGCGCTGGCCAATGCCGACTCCCGCAACAACCTCGAATGGCTCATCAAGAACTATGCGGCCGACAAGCCCCCGGAATCGGTGCTGGCGCGCCCCAACGGGACCAAGCCGGCCGAGGGCGATTTCTCCGACATCACGATCATGCCCGAGCTGCTGGGCTAGCGGCCAGACCCCGCGTGCCCGGCGCCTTGCCCGCTGTCCTCGCTGGGTGGGCACGTTGCGTTGGGAATCGGCAGGCGCTCATGGCGTCCCTGCCGGCGGAGAAGGGGGCGGCTGGCGGCCGCTGTGCGCCGCGTCCCATCGGAGCGCCTGCGGGAGATCGTCGACGCGGTCCATGAAGCGCCAGACCACCGGCTTTCCGGGCAGGTCGTCGTATTTGACGAGGCGCCAGATCTTTCCCGTCTGCGTGTCGAGCAAAAACGTGTCCGCGCGCACATGCGGGTCGATGACGATCTCGAAGCGTCCCGGTGGATTGCGGGTGGCGCCAAAGGCGGGCGCACATCCGAGGCCCGCGATTGCGAGCAGCAAGGGCCATGTATTTCGCATCCTTCTCACGTCTGTTTCCCCATGCAGGCACCCGAGCCGGGCCGGTTCGCCCATTGTACTGCGCATGGGCGCGACATGCCTAACGAGCGCGTGCGGCCCTCGTCCGGATGCGACTGGCGCCTGGCGCGCCATCGCATGGCGTCCGGGCGCCGAGAAGCGACGACGCCACCGGGGCTTGACATTACTTGACCGCTGTCGGCTTGACGGCCCCGACGCCCGAGGCCTAATATCGGCCCCTGAAACTGGAGGGACGAGAGGCTATGAGCGCGGGGTTGTTATCCCACCATGAGGTGACGTCGGTGACCGATCGCGCGCGCTCCCGGGCGCCAGGGGCCGAACATTTCCCAGGCCGCCAAGGCGCCCGCCGCGCGCTCCACATCGTGCATACGGAGGCCTCGCTCGGCTGGGGCGGTCAGGAAATCCGAATCCTCAATGAAGCCGCTGGCATGATGCGGCGCGGGCATGCCGTCACGGTGCTCTGCGCGGCGCACGCCGAGATCTACGCGGAGGCGCGCCGCAGGGGGATCCCGGTCGTCGCGCTGCCGATCGCCAAAAAGAGTCTGCGGGGCATCGCCGTCCTGTATCGCTGGCTCTCGCAGCATACGCCGGACGTGATCAATACCCACAGTTCCACCGACAGCTGGCTGGTGGCGCTGGCCGCCCGGGCCCTGCGGTGGGCGCCGCCGATGGTGCGCACGCGCCACATCTCGACGCCGGTGCCGCGCAACAGATTCACGCGCTGGCTCTATCAGAACGCCACCACCCATATTGTGACGACCGGCGCCCAGACGCGAAATCAGCTGATTTGCGACAACGGCTATGTGCCGGAACACATCACGCCGGTGCCTACCGGCGTCGATGGCGAGTACTTCCGGCCGGGAGACAGGGGCGAGGCCCGCCGGTTGCTCGGCTTGCCGCCTGAGGCGAGGTTGATCGGGATTGTGGCCACCCTCCGCAGCTGGAAGGGCCACCGTTATCTCGTCGAGGCGTTCGCGCGCTTGTCCGATCGGGCGGCGCGGCTCGTGATCGTCGGGGGCGGACCTCAGGAACACGCCCTGCGCGAGCAGGTGGCGGCGTTGGACCTCGCCGATCGCGTGATCATGCCCGGCAATCAGGCCGAGGTTCTGCCTTGGCTGCGCGCCCTCGACGCCTTCGTCCTGCCGTCCTATGGGCATGAGGGTGTGCCGCAGGCGTTGCTGCAGGCGATGCTGTGCCAGCTGCCGGTGGTCACGACCCCGGTCGGCGGCATCCTGGAGGCGGTGGCGGACGACGAGAGTGCCTTGGTCGTGGCGCCGCGGAACGCCGAGGCCTTGCGGGCGGCCCTGGAACGGCTGTTGGGGGACGCGGGCCTGCGTGAGCGGCTCGGTCAGCGCGCACGCGAGCGGGCCTGCGAGCTCTTCAGCTTCGACGCGATGCTCGACAAGATGGAGTCGATTTTCCTGGCGTGCGCGGGTCCGGCGCGTTCGCGCTAAGGACTGCGCCGGGCGGCCTCGGCGACAAACCAGTCGACCGCATCGCCCAGCGCCTGCGCCGCCGGACGGGCTTCGAACCCCAGCATGCGCATCGCTTTGGCCGAAGAGAAATACATGGGCTTGCGCGCGAGCCTGACACCGTCGACGGTCACCAAGGGTTCGCCGGCATGCAGCAGGCGGGCGCCCGCCTCGACGAAGTAGGCGATGGGCAGCACGAAGCCGCGCGCCAAGCAGATTCGTGGCGGCCGCCGTCCTGCCAGATGCGCGATGCGCGTGAGAATATCGCGCAACGCGAGATTCTCTCCCCCCAGGATGTAGCGTTCCCCCATCGCGCCGTGCTCGAAGGCGAGGAGGTGTCCGGTCGCCACGTCGTCGACATGGACGATATTGAGCCCCGTGTCTAGGTATGCCGGAATGCGGCCCAAGACCGCATCGCGAACCATCCGGCCGGTGGGCGTCGGACGCAGGTCGCGCGGGCCGACGGGTGTGGAGGGATTGACGATGACGACCGGCAGCCCCGCCTGGGCCATGTTTCGCACCGCTTCCTCTGCCAGGAATTTCGAGCGCTTGTAATGCCCGATCATGTCGCCGATGGCCACCGGCGTTGTCTCATCTGCGGGAACATTCCCGGCGGCAGCGCCCAGTGTCGCGACGCTGCTCGTATACACCATCTTGTCCACCCCTAGCTCGGCCGCAACCTCCAGGATGTTGCGGGTGCCCATGACGTTGACACGATACAGATCGACGGGGTTGGGCACCCAGAGGCGGTAATCGGCCGCCACATGGAACAGCGCGCGGCAGCCTCGCAGCGCCGAATACAGGGATGAGCGATCGGTCAGGTCGCCGACGGCGATCTCGACCTTGAGACCCAGGAGATTGCGCCGGTCACTCATCGGGCGCACCAGTGCCCGCACGCGCTGGCCGCGCGCGAGGAGCGCCCGTACCACCGCGGAGCCGACGAATCCCGTGGCCCCAGTGACGAGGGCGGTCATCGCGTGAATGGGCGGGGCATGCGGCTTGCCGCGCAGGTGAGCGCTTGCCTCGCCCGCCGGAAGGCGAGCCCCAGGCGAGCCAGTTGGGGCCAATCGGCAGGACGCAGCAGCGCGCGTTGCGCGATGCGTCCGGCCGCCAGGTTCCCGTGAACGTCGATGCCCATCGGAAGGCCGCGCGGGAGCGTATGGACCGCGGTGTCCGCGACCGCGCGCACGACCAGGAAGGGCAGGCGGCAGTCCTGGGCGACACGCGCCAGCAACGCGCTTTCCATGTCGGCCGCGATGGCCCCGGTGCGCTGAAACAAGGCCTCTTTTTGCACCGGGCTCGTCAACACGGATCGGGTTTCGGCGATCGGCGCCGTGCGGATCGGCAGATGCGGCGCGAGCGCGGCCATCGCGGCGCGGTGCCAGGCCGCATCGACCCGGAGGCATGCCGCGTGCCCGGTAATCAGCGCACGCGGCAGCAGCAGCGTGCCCGGCCGGAGGCTCGCGTCCAGCCCCGTCGCGCAGCCCCAGCTCACCAGGCCGCGTACGTCCTGGCGAAGCAGTTGCGCGGAGATCCGGGAGGCATGGGGGGCGCCGATGCCGCACAGCGCGGCGAAGTTCCCGCTCGGCAGGCGAAGCCACTCGCCGGCCGTCTTGAGGCGTGTCGTCACCGCGGCCAGCTCGATGCGGCTGGCCGCCATAATGGCAAAACCCATCACCCCATTCCCTGGCTCGTCAGCGTGCGGTAGCGCGCGAGTGCCCATAATGGGAAATATCGACTATAGCCATGGTATTTCAAGTAGAAGACGCGCGGAAAGCCGGGCGCCGTGAACGCACGGTCCTCCCAGGCGCCGGACGCCCGCTGCGTGCGCAACAGGTAGTCGATGCCGGCGGCGACTTCCCGCGAGGCGCAATCGCCCGCCGCCATCAGTCCCAGGAGCGCCCATGCGCTCTGGAAGGCGGTGGAGGGCCCGCGGCCCCGCAGGCTCGGGTTGGCGTAGCTGTCGTTGGTCTCGCCCCAGCCGCCGTCGGCGTTCTGAACCGATCTGAGCCAGTCCGCGGCGCGACGGATCGCCGGATGGTCCGCTGCGAGGCCGGCATGGGCCAAGGCAACCAGGACCGACCATGTGCCGTAGACGTAGTTGGTTCCCCAGCGGCCGAACCACGCGCCGTCGGCCTCCTGTTCCTTGAGCAGATAGGCGATGCACCGGGCCAGGGCTTTCGCGTAGCGGGGTTCTCGGCCGCCCAGCAGGGTGAGCAGCACGGCGCACCGCGCGCTGACGTCGGCCGTTGGGGGATCCAGTAGGGCGCCGTGGTCGGCAAACGGGATGTCATTGAGGTAGCGCCGGGTATTGTCGCGGTCGAAAGCGCCAAACCCGCCGCCGCGCGACTGCATGGCGATGATCCAGTGCGCGGCTCGGCTCACGGCGGCCGCATAGCGGGGCTCGCCGGAGGCGATCATGGCCCAGCCGACGGCGCTGGTGTCGTCCACGTCCGGATAATGGCTGTTCTCGAACTGGAAGGGCCAGCCGCCGCCCGGCGTGCCCGGGCGGCCCGCCCGCCAGTCGCCCGGCTCGTCGCGCAACTGCCGGTCACGCAGCCACTCGAGTGCGCGGCACGCGCTCGTGCGGGCGGCGGCCTCGCCGGTCTCGAGGAGCGCCAGCGCCGCGAGCGCGGTGTCCCACACCGGCGAAACGCAGGGCTGGCAATAGGCTTCCTCCGGTCCCTTGACGATGAGTCGGTCGAGCGCCGTCTTGGCCGCCCTGCGCAGCCGATCCCCGGGGGGGTAGCCGAGCGCGTCCATCGCCTCGTAGGCATTGACCATGGCCGGGAATATCGCCCCTAGCCCCCCGTGGCCATTGGCCCTTTCCCGTATCCAGTCTTCCGCCCTGCGCAGCGCCGCCGCGCGCACCGGGCGTGGGATCCACCGCTCGACCCGGCGGGCGCTCTGCTCGAGCAGAAGGAATAGCCGGTTGAGCATCGAACGGACCGGGAAGTAGTCGCGGACCGCCTCGGGCGGTGCCGCGAACAGCTCGCCGATGCCGATGCCGCTGGGGTTGCGTGCGCGCGGCTTGAGGCTGCACAGGATCAGGAGGGGCACCATCACGGTGCGCGACCAATAGGAGACCTTGTGCAGATGGAACGGAAACCAGCGGGGCAGCAGGATGATCTCCGGCGGGATAAAGGGGACTGCCCGCCAAGGCACCTGCCCGAACAAGGCCAGGGTGATGCGCGTGAAGACATTGGCACGGGCGGCGCCGCCGGCGGCCAGGATGGTCCGGCGGGCCTTGGCCAGATGGGGTGTGTCGGGATCGTCGCCGGCCAGCTTCAAGGCATAGTATGCCTTGACGGAGGCGCTCAAGTCGGCTGCCCCATCGGCATACAGGGGCCATCCGCCGCCGGGAAGCTGACGGGCCCGCAGGTAACGGGCGAGCGCCGCTTGCAGGCGCGCATCGACTTCGTCCATGTAATGGGTCATCAGGATGTATTCCGCGGGAATGGTGCAGTCCGCTTCCAGTTCGAAGGCCCAATATCCCGCCTCGTCCTGGTGCTGCAGCACATGGCGCGCGGCGCGCTCCACCGCCCAGTCGAGGCGCACCCGCGCGTCCAGTGCGGCGTGTTCGGGGTGCCTGCGGGTTGCCCTCAAATTGGACATCGTTGGGAGCCCTTTGTGGTGGGCTGCCATCTTGGCAGCGTTGCGCGCCGGGTTGCCCCGACCGGAGCCTTGGGAGAGATGCCGTTGTTCCGCATGGGGGGCGGCGCCCCCCCGCCAGAGTCGCGTGTGTGAACGCCTGCGCGTCCGGGAAACCTGGTGGCGTCCAGGACGGGAGGCTCGCGCGTGCGTCGACCCACCGCAGGCGGCTGCGCGACGATCTGGGGGATCTTGAGGCGGCGGCCGGGCGGTCTGGGCCGCAAAGGGTGGCCGGCACATCCCATGACGCCCGCCTGCGCCCGGTGGCTTCATTCCGAAACATAGCATCGCGGGACTGAAATGCCAGGCATTCGGGGACGTGTGTCGGGCCGATTGCCGGGGGGCCGGATGTCCTATACTGGGACTGCGACCCGCCGGCGCTGCGCGGTCGCCCCCCGCGGCCGCGGGCGAACGGCGGCCATCCGGGGCCGAACGCACGAGGGTCAGGCTTTGTCCGCGCTCAGGGGCGGGGTGGTCGGCGCTTTGGCCGCGCCGTCGTGCATGGCGGCCTCTTCTCCAGCATCCGAAACCTATGGAAGTCATACTCGTCAGGCCGCGCGGATTCTGCGCGGGTGTCGTACGCGCCATCGAGATTGTCGTCTCGGCGCTTGATCTCTATGGCAGCCCGATCTACGTCTTGCACGAGATTGTGCACAATCAGCGGGTGATGGCCGATCTCGAGACGCGCGGCGCACGCTTCGTCGAGGGCCTGGAAGGGGTGCCGTCCGGCGCGACGGTCATTTTCAGCGCGCACGGCGTCTCCGCTGCGATGGGGCGGCGGGCGGCGGCCCAGGGGCTGAAGGTCATCGATGCGACCTGCCCGCTGGTCACCAAGGTGCACCTCGAAGTGGCGCGACATGCGCGCGCCGGCCGCGAGGTGGTGCTGATCGGCCATGCCGGCCACCCCGAAGTGAACGGAACGATCGGGCGTTACGACCGGCGTTTCGGCGGCGAGATCTATCTGGTCGAGACGATTGCCGATGTGGGCGCCTTGGGCGTCAGGAACCCGTTGGATCTGGCTTATGTCACCCAGACGACTCTTTCGCTCGACGATGCGCGCCGCATCGTGGCCGCGCTGGAGGCGCGCTACCCGCGCATCCGGGGTCCGAGCAAGGCGGACATCTGCTACGCCACGCAGAATCGGCAGAACGCGGTGCGCGCGCTTGCGGGAGTCATCGACGTGCTCCTCGTGGTCGGCGCCCGCAACAGTTCCAACTCGAATCGTCTGCGCGAGGTGGGCGCCCAGATCCAGGTGCCCTCCTATCTGTTGCAGGATGCCGACGAACTCGATGCCCGCTGGCTGGAGGGCAAGTTTTGCGTCGGCTTGAGCGCGGGCGCCTCGACCCCGGAAGTCCTGGTGCAGAACCTCCTGGCTCGGCTGCGCGAGTTGGGTGCGCTCGCCGTGCGCGAGGCCGAGGGTCCGGCAGAATCCGTCACCTTCCGCCTTCCGGCAGGACTGCGGCGCGCGGCAACAGGCAACCAGGGCGAAGGCCGGCCCGGACGTTCCGACCCAGGAGGGTGACGCATGGGTGTTCCGCTCCGCCAGCAGTTGGGGGTCGCACGTTACGTGCTTGGCAAGACCTTGCGCGGGGAGCGCCGCTATCCCCTCGTGCTCATGCTGGAGCCCTTGTTCCGCTGCAATCTGGCCTGTGCCGGCTGCGGCAAGATCGACTATCCCGCCGAGGTGCTCGATCGCCGGCTGAGCCTCGAGGAATGTCTGGGGGCGGTGGACGAATGCGGTGCGCCGATCGTGTCCATTGCCGGAGGCGAACCGCTCTTGCACCAGGAGATGCCCGCCATCGTCCGGGCGCTCACCAGGCGGCGCAAGTACGTCTACCTGTGTACCAACGCGCTGTTGTTGCCCCGGCGCATCCGCGATTATTCGCCGTCGCCCTACCTGACGTTCTCCATCCATCTGGACGGCACCCGCGAGCGCCACGACGCCTCCGTGTGCAGGCCGGGCGTATTCGAACGGGCGGTGGCGGCGATACGGCTTTCCTTGCGCGAGGGCTTCCGCGTGACCGTCAACTGCACCCTGTTCCAGGGGGAGAGCGCGGCGGAGGTGGCGCAATTCATGGACGACGTGGCGGCGCTGGGCGTGGAAGGGGTCACCATCTCGCCGGGGTTCGGCTACGCGCACGCGCCGCGGCAGGATCTTTTTCTCCGGCGGCATGCCACCCAGCAGCTCTTTCGCGACCTCTTCAAGTTGGGCCGGCACCGGTCCTGGGTCTTCAACCACTCGAGCCTCTATCTCGATTTCCTCGCCGGAAACCGCCGCTACCGGTGCACGCCCTGGGGCAACCCGACCCGCAACGTGTTCGGCTGGCAAAGGCCGTGCTACCTGCTGGTCGATGAGGGCTACGCGCCGAGTTTCCGGGCGCTGATGGAAGAGACGCCCTGGGACCGCTACGGCACCGGGCGCAACGCAAAATGCGACGACTGCATGGCCCATTGCGGCTACGAGGCCACCGCTGTCGCCGATGCCCTTGCCCATCCTTGGAAAGCCGGGTGGACGCGGCTGCGCGGCCCGCGCACGGAAGGGCCCATGGCCCCGGAGTGGCAGCGTGAAGGAGGAACGGAGGAGGCTCCGCCCGCGACCGTGCATTGGCACCGCCATGGGGACAGGAAGGCCGGCGCCCGCTGAAGCGGCGCGCCCCGGCGGTGCGGCCAGGCCCCACCCGGGCGCCGGTCCTGTGCCGTCGGAGGGCTTCAGGCGGGGCGTGCGGTGCGCCTTCGCGGTCCTCACCGAGCTGGTTCTGAAGCTGCGCTACGACATCCGGGTGTCCGGCCGCGAGCACTATGCCGCGGGCGTTCCGACCCTCTTGGTGGCCAATCACCGGTCGGATGCCGACGGGCCGATCATGGCCGCCGTCATGCTGCGGCGGCGTGGCGTGGCGTGTCGCGGCGACGTGCCTTATTTCGTCGCCCGGGAGGACCTGTTCGCGCGGGGGTTCCTGGCCCGTTACGTGCCGGCCGGTCCGGCATTCCTCCGTCCGCTCCTGCGCCGCTTGTGCCTCGCCCGGTTCCTCGAGTTGATGCGGGTGCGCCCGATGCGGCGGGTGGCCGAGCGAACCATGGGCGAGGTGCTCGCCCAGATCGGCGACATCGCCGGCCCTATGCCTCTGGCGCAGATCCTGAAGGCAAGCCAGCTGGCGCGCTACGCGCGCCTGGCCGCGCCGAACTCGGTTCCCGCCACCGTGGAAGAGGCCCGGGCCGAGCGGTACCGGAGCCTGAACCAGGAGCGTCTCGGGCTCTTCAAGCTGCGCCGCGAGACGTTTCAGCGCTTGGCGGCGTATGACCGCGAGGTGATCGCTCGGCAGCTTGCGGCCTTCGTGTCCTTGCTGGATGCCGGAGAGACCGTGTTCCTGGCGCCGGAAGGCGTGGTGTCGCCCGATGGGCGTCCCATGCGTTCCAAGGCCGCGCTCCACCGGTTGCTCAACCGCGCGCGCGCGGACGTCCGCGTCGTCCCGGTCGGTCTGACCTACGACTTCATGACGACGGGGCGTACCGCCGTATTCGTGCGGTTTGGCCCCGAACTGACGGGCGTGACGGCGTGCGGGGTCACGGCTCTGGACGAACGGGTGCATCGGGCCCTCGCCGCCCAGTACACCGCCACCGCGACCCATCTCGCCAGCGCCTGGCTGCGCGCGCGTCTTCATGCCGGGGAGCGCGCGATCGATTCTTCAGCCCTACGCGATGCGGTTGTGCGGGCGGCGCACGACTTGGCGCGCAGGGGAGTGCCCGTCGATGGGCGTCTCCTGGTCGCTCGTGCGGCGCGTGCGCGGATTGCCGAATGCCTTGGGTACTGCCGGCGCGTCGGGCTGCTGGCTTCCCGACAGGGCGGGCTGCACTTCGCGAGCGCGCCGGGACGGGCGGCATGCGTGGCCCTGGACCATGCGTGCAATGAGCTGGCCGCGTTCGTGCCGGTGCCGTTGGGCACCTTGGAGCGGGCGCAGCGCGTCGACCGGACCGGACCGACTTGAGGGTGCGGCCCTCGATCCTCCTCATGCGGGTCTTTCGCCCTGAGCATGAGCGATCCGCCACAACCACCTGGGCTCCCGCGCATCTCCAGGGCCCCGACGCCGAGCGAATGGAATCGGCGCGTGAGGTGCGTCGCGAGCGTGTGCCGGGCGTCGGAGCTGAGCTTGGCGGCAGCTTCAGAGCTTCGTCGAGTACAAGGCCAAAGCTGCTGGCCTCGCGCTCGAGTACGTCAATCCTGCCTATACCCGCCAAACGTGCTCGTGCTGTGGCGAATTAGGTAAGCGTGTCAAACATTGTTTCGTGTGCGGAAAGTGTGGTCTCCGGGCGCATGCCGACCTGAATGCAGGTCGGCATACGCCCGGATCGGCAGCGCTGTCCCGCTGTCGAGGGCGGCTGTAAATACGCCTGATGTTGGGAGTGTGGGCTTGAGCAACCATGTCTACGCTTCACAATAAAGCCTGCGACCTTGTCGCGGGTTAT